>JARWGK010000083.1:0-33808 GCA_040409725.1 Natronomonas sp.
TCACGGCCACACCATCGTGGGCGTCGGCGCAGGCGAGGACAGCGACGTCGGCGGCGCTGAGATTGCTATTATCCTGGAGGCGGGACAGCAGCGGGGTGGCCTCAACCGACAGGATATCAAACCTGTCGGCATCGACGCTGCGCTCGATGCGACGGGCGTCCGGATATCCCTGCTCGAGGCCGGTTTCGACGACCTCCTCGTGGATGCGTTCGGGGATAACACACGGCGATTCCAGGTACTCGACGAGTCCGAGTCGGTCGACTTTCGCAAGGTAAATGAGCGGTGTAGCGTCGAAGACCCACATTCACAGCGCCTCGAGGTCAGCGTCGAGATGATCGTCCGCGACCCAGGTTACGTCACGCTCTTTTGTGAGTTGGGCGAAGTCCCAGACCGACATCCCTGCCAGTTCAGCCGCCTTGCTGAACGTGATGGATCCGGCCGCAAGCTGATCGAGGGCCTGCTCGCGCCGCCACTCGTCGAGCCCCTCGGACAGAAGCTTTCGAACGGCCGTGCTCCGATCGAGGTTCTCCTCGTCGAGATACGCATCGAGTTCGGCCTCTAATTCGTCGGGTACACGAACCGATATCGTTCCCATGCTGTTTACATCGTATGCAAAGTACACAAACCCTCCGGCGCTTCCCGGAGGTGATTTCGGCGAACCTCTCTCAGGACGACCACCCGAGATCCGAGCCTCGGCTCCGATCATTTATGTATCAGGACGAGGCCACGCGCCGTATGATCTGAGATCAGAGCGGCGATCCGCCGAGGCGGGAGCGCGGCAGACGGATCGTCGGAGGAAATGCCGCCTGTTTGCCACGCCGTATAAGCGGTTGGGAGACCTATCGGAGGTATGGATGTCGTTGGCGACGCGGTGTCTCGGGATCGTCGGTCGAACGCGACGGCACTGCGGTCGGATTCGGGGGCAACCGACCGATCCTACGACTACCGGCGATTCTGTACGAGTGCCTGGAAGATCGGCAACTTCCTGCGACACCACGGGATCCGATCGGGCGATACGGTCGGAATCGCCGACGATCCGGTCCCCGAGCCGGTGTTGACGCTGTACGGAGCGGCGCTACTCGGAGCACAGGTCAGCTTCGAGCCGTCGCGGACACAGGCCGACGCCGACGCCCTCGTCGTGCCGGTATCAGAGTGTACCACGTACCAGCCACCGCCAGGGGCAAAGCTCATCGCCTACGGCGGCGATCCGGAGGACCCGACGATGGCGTATTTCGAACGCGACGTCTGGAGTGAAAACCCGACGGCGCCACCCGATATCGTCGACAAGGGCGACGTGCTCCTCGAAACCGAACACACGAGCTACACACACGGTGCGGTGCTCCGGGCGGCGAAGACGGTTATCGATCGACTCGGCCTCACCGACGAAGCGGTCGTCGTCGACGGGTCGTTCACCGAACCGGGAATCGTCGCCGGCGGACTCATCGCGCCGATCGTCGCCGGTGGCTCGGTCGTCCTCACCGACGATCCGACAGCAGCCGACGGGGAGTACACGGTCGGCGGCCCCGACGGCGATATCGATCCGTCGACGCTCCTGTGATCAGTGGGTTCCGAGGATGACGGCGAGGTTGTCCTCGCCCCAGCTGAAGGCCGCTCGTTCCCGACTCTCGAAGGAGAGGTACGTACCGACGGTTCGAAACGCCGCCTCGAGGGTCGTCTCGTCGGTGTTCTCCCGTCGGTGGGCTCTGACCGGCTCGGATCCGTCGGGCGGGACCCACGCCTCCTCGATGCCGTCTTCGAGCGAACGATACCGGATCTCCGCACCGTTGCCGAATCTGACGACGCTGCAGTCGTCGACGCCTGGCGGACGGGCTCTGACGATCGGCGGCAGGTCACCGCCGCTGTCCGACGCCGACGCTTCGGGGCTGTCAGTGGACATACGCTCACTGAGGGCCGAGTGACACTCCGTCGGGTGCCGTACAGTTGCGGACAACGACCTACGCCTCAGGCGAAATCTCGTCGAGAAGCTTCGCCTGCGAGACGGCGAGGTGTTCGGTAAAGGTCGGGACACCGATCCCGAGTTCCTCGGCGACCTCCGTCGCGTTCGACTCCCGCGGATACTCGAAGTATCCCATGGCGTGTGCTGTCTCCAGCACCTCCCGCTGTCTGTCGGTGAGTCGTCCCCGATCGACGACGACTGGGTCGCTCCCGTCGGCGTCTTCGGTTCCGGTGCGAACGAGGTATCGAACCTCGACCCGTTCGGCGGCATCCTCGAGTGCCGCGACCGCCGACCGGAGCTTCGAGACGTCCGACAGATGCAGCGTCAACACCAGTTCGTCCGGCAACACACGAACGTCGTTGATCGGACAGTCGAGTGACTCCAGGATTTCACAGACACACTGGGTGCCGTCGGAACGATCCCGTTCGATCTCGTAGACCCTGTCGTCGCCGATGTCGAACACCGACTCCGCGTCGACCTCGTCTGCGGTGCCGTTTGCGCCACCCAGGAGTCGAAACTGTTCGGTTGCGCTGTCGTCGGTGGTTCGCGTCCACGTCACGTCCTCGACGGGGCCGTCCCCTTCGGCAGCGATCGTCGAAACGGGACATTCCGCCGGGCCACCGACCGCCAACTCGACACGAATACCGTCCATACCCGAAAGGAGGAGAGGATGACTTAAAATTACGGGGCTATATCCCATTCTCCGATACACTGGGTGCAATGGATACAGACAAACGGTAGGAGAACGTACCCACATTCGATGGGATCCGACGACCGCATCGTCGCACGGGAGGCGATCCCCGAGGACAGCACGTTCGTCTTCCGCGTGAGCGACGACGGTGAAAGGAAGGAGGCGATCCTGGTTCGGCTGGAAGAAGACGTCGTCGGCTGGCTGAACTACTGCCAGCATTTCACTCACATCAAACTCGACAAAGGATCGGGCGCGGAGATGCGCGACGGCGAAATCGTCTGTACGAACCACGGCGCGTACTTCGAATCCGACACCGGACGGTGTTCCTTCGGCCCCTGTGAGGGCGCGTATCTGAACGAAATCGAGGTCACGACGGCGGACGGAGACGTGTATCTGACCGACGACGACTTCGAGTTACTCGGCGTCGGGCCTCTGGAGACGGACGACGACCTCGTCTCGAAGTCGAACTTCGAGTTCTAGTCGTAGCAGCGAGCCTCGACGCGCTCGTCGTACAGCCGCGACAGGAGGGTCGTCATCGGACCGCCGCCGATGTCGATGCCGTCCAGCGAGGCGATCGGCCGAATCTCCCACGTCGTGTTCGTGAAGAAGGCCTCGTCGGCGTTCCGGACATCCGAAATCGAATACCCAGAGCGTTCGATCGGGAACTCCTCGGATTCGGCGAGTTCGAGGACGACCTCTCGGGTGATTCCCGGAAGAATCGCTCCTTTGGCGGGCGTTTTCAGCACGCCGTCGTCAACAAAAAACACGTTGCTCGTCGCCCCTTCGGCGACGTTTCCGTCGGTGTCGCGCAACAGGGCCTCGTCGGGGCTGTACTCCGGACCAGATGCCCGTCTGAGCTCTAAGCGAGCGAGGATGCCGTTGAGATAGTTGTGTGTCTTCGCATCGGCCGGAAGCGCGGAGTCGGGAATCCGGCGGGTTTTCACCGACTGGGCAACGGCAGGTTCCGCCCACACCGACGACCCCTCGACGCCACCGCGTGGAAGTGGCTTCGTGACGACGACGACCGTCGGATCGACCGCTTCGCCCGGCGTTAGCTTCCCCGGTTGGACGCCACGGGTGATCGACACGCGAACGTAAGCGTCCTCGAGGTCGCTCGCCGAGAGGGTCTCGGCGACCCGCAACGGAAGATCGTCGGGAACCACGTCGGGCATCCCGAGCGTCTCACAGGTCGATCGGAGCCGATCGACGTGTCGATCCCACGCGAACACCTCACCGCCGTATGCACGAAGCGTCTCGAAGGCGGCGTCGCCGTACCGAAATCCTCGATCCTCGACGCTGACCGTCGCCTCGTCGCGTTCACACAACTGTCCGTCCACGTGGAATTTCATGCGCTGAGATCACCGGACGGTTCCCGGTCGAGAGGCGTCCTCGATGGAGACGGACAGCGTTCGATTTTCGAGTGCCGCATCGATCGCCTCGACGAGAGCGCGACCCTTGTCGAGTGTCTCCTCGTATTCGGCATCAGGATCGGAGTCGTGGACGATGCCAGCACCGACCCGGAGGTAGTACCGGTCGCCGTGACGAACGAGCGTCCGGATGATGATGTTGAGCGTCGCCCGGTCGTCGAACCCGAAGACGCCGATGCTTCCGGTGTACGGCCCACGGCGTGTCGTTTCGAGTTCGTCGATGATCTCCATCGTCCGTGGCTTCGGCGCGCCGGTAATCGTTCCGCCCGGGAAGGCTGCGGCGACCGCGTCGGCGATCGAACAGTCGTCTCTTCGCCGCCCTTCGATCAGCGAAACGAGATGCATCACCTCCGAGTAGCGATCGACGCGGCGGTACTGGCTGACGTCGACGGATCCGTACTGACTCACCTTCCCGAGGTCGTTGCGCTCTAAGTCGACGAGCATCGCGTGTTCGGCCCGCTCCTTTTCGTCGGACAGCAGGTCGGCTTCGAGTTCGGCGTCGGCCGTCTCCGAATCGCCACGTGGACGGGTGCCGGCGATCGGTTCGGTCTCCAGTCGACCTCCCTCGACATCCAGGAGGAGTTCGGGACTCGCACTCACGAGATCGATCCCGGGAAATTCGACGAGGGCGGAGTACGGAGCCGGATTTACCCGACGGAGCGCGGCGAAGGCCTCGACCGGATGGACGGTCGCCGGGGCCGAGAGTCGCTGTGAGATGTTCGCCTGAAACGTGTCGCCGTCGCGGATATACTCCGTGACGCGGTCGACTCGATCGGCGAACACGTCCCGGGAAACGTCGGGGTCGAAGGGGGTGTGTCGCCGGTGTGTCGCGCCGCGTCCGACGGATCGGTCGCCGGAAACGGCCCGGGCGATGAGATCCCGCGCTCGGGCGACCGCCCAGTCGTAGGCGGCGTCGACCGTCTCGTGGTCACCGAGGCGGGGGCAGGCACAGACCCGGACGGTCGTCTCCTCGCCGCGAGGCTCCTCCCACGCCGCGACACAGTCGTAGACGGCAAGCTGCAGTCGGGGCAGTCCACGGTCGTCGATCGTCGAATCCGGAAGGGATTCGAGTTCGCGGGCGACGTCGTAGGAGAGCCACCCGAACGCACCGCAGGGATAGGGCACGTCACAGTCACCGCGTCGTAGCGTCTCGCCGTCGAGGAGTCGATCGAGTTCCTCGAGCGACGGCGAGCCGTCGTCGAGTGAGACGGCGTCGGGACCGACGGTCAGTCGCTCGACCGGATCGACGGCAAAGTACCCCCAGCCGGACTGTCCGCCGGTCGTTTCGAGGTACACGCCGCCGTCGGTTCGCGCACGGCGGTATGCCTCGTAGGGATCCGAGACGTCGAACTGGAGTTCGACGGGAACCCGTGTCGTCGGGTCGGCCCCCGAGGCCGTTCGATGGAACGATTCCCGGTCGGTGTGGGCTCGCATCTACCGCAGACGAGGAGACGCGGCAGTAATTCTTTTTCGTCTGATTCTGAGGAAGGTCAGTGTTGTCTCGCCCGATCCTGCCAGCGTTCGATCCGACCCGAGGAGAGTTCGGTCGCGTCGGCGAGTTCCTCGGGGTCGGCTGCGAGCAGTTCGGCGACCGTTTCGACGCCGGCATCTCCGAGTCGAGCGGCGTAGGCTGGACCGATCCCGCTGATGTTTTCGATCGGGTCGTTGCTTGCATCCGGGCCATCGGAATCGGAATCAGGGACAGGCCCCGCTGCTTCGGCAGGCTCGGCGGCTTCCGTTTCGGTCCCGCTGTGTTCCGTGACGCCGGCACCCGCCTCAGCGGGTTCGGCTGCCTCGGTCGAATCCGTCGGTGTCTGCGTCATCGATCCCGTAGAGGCCGTCGCGTCGGTGTCCGTCGCCACCGGTTCGTCGGTCCCTTTTATTGCGGCCTCGGTGTCGGTGTCTGGCTCGTGTTCGACCGTGACCTCCGTCGCGTCAGCCGAACCGGAGTCACCGATGCCGAAGGCAGTTTTGAGCTTCTGCAGTAGTCCCATAGGACTGATCTTGGTGGGGGGTTTACTTAAATGAAATTGCCGAATCGGGGGTTCACAGCAGGGCGCGCAGCGCTTCGTTCATCGGTTCCACCGGTGCGTCCCGGTCGGTCCATATCTCGAAGGCCACGACGCCCTGATACAGCAGCATCCACGCGCCGTCGACCGTCGTCGCGCCGGCGGCAGCGGCATCCTGCAGCAGCCGCGTCTCGATCGGGTCGTACACCGCATCCAACACGGCGAGGTCGCCGTGAAGTGACTCGGCCGGAACCGGTGATCGATCCTCCTCCATCCCGACGCTCGTCGCGTTGACGAGCACGTCGGCCTCGGGGACGGCGTCGGGAAGCGCATCGAGGCCGACGGCCCGTCCACCGGGAACCGTCTCGGCCAGTGCTTCCGCCCGCGAGACGGTCCGATTTGCGATCGTCACGTCGAGTCCTTCGGTCGCCAGCGCGAAGGACGCCGCCCGGCCGGCACCGCCGGCACCGACGACGACGGCCGACCCGGAAAGCGACACGTCGTGGTGTTCGAGTGCCCGCACCACGCCTGCAGCGTCGGTGTTGTGACCGGTCGGATTCGGACCAGAGAAATCGATCGTGTTCACCGCACCGATTTCGGCCGCGAGGTCGTCGACTTCGACGGCGTCGAGAACGTCTTCCTTGAACGGGATCGTCACGTTGAGTCCGGCAACGTCGAGCGTTTTCGCCGCCTCGACCGCCGAAACGGCATCCGTCGGTTCGAAGGTCACGTAGCGGGCATCGATACCGCACGCCTCGTAGGCTGCCTCGTGCATCGGGGGCGAAAGCGAGTGTTCGACCGGGTTGCCGATGAGGCCGTAGACGTCCATACCCGGACGGAGCGACGGAACGGACATAAGTCTCCGGAGTCCATCGACGGGACCCGACCTGTTTTCACCGTCCGGAGCGACAATCGGCTATGCTCGCAATCGTCGTCTCTCGGGCCGACGAAGCCGCAGAACACATCGGCGACAAGTTGCTTGAACTCGGAGACTGGACCGAACGGACCGACGAGAGCCGACCGGCCGAATCCGGAGGTGGAACGTACTACCGGAGGGAGGGAATCGAACTGCGGACGATCGAGGAGTTACACCTCCACACCGAGGGGATCGCGTCGTGTTTCGAGGATCCGGATCTCCTCGTCTTCGCCTCACGCCACTCCGGAGAGACGGGAAAGCTCCTCACGGCACACGCAACCGGCAACTTCGGGCCGGCGGAGTACGGCGGCGACGACAGGGCGCTGGCGACGGCGGCACCAGGGGCACTCTCACGGGTGCGAACAGCCTTCGCGGAGTACGCACCGCCGGAGTACGAGGCCGGAATCGAGTGTACACACCACGGCCCGACCGACGTCGGCTGTCCGTCGCTGTTCGTCGAGTTGGGATCGGGGCCGGAGGCCTACGACGATCCGGCGGGGGCGGAGGCGGTCGCCCGGTCGATTCTCGCGCTGGCGGACGTCGAACCGATGGGTGATCGGGCCGTCGTCGGCTTCGGCGGCGGTCACTACGCGCCACGGTTCGATCGGGTGTTGACCGAGACGGACTGGGGGGTCGGCCACGTTGCCGCCGAGTGGTGTACGCGGGTGATGAACGAACCGATCGCACCGATCATCGAGGAGGCGTTCGAACGAAGCGACGCCGAGTACGCCCTGCTCGATGGGGCCGATCCAGAAATCGAGGCGGCAATCGAGGAACTCGGCTTCGAGACGGTGACGGAGACGTGGCTGCAGGAGACGACGGGCGTTCCGCTGTCGCTCGTCGAGGCGGTCGAAGCGAAGCTTTCGCCGATCGATTCGGGGCTCCGTCTCGGGACACAGGCGGTGGGATACGGCGGGCCGTTCGTCGTCCGGAACCTGCCGCCGGAGTTGCTCTCGGAGGCGGACGGGATCGATCGAGAGCAGGTCAGAAGCGTCCTCGAAGCGGAGGCGGTCGCCTTCGAGACCAGAGAGGGGGCCTCACGGGTCGGGACGACGGCCTGCTTCCGCGACGACGCGTCGCGGAGCGCCGTGATCGAGGAACTGGCGACGATACTCGAATCGAAGTACAGCGAGGTGACGGTGCGTGAGGATGCCGTCGTCGCCAGCCGCACCGCGTTCGATCCGGGGGTGGCCAAGAAGCTGGGCGTCGAGGAGGGGCCGGCGTTCGGCCGGCTTTCGAGCGGTCAGCCGGTCGATATCGGCGGTGAGACGATCGAGCCGTCGGACGTCCACCGAAACGAGGAGCGGTTCTTCCCGATCTGAACCGCGCGCGCCAGCGATCGATCGGCTCCGCGAGCGATCGATTTTGTATCGCGTATAGTAGTTTACGGCCGACGCCGAACGCCATTTATAAACGGTGTCGAAAATAGCCGTCTGAGGCGTCAGATTTCCGTCTGACGGGCGTCAGACATTGGGAAAGATATTTTGCGTGCGTACGCAACAGCCGCGATATGGATTCGATTGTCGAGGATGCAATCGGCGAGGCCGAGGAGGATGGGACGGGGTCTGGGGGATCGACTCCGGCAGACTCCGATGCCTCCGTCAAAGGCTCCGGTTCGATGACCGACGAAGAGCTCGCAAGTGTCGTCAAGGATCTCGAAACGAAGATCACCGTCTTCGGCTGTGGCGGTGCCGGTGGCAACACCGTGACGCGGATGACCGAGGCCGGCATCCACGGCGCAAAGCTCGTCGCAGCCAACACCGACGCACAGCATCTCGCAGACGAGGTGGCCGCAGACGAAAAGATCCTGATCGGACGCCAGCGGACCGGTGGCCGCGGAGCCGGCTCGGTCCCCAAGATCGGCGAGGAAGCCGCCCAGGAGAACATCGACGACATCACCAACTCGATCGACGACTCCGATATGGTGTTCATCACCGCCGGACTCGGTGGCGGCACCGGGACCGGTTCGGCACCGGTCGTCGCACAGGCCGCACAGGACGCCGGCGCACTCACGATCGCCATCGTCACGATTCCGTTCACGGCCGAGGGTGAACGACGCCGGGCGAACGCCGACGCCGGCCTCGAACGGCTGCGAGCCGTCGCCGACACGGTGATCGTCATTCCCAACGACCGACTGCTGGAGTACGCCCCCAACATGCCGCTGCAGGACGCCTTCAAGATCTGTGACCGCGTCCTCATGCGTTCGGTGAAGGGCATGACCGAGTTGATCACCAAACCCGGCCTCGTCAACGTCGACTTCGCCGACGTGAAGACCATCATGGAAAACGGCGGCGTCGCGATGATCGGTCTCGGGGAATCCGACTCCGAGAACAAAGCGCAGGATTCGATCCGCTCTGCGCTGCGGTCGCCGCTTCTCGACGTGGAGTTCGACGGCGCACAAAGCGCACTCGTAAACGTCGTCGGTGGCCCCGACATGTCCATCGAGGAAGCAGAAGGCGTCGTCGAGGAGATCTACGACCGGATCGATCCGGATGCACGCATCATCTGGGGTGCCTCCGTCGACAAGGACTTCGACGGCAAAATGGAGACGATGATCGTCGTCACCGGCGTCGAATCGCCACAGATCTACGGCAAGAGCGGAGCCGAAGCCGAAAAGGCCGCGGCCGGCGACGACGACATCGACTACGTCGAGTGACCGAGGCACGCGTAACCAACAAGTAAAAAACCTCTCGGCGGAAACGGTGGAATATGAACACGCCGACAGACCTCACGTCGTACATCCGGGTGTTGAAACTCGCGAGTACGCCGACGTGGGACGAGTTCTCGAAGGTGTCAGCCATCGCAGGGCTGGGCATTATCCTGGTTGGCATCATCGGATTTCTGATCTTCACGGTCATGACCTTCATCCCCGGAGGACCCTGATCGACATGGGGATCTTCGCCGTAAAGACCACCGCAAGCCAAGAGCAGACGGTCGCGGACATGATCATCGACCGCGAGGAGCCGGACATCCACGCCGCCCTCGCACCCGACTCGCTGACGAGTTACGTGATGGTCGAGGCAGCCGGAACCGCAGCCATCGAACGGACCCTCGAAGACATCCCCCACGCCCGGAGTCTGGTCCCCGGCGAGTCGGCGATGTCGGAGGTCGAGCACTTCCTGTCGCCGAAGCCGGACGTCGAGGGCATCGCGGAGGGCGACATCGTCGAGTTGATCGCCGGGCCGTTCAAAGGCGAGAAGGCACAGGTTCAGCGGATCGACGAGGGGAAGGATCAGGTGACAGTCGAGTTGTACGAGGCGACCGTCCCGATCCCGGTGACGGTTCGTGGCGATCAGATTCGAGTGTTGGACAGCGAGGAGCGCTGAAAGCGCTCCTCTGGCCGTTCGAACGTAACGACGGAAGCGCCGGCGGGTTGGGTCGGAACCGGAACCGCTAACTCGATTCCAGAAGACCGCGGCGTATGGGCGAGTTTCGCGTCGATCCACACGTGAAGATTCTCGATGAAAGCGTCGTCGAACGAGCGAAGGCCCGGGGACTCGACGCGATCGTCTACGCGCCACACTTCCGACGGCTCCCGGAGATCCGGGACCGCGCCGAGCGGTTTTCCGACGACGAACTGCTCGTCGTCCCCGGCCGAGAGGTGTTCACCGGCGACTGGCGCAACCGGAAACACGTCCTCGCCTTCGGACTCTCGGAGCCGGTTCCGGATTTCATCTCACTGGAGGGCGCACTGGCGGAGTTCGACCGACAGGATGCGGTCGTCCTCGCGCCGCATCCGGCGTTTGCGACGGTGAGTCTGGAGGCTCACGACCTCCGGGCACACAGAGAACGGATCGACGGCATCGAGGTGTACAACCCGAAGGCGTCGAAGCGCCACCGGAGGGAGGCAGTCGAACTGGCGAAGGAGTTCTCGCTGCCGGCGTTTGGCTCGTCATACGCCCACCTCCGGGGAACCGTCGGCGAGGTGTGGACGGCCTTCGAAGACGACTTCGACACCGAGGCGGCGCTTGCGTCGGCGTTTCGGTCGGGTGCGCCACGCCGCGTCTTCCACCGCGATGGCATCGGCCACAGACTGCGGTGTGCCGCGGAGTTCAGCCACCTCTTTTTCGAGAACAGCTACGAGAAGGTCGACCGAGTGTTCCTGTCCGGGACGGAGCCGACGCATCCGAGCAACCTCGCCTACGAGGGGCGGTTCGACGACGTGAGCGTGTACTGATCGCTACACGAGGAATGCGACGAGCGTTTCGACCGTCTCGGGGACGTACTGTGGCAGGACGTAGACGATAGCCGCCGCCACGGCCAACTCGAAGCCGGTGATGACGAGGGTGACGACGTTGGCGAATCGACTCGAGGTCGCCACGCCGGAGGGGAAACCGAACTCCGAATCCGAGACCGGATAAAACAGCGCGATCCCTCGCCTGCTGCCGAAGTAATCCAGCGCGTAGTGGGTCAGAATGCCGATCCAGACGTACTGGAGGTTGCCGAAGGCGATCGGAAAGACGACGAAGAGTGCCAACACGGGGACGTTGTGCAGCGTCTTTCGGTGTTTGCCGAAGGCGGTGTCGACGTCGGGAAACAGCGCCCCGAGGGTGACGGGAATCGTCACCGCGAGAATCGACTCCGCCGTTTCGATCGTCCCCGAGGGCTCGAGGATGACGCCGAGACCGACACCGAGCAACAGCGCGTTGAGAACGTGTCCCTCCTTGTTCATCGAATAGCCGATCGAGCGGACGGGTGAAAAGTGCCGTGGGCGAGGAGTGGCCGGTGGGATGGGGTATCCAGAGGGCGCTACTCGCAGACGGCGGCGTGTAGCGCCGCCAGCGCCTGCGTTGCGATCTTCCGTTTGATCTCGGTTCGGGTGCCGTCGAAGACGTGCCGCCGAACCCGGCTGAAGGAGTCGCCGCTTCCCCACGGTCCGGCGTGGGCGATCGCAATATAAACCGTCCCGACGGGCTTTTCGTCGGTTCCGCCGTCCGGACCGGCGATGCCGGTCGTCGCGACGCCCCACGTCGTCCCCGCCGAATCACGGACCGCTCGGGCCATGTCGCGGGCGACGGGTTCACTCACCGCCCCGACGGAATCGAGCGTCTCCCGCGGCACTCCCAAATCGAGTTTCGCGTCGTAGGAGTAGGTGACGAGGCTCCGATCGAAGTAGTCACTCGATCCGGGGACGTCGGTCAGGAGCGATCCGACGAGACCGCCGGTGCAGGATTCGGCGACGGCGACGGTCTGATCCCGCTTCCGAAGTGCGGTTCCGACGGTCCGTTCGATCGGATCGGCCGAATCGTCGACCATGTCTCGACGACGGCGGCGGCGCAGTTGAAACCATCGGGGATTGCGGCGATCGGCGGTGGGAGCAGACCGACAGATCCTCGGCGGCGGCGTCCGACCGGGGTGGTATGGAGGAGTACGACCGCCCCGCCTTCTTTCTCGTGATGAAGTACGCCGAGGGGGTAGATCGGGACGTGATCGACATGGTTTCGGGCAACCCCGACTGGGAGCCACCGGCGGCGCTCAGGGAGGGGATCCGGGAGTACGCCGACGCCGACGTGTCGGCGTATCAGTACCCGCCGAGTACGGGTCTGCGGGAACTGCGCGAAGCGATCGCCGACAGACACGGCGTCGACGTCGACTCGGTCGTCGTGACGAACGGCACGGGGGAGGCAAACCACCTCGCAACCGCCTGTGGCTACGAGGTCTTCGACGGCGAGGAGATCCTTCTGACCGATCCGGTGTACCCCTACTACTACGGACGGGCGTCGATGCTCGGTGCGACGGCACGGTTCGTCGCCGCAGCCGAAGACGGCCAGCTCGATCCGGCGGCGGTTCGGGAGGCGGCGAGTTCGGAGACGTCCGTCATCGTCGTCAACTCGCCGAACAACCCCACGGGGGCCGTCTACGGCGCGGAGACGAAGCGGGAACTCGTCGCCATCGCCGAGGAGTACGACGCGCTTTTGGTCAGCGACGAGGTGTACGAGCAGTTCGACTACGGGGGATCGTTCGCCTCGGCGCTGTCGGTCGACTCGCCGAATCGAGCGGTGACGAACGGCTTCTCGAAGTCGATGGCGGTCACCGGGTTGCGGATGGGCTACGGCATCTACCCGGAGTCGGTGATCGACGAGGTGCGAACACAGCACATGCTGATAAACGTCGCCTGTTCGCGTCCGGCCCAACACGCCGTTTTGAAGGCGTTACGGGAGACGCCGGAGGCGTACTACGAGGCGACACGGGCGGTGTTGGGCGAGCGAATCGAGACGTTCTGCTCGGCGCTGGACGACATCGGCGCGACGTACACCCGGCCACAGGGCGGGTTTTATATTATGGTCCGTTTCGATGGGTTTCCGGGGACGCTCGACAACGTAAAGCGGCTGATCGAGGAGGCGGGCGTCGCCGGGATGCCGGGGGACGCCTTCGGGGATTCCCGCGAGGAGTGGATTCGGTTCGCGCTCGTCACGCCACGGGTAGAGGAAGCAGCCGATCGGCTGGCAGCGTTCTTCGATTGAGCGTTCGGCCGACGGCGGTGTCGTGCGCCCGTCTGACGTAGGATTTTGTGTGATGGGTACGTAGCGGCCGGTATGACTAGCCTCAGGGAGGCATACGAAAGCGGCGGCGGGGATCGGCGGCTGTACGCCGGGGTCGCGCTGTTTGCCGCCGGTGCAGTCCTCCTCGTCGCGGGGATCGCCCTCGCAGCGACCGAGGTCGGGGCGAGACTCGGCTGGTCCGTCTTCGACGCCCGGGAGGCCGCAGGCGTGCTGGCCGGCGTCGGTCTGCCGGCGGTGTTGCTCGGAACGATGGCCGTGTTGCCGCGAGCCCCGATGGACGTTCGCATCGCCGCGGTCGGCGGGGCGGTCGTCTCACTCGCCGGCGTCGGCGTGTTCTATCACGCGTATCCGGTCGACTGGATCGGCGGGTCTGGCAACACGTCGATGACGGCCGTCGCCGTCGGCGTCTACTTCCTCGGTGCGATCGTCACCTGCTGGTGTCTGTTCGCCGCGGTTGCGAACTTCAAGGCCCGGAACGACCCCGGTGGGACGGTCAAACTCGAGATCACCGAGGGTGGCGAGACGCGGATCGTCGAGGTCTCCGACGAACGACTGCGCGGCCGACTGGACGGTATCGGCGGCATCGGCGTCTTCGGGAACTCCCCCGACGGGAACGTCGAGACGCAGACGAACCGATCGACGGATTCGGAGGCGGCAGACGGAACGACGCTCGAGGACGATGCCGTCGTGATGGGCGACGAATCGGAGACCCCCGGAAACCGGAGCGACACAGGGAGCACACGCGCCGATTCGGGGAGCGAGCGGCGAGGAACCGAAGCGGAACGACGACAGCGATCGAACCGGACGGGCGGTCGGAACACAGACGGCTTCGGCAGCAATCAGAGCGTCGCCGACGGCGGGGCGACGGCGGGTGAGGATATCGAGATCCTCGGCGACGAACCCGACGTCGTCGGTGACCCCTACTGTGGGAACTGTGCCCACTTCCGGTACGTCCGGACCGACGACGGGATGGAACCCTACTGTGGCCACCACGGCGAGGTCATGGACGACATGGACGCCTGTGAGGAGTGGACCGCGAACTGATCGAGGGGCGACGGTAGTTTATACATCCTCGAGTGTGCGCTCCACACGATTCCAGTGGCTACCCTTCCAGAAGACCTGTCCACAGGATCGACAACGGAAGCAGTCGACGGCGGCAGGATCCGGTGCATACGCCGGCGTTTTCGACTCCGGATCGACGGCGTCGACTCGGCCGTTGCAGCGGCCACAGTGTGCCGGAGCATCGTCGAGTTCGAGTGGGATGCCCGAGTCGGCGAGTTCCCGGAGTTGTTCTGTCGTCTCGGTTCCCGCCAACAGGAGGGCGTCCTCGGTCCGTCCGGCAAGTTCCCGGTCGCGGGTGAGGAGCGTCCGATTTTCCGCGTCGGCGATCACGAGCAGTCGGTCGTCGTCCGTGACGTTCCGATCGCCGGCGTAGGCCGCATCGTGGCCGCACATTCGCAGGTAAACGGCGAGTTTGCCGCACATCACGTCGAGCAGAAACCGGCGGTCGGTGTCGGTTCCACACATCACTTCAGAAACGATCTGACGCCGTCGGCCGGACGGCAGTTCAAGACGTCTTCGGGACCGGCCCAGCCACGACGAGCGGTGTGGACGCCGTATCGCATGTACTCGTAGGAGTCGGGGTGGTGAGCGTCGGTGTCGATGGCGATCGTCGCGCCGGCGTCGACGGCGATCTGGACGGCCGCACCGTGGAGATCCAGCCGGTGTGGATCGGCGTTGATCTCCAGGGCGGTGTCGTGTTCGGCGGCAGCCTCGGCGACGGCCTCGAAGTCCAGGTCGTGGCCGGGACGCTGGTTCAGTCGCCGGCCGGTCGGATGGCCGATGACGTTCACCTCCGGGTGTTCGATCGCGGTGACGATCCGATCCGTCCCGTCGCCGTCGAGTCCGCTGTGTGGCGAGGCGACGACGAGGTCCAGTTCCGAAAGGACATCGTCACCGACGGAGACGCCACCCTCGGCGTCGATGTTGGCCTCGACGCCCGCGAAGAGGTCGATCGGTACCTCGTCGTCTGCCGCCCGAACGGCCTCGATCTGTTCTGTCAGTTCCTCGTCGGTTAGACCGACGCCACCGACCATCCCCGGCCCCGTCGCGTGGTCGGTGATGGCGATGTACTCGTGGCCGAAGTCGGCGGCAGCGGTCGCCATCTCGGCGATCGTGTTCCTGCCGTCGGAGTAGTTCGTATGCAGGTGGAGATCACCGCGAATTTCGGCGCGTTCGAGCAGCGTCGGCAGGTCGTCTTCGGCAGCAGCCTCGACCTCGCCGCGATCCTCCCGGAGCTCCGGGGGCACCCACGCCATCCCAAGTGCCTCGTAGACGCCCGTCTCGGTTTCCCCGGCAGCCCGGACACCGGCGCGCTGATCGGTGTCGTCCTCCAGATCGGACACGTCGAAGACGCCGTATTCGTTGAGCTTCAACGCCCGATCGATCGCCCGGTTTCGGACCGTGACGTTGTGGGCCTTCGATCCGGTGAAATACTGCAGGGCGGCACCGAACTCCGAGTCGTCGACGGCACGGAGATCGACCCGGAAGCCCTCACACCGGACGCTTGCCTTTCCGGTCCCGGCCTCGATGACGTCGTCCGTGCCGTCCCACGACACGAGAGCATCGACGGCTGCCTCCGGATCGTCGGTCCCGACGAGAACGTCGACATCGCCGATCGTCGGCCGCCAGCGCCGGATCGATCCGGCCGTTTCGGCGCGTTCGACGGCCGGATGTTCCGCGAGTGTCGAAAGAACCGCATCCGCAATCGGGCGGGCGTCGCCGAGGAGGCTCCGGTTGCGCGCCTCCCTGGCGAAGGGAATCGCCTCACGGATGTTCGTTTCCGTCTTCGGCCCGTAGCCGTACAGTTTCTGTATCTCACCGGCCTCGGCGGCGTCTTCGAGGTCATCGAGCGTCCGGACGTCCAACTCGTCGTACAGGTCGGCGACGGTCTTCGGTCCGACGCCCTCGACGGCGGTGAGGGCGTCCATGTCGACCGGTAGCTCCGCGCGGAGTTCCTCCAGTTCCTCGACCGCGCCGGTTTCGAGGTACTCGACGATCTTCGAGGAGATGGCATCGCCGACGTCGTCGATCTCTGCGACGGCGTCTGCGCCGCCGCGTTTGGCGAGCGTCTCGATCGCGACGGTGTGGGCACGGACGCTGTCGGCTGCACGGCGGTAGCTGTTCGGCTTGTACTCGACGTCCCGCGCTTCGAGGTGGTCGGCAAACTCCTCCAAGACGGCGGCGATTTCGGCGTTTCGACTCACCGTCTCACCGCCCCGCCCGTCGGCCGCCCTCGTCTCGACCGAGCGCCTTCTTCAGGAACTTCATCCAGCGCTTTCTGTCGGCCGCCTGTTGGCGCTTCTGTTCTTCCTCGATCGACGGCGAGTCGAGGGATTCGAGTGCGTCCAGTGCTCGATCGATCCCGACGACGGCTTCGACGAGTCGTTCACCCTGCTCGAAGCTGATGTCGTCGTCCTCGATCCGCTGTTTCCGCTGGAGTCGCTCGCGTCTGAGGTTCCGTTTCGCCGTCTCGACGCGCTCGCGCTCGCCGGCCGGGATGGTCTCCCGCCGGCGAATCTCGAAGACGAACTCCCGGAGGTTCACCTCCTCGCCCTGCACCTCGATCTGCTCGGGGATGTCGACGCCGATGGTCGATCCCTCCCGCTCGATTCGTTCGAGGAGCTGCTTTCGTTGATACCCCTGCACAGGGAACAATCGCACCCGAAGCGTCAAATAACGTCCGCCAGGGTCGGCGGTGGTCGAACCGACGACTACACAAGCACCCGTCGAACAGAAGGGATATGGAGGAGGTTTCGGTCGAGCCGGTGGAGTCACTCGAGGAAACGGCACTGCCCGAAGGCGTCGACGCCCCGGAGTACGTCCTCTACGGCGGCAAAGGTGGCGTCGGCAAGACGACGTGTGCAGCGGCAACTGGACTCGCAAGCGCACGGGATGGAACGAAAACGCTCGTTATCTCGACGGACCCGGCTCACTCGCTTTCGGACACGCTGGAAACCGCGATTCCACCCGAACCGACCCGGATTCGGGAGGACGTGCCGCTTTTCGCCGCCGAAATCGACCCCGAGGCAGCGACTGAAGGACCGTTCGCCGGCGGCGAGTCTCCGATGGACGACGAGGGCGTCGGCGGAATGGACCTCGGCGGATTCGAGGAACTGCTCGGCGACGGGGCGCATCCGCTCTCCGGCGGCGCGATGCCGGGGGCCGACGAGGCGGCGGCCGTCCAGTTGCTGCTCGAATACCTCGACGATCCGCGCTTCGATCGGGTAGTCGTCGACACCGCACCGACGGGCCACACCCTGCGATTGCTCGAGTTGCCCGACGTCATGGACTCGATGGTCGGTCGGCTGCTGTCGTTTCGCGAACAGCTATCCGGACTGATGGGAAATCTCGGAAATCTCGGGCCGTTCGGCGGAGACGCCGACGCGGAGATGGATCGAGGCGTCGAGAATCTGAAGGAACTCTCGGCGAAGATCGAACGCCTCCGGACGGTGCTTCGGGACCCAACTCGGACCGACTTTCGGGTCGTGACGGTCCCCGAGGAGATGAGCGTCATGGAGGCCGATCGACTCATCGACCGTCTTGAGGAGTTTTCGATCCCGGTCAACACCCTCGTCGTCAACCGCGTGAGCGAGGATCTGGCCGGGATCACCGACGGCGGTGAGACGTTTCTCTCACCCGACACCGAAAACTGTGCGTTCTGTCGGCAGCGCTGGGAGGTCCAGCGGCAGGCCCTAACTCGGGCACAGGAGCTGTTTCGCGGACGGGAGATCAAGCGCGTGCCGCTGTTTGCGAGGGACGTTCGCGGCGAGGCGATGCTTTCTGTCGTCGCGGCCTGCCTGGAGTGACGGTCGGTCAGACGAGCGATCGAAGCACGCCGAAGGCCCGGTCTCGGAGTCGATCGGGGAGGAGTCGACTCGCGACGAGCAGCCGGGAGAACGGCCCCACCTGATACCGCGGATCCGGGTTCGTCGAGACGGCTGCCTCGACGATCACGGCGGCGACGTCGGCCGGATCGGCGGCAAGCGGGCCGTCTTCACTCAAGAGGGTCGCATCTTCCTGAAAGGTATAAACGTCGTCGTAGGCGTCGGTTCGATCGAGTCGTTCGCTCGCGGAGACTGCCTTCCGACGGAACCCGGTCTTGACCGGGCCGGGCTGGACGACGGAGACATCGACGTCGAAGGGCTCGAGTTCGAGTCGGAGGGCGTCGCTGTACCCTTCAACTGCGTGTTTGGAGGCGGCGTAGACGCCCATCCCCGGTGCGGCGAGGCGGCCGGCGACGGAGGAGACGGTGACGATCGTGCCGTCCTCTCGGTCGCGCATGTGTGGAGCGACGGCCCGGACGAGTCGGTGGACCCCCGCGACGTTCACGTCGAACTGACCGGCGAGTGCGTCGGCGTCGACGTCCTCGATCGGACCGACGACGCCGACGCCGGCGTTGTTGACGAGCGCGTCGATCCGTCCCGCTTCGTCGACGATGCGATCGACGACGCGGTCGACGTCGTCGGGATCCGTGACGTCGAGGGTAGCGATCTGACAGCCCGGTTCCTCGCCCAGCGTCTCGATGTCGGCCGGATTGCGGGCCGTGGCGTACACCTGCCACTCCTCTTCGAGAAACGCCCGGACCGTCGCGCGGCCGATTCCGGACGAACAGCCCGTGATCAGCGCCGTCCTCTGTTGCATACCGTCGGGTCGAGTGGACGGCAGTTAGGCGTTTGTGTTCTCACTGCTGTCGATCGGTCGCTTCGCCGGCAAGTGAATCCGCCAGCCGGATCGGCTCCGGAAGCTTGTAGTCACCACCACAGGCCGCGACGCAGTCGACGGCCGCCGCGGCTCCGAGTCCGTCTCCCGGGGAGACGTAGAGGGGATTGATCCGCCGGGAGTTGGGATACTGCCGGCTCTGGTAGGCGTAGCCGACGATTTCGCCGTCGGCTGCGGTCATCGAGTCGTCGGCGGCGATCGGAACTCGTCGCCCTTCGGCGAGGCCGGCGGTCGATTCGCGGGGCGTTCCACAGAGCAGTGACTTTGCGACGCCGACAGCCGGCGTGTCGAACAGGACACCGACGTGTGTCGCGACCCCGGCCTCACGGAAGTGGATCCGACCGCTGCCGTCGAACATCAGGAGATCCGGATCGGTTTCGAGTGCACACAGCGCCTCGACGATCGGTTTCCCCTCCCTGAAGGCGAGCAGCCCCGGAATGTATGGAATCGACAGCGGGGTGACGGCAGTTGTCCGTTCGATCGTCTCGCCGCCTCGTCGACAGACGACCGCCGAAACGGCCCGATCGTCGAGAAACGCCTGATCGATTCCGGCGACGACGGCCGAACCGGAGCGAATCGCCTCGGGATCGATCTCGCCGCTGAACACGGCGGTTGCGGCGATCTCTCGTTGCATCCGTTCCATCGCCTCCGTCGACAGCGACCCGTCCGGCAGAAATCGCTCACGAACCACCTCCATCGGGGGTCAGATCCGTCCGCCGGGGCCACCGGGGCCACGGCGCCCGGGGCCGATGTTCAGCTGCTGTGGTCCGCGTCCGACCCGATCCTTGATTCGATTGCCGTACCACAGCCCGATGACCAGTCCGACCAGGTGTGCCATGTGTGCGACGTTGCCCATCACGGTCCCCTGTGAGACGAATCCAAGCACCGACAGCGCGGCGTAGCCGATCGCAAGCGTCCGGACCGAAACCGGCAACACGAAAAACAACAGCACCTTCAGATCCGGCGCGGTGATGGCGAGAACGCCCATCAGCGCCAGGATTGCGCCGGAGGCTCCGAGCACACCGACGACGGGGGCACCGATCGCGAATCCGGCACCGATCTCGGCGAGGCCGGCGATCATTCCGCTGCCGAGAAACAACGCGCCGAAGGCCTTCGATCCGATCTGTTTCTCGACGATCGGGCCGAAAAAGTACAGCACGATGGCGTTGAAAAGCAGGTGGATCGGGCTTCCGTGTGAGAACACCGAGATGACCCACGTCCAGACGTAGTGTGGGTTTGCGGAGTTGATCGTGAAGATGTTTCGCCACGTCTGCGACCCCGGCTGGATCCCGACGAGCGGCGACACGATGTACTGGAGGCCGAAGACGAGGACGATGATCCCGAGGAACAGAAACGAGAGGTTGTTCCGGAAGTATCCGAGGGGGCCACCGGGGCCGGTGTCGACGCCGAACCGTTCTAAGACCGACTCGCTCCGGGACGTCGAGCGACGGGCCGGGTCGCTGTCGGCGGACAGTCCGTCGTCGAACCCACTGTCGAAGACACCCTGTGGGTCGTTCCACTCGTGCAGCGCCGGACAGTCGTGGTTTTCCGGCAGCCGATGTTCGCTGCAGTGGGTGTTGCCACAGTGGTCGCAGTTGTACGGCATGTTTTCGTGTTTGCCGCACACCTCACACCTGGCCATTTCCTCGTCATAACCGACGCGGTGGCAAAGACGTTTGGAAAGGCTGCCGTGCTACCGAAAAGCGTCGTTATCCGAAGTGTTCCTCGTAGAGGTCCTGTGCGTGTTCGATGGCGTCGTGGGCCGCCTGTTTGTCCTCCCAGCCCAGGGTTTCGACTTCCTTGCCCTCCTCGAGGTTTTTGTACGTCGAGAAGAACTCGTCGATCTCTGCGCAGGTCTGTTCGGTGATGTCCTCGAGATCCTCGATGTGGTCGAATCGAGGGTCTTCGGCCGGGACGGCGATGACCTTGTCGTCCTGTTCGCCGTCGTCGTCCATCTTCATCAGGGCGACGGGGCGGGCTTCGATGACACAGCCGGGGAACGTCTGATCCTCGACGAGGACGAGCACGTCGAACGGGTCCTCGTCGTCGTAGTACGACTGTGGAATGAAGCCGTAATCGGAGGGGTAGTGGACGTTCGAGTGCAGCACACGATCGAGGACGACGCCGGGGATGTCCTTGTCGTACTCGTATTTGTTGCGTTCACCCTTGAGACACTCGACGACGGCGTAGATCTCTTCGGGCGGATTCGGGCCTGTTTCGAGGTCTTCCCACAGATTCACCATACAAATACGGCGGAGACTGCCACAAAAACACTTTCGGCATCTGCTTCGAACTGTGGCGGCTTCGCACACGGAGAGCAGACCGAAGGCGCCCAACGGGCCCCTCCGATCACACCGTAACGCTCCGCTCGGATGGGGACTTCTATCCGAAGGTCCACGGAGGCCCGATCGAGATGTTGTTGGACAAGTGTTAAGTTGCGCCTGCTGTAAGGGTCATTATGACAACAGCTCCGTCGGGTGCACCGATCCCCGATGTGATGTCGGATCTCACCGCGTTTCAGCGGAACGTACTCGTCGTGTTGTCGGCGGAGCCGATGTACGGACTCGCGATCAAACGGGAACTCGAGGCGTACTACGGCGCGGAGGTGAACCACGGACGGTTGTACCCGAACCTCGATACGCTCGTCGAACACGGCCTCGTCGACAAACAGGCTCTCGACAAACGGACGAACGAGTACAGCCTCACCGACGACGGCGCCGATGCGGTGCTCGAACAACTCGAGTGGGCCGTCTTCCAGCTGCAGTCGAACGGTAGCTACGACGACCAGCTCGAATCGCTGCTCGAGGAGTAGTCGTCGATCAACTCGAGGGTGCGAGACAGCAGCCGCCGCTGTTTCTCGCTCGGCCAGGCGTTTCGCGGAAAGTACTCCCGTCGAAACTCCTCTCGTTCGGCGTCCGTTGTCGTCTCCATCGGTTTGAGGTAGTGGTTGCCGGCGAAATCAGCGAACGCGTGGGCGTTTGCGCCGTGGACCGGGCCGTGTTCGGCTTCGATCGCGTCGGCGATTCCGCGGTTGTGTGATTCGATCTCGTCCCACTCGGCGTCACCGGGACCGGACAGTGGAATTTCGACGGCACGGTCGGTGTCGTCGATTCGCTCCGGCCGAACGAGACCGTCCTCGAGCCACTCCTCGGGGTGACAGACCAGCACGTCACGGGTGTCCTCGTTTCGGATTCGGGCGGTGTAGCCGTGAGCCGCGAGCAGTCGTTCACGCTCCGCTCTGTGGTCTGCCGCCCGGTCGTCGTCCGCGTTGCGGGCGCTGTGTGTGAGTCGCTCGACGCGCTCCAGTACGGGGTTCGGAAGCGGTTGGTCGGTTCCCTCGGAGTCGGCGCCTTCCGTGTCGTCCGGGGTCGCTGGATCGAAATCAACCATCGAGTGCCTCGTTTGCCAGTTCGTCCGCACGGCTGTTAATCTCCCGTGGAACGTGCTCGATCGACCACTCCGGAAACTTCCGAAGTAGCTCCCGGGCGTCGATCCGCTTTTCCCGCAGCGTCGGGTCGTTCGTGTCGTACTCGCCCCGAATCTGTTTCACGATCAACTCCGAGTCACCACGGACGTGTAGCTCTTCGAAGCCACGATCGGCAGCAGCCCCCAGTCCGTCCAGAAGCGCCTCGTACTCCGCGACGTTGTTAGTCGTCTTACCAATCCGTCGGGAGCCCGTGGCGACGATTCCGGCGTCGGTGACGATCGCCCAGCCGATGGCCGCCGGCCCCGGATTGCCACGGGCGGCCCCGTCGAAGTAGAGGTGTGCGCGGCTCCCGCCGTCGCTCAGAACTCCGAGAAGGTGTTCCGGTTCGGCCCCCTGAACCACGACCTTGTCGTCGTAGGCGACGGCCGTCGCCTGCCCACGAGACGCCCGGAAGCGCTCGTGGTCGGTGTTGCCCGGCTCGATTTCCACGCCGGCGGCTTCCAGCCGCGCTTTCGCCGTCTCGGGGTCGCAGTCGATGACCGGCATCTGGTCGTGTCTACCGCCGGGCGGACCTATCGGTTTCGATGCGGCGGTAGAGTGTTCGGGTGAGGTCTGTGACCGCCGATGCACACGCCGTCGGATGAAGTAGCGAACAGGTGAGACGCCGCAATCGCCGCCGGCTGCTGTCTCACGCGACGGCACACAGCCGGCGGGTATCGGTCAGCGCACGGGGACGCTGGCCGCGCGTTCGTATATAAAGGCTGGGTGAGGTGTGACGGGGGCCGCGATCGGGAAGCCTCGCCTCGTATTTTATATCCGATGAGCCGGTATCCCTCGCTGTGAACCTGGAGGAGTACCTCGATCGGACCGAACCGGCGGAGTCCGTCGAGTTGCGCCGGTTGGCGGAGCAGAAATCCTACGCCGTCACGGAGTACATCGAGGAGGCGAAATCGGGCTTCGAGACGGCCCTGTCCGACGAGACACTCGTTGGCTCGACGGCACCCTCGGTGTTCGTCGGTCGGTCGTCGTACCCACAGGTGTCGGCCGGCGTCCTCGCACCGGTCGGCAACGAAGCAGCGGCCGACTCGTTCACGATCAGCGGCGAGTGGTACGCCGACGGACTGAGCATCGACGACGTGTTCCGCCGACGGACGGGGCTTTTGAACTCGACGCGACAGGCGCGCGTCGGCGTCGAGGACGTCTGGGACGGGTTCGTCGGCGTCCAGCGTGAGGTCGCCATCGCCGACCGGCCGGTCGACATCGAGTTGGGCCTCTCCGAACGGCCCGAGTTCGACGTCGACGTCGGTGAACTCGCGGCGCCGCGGGGGCCGCGGGCGACGACCGAACAGGCTACGCTGACGGAGAACCCACATGTCCCGCGGGCGATCGAGAAAACGCTCTCCGACGACGACTGGCGGGCCGAGGGCGCGATCACGTATCTGTACCGCCGCGGATTCGACGTGTACGAGATTCGTGACGTGCTGTCGGCCGGCGCGCTCGGTGAGGCCGACTCGCGGCGACTGGTGCCGACGCGGTGGTCGATCACCGCCGTCGACGACACGGTCGGGAAGTACCTCCGCGGACAGATCCACAACGCCCCGAGCGTCGATACGGTGTCGGTACACCACGAATCATACATGGGCAACGACTACTGGGTCGTCCTGGCGCCGGGGGACTGGGAGTTCGAGTTGGTCGAACTGAAGGCTCCCGGCAGCATCTGGAATCCGGACCCGGACGGAGAGTTGTACATCGCCGCAGATCACGAGGGCAAAACCGGCCGTGACAGCTACGTCGACGAGACCTCCGGGGCCTACTACGCGACGCGACTCGGTGTGTTAGAGGAACTCGCGGCCCGAAACCGGCAGGCGAAGGTGTTCGTGTTGCGCCACGCAACGAGCGGCTACTGGGCGCCAGTTGGCGTCTGGCAGATCCGGGAGTCGATCCGCGCTGCGTTCGACGGCCGACCGGCGACCGCCGAGACGTTCCACGGCGCGATCCGCCGACTCACGGCAGAGTTGCCCGTCTCGGAGACGCGGTTGCGGCGGGCGGCGACGATGGTCGCCGGGGTGCAGACGGGGCTGTCGGCGTTTTCCGGCGAATAGCGGGTATCACACCGCCTCGAAGAAGTTCTCGACGAGTTCACCGGTGTCCGCGACGATCCCGTCGAAGGCTTCGTTGTCGGGAGCGATACCGGTGAGGCGGGCGATCTTCATGATCGAGACGTGGTACACCCGCTGTACGCCCGGTTCCTCCTCCCAGACGACGAAGTTACAGGGGAACAACGCGCCCATCCGCATCGTCTCGTCGAGTGCCCGGTCGGCCATTCGAGGGTTACAGGCCCCGAGGACGTAGTACGGGTCACGGTCGGCATCGACCTTCTCGTTGAGCAGTTCCGACGGCGAAAACTCCACGGGAACGCCGAATCCGGTCTCCTCGGCGACCGTCCGAACGTGTTCGATCGCTTCCTCGTGACCCATCTCGAGGGTGGTCTGTTTCTCACCGATGTCGTCGGCGTCGATTTCGGCCGGATCGAAGGCGAGGCTCATACAGAGAGACGGTTCGGAAACAGCAAAAACGTTCGCGTCGGCGGCGAGGGTCAGTCCTCGGCGGTCGGAATGGGACCCTCGCCGACGATGTCACGGACGGTCGAGACGAACGTCTGTCTGGTATCGAAGTACGTCTCCGTGGATTCCTCGAGGATCGAATCGAGACGGCGGGGCCCGTCGGGCGTTCGAATCACCGATTCCCCCTCGCGTTCGACGATCGAACTCCGTTCGATCCCGTAGTGCAACCGCGAGGCGACACGAGCGATCGGTGCCCCCTCGACGGGGGTTGCTTCGCCAAGTTCTACCGCAGGTTCCTCGTCGTCGTCGCTCATAGCCCGGGGTTTGGGAGAAGTTGTCCTAATCCTTACGGAACACGGGAGTCGGAGCGACGGGAGACGAGTCCGTGATCGCGAGGCGAGCGAAACAAATAAACGGCCTGATACCGTCTTTATATTCACTTACCAACACGTCGCGCGATTTGCTCGTTTCCCTCCGTCGACGTGTATTGATCTCCAACATGAGCGATAACATCAGAACGCGGACTGACGACGAAGTCGAAACGGAACAACAGGGCGAGGACCTCAACTGTCCGGAGTGCGGCGGATCTCTGGAAGCAGACACCGAACACGGGGAAACGGTGTGTGGCGAGTGCGGACTGGTCGTCGAGGAAGACGAAATCGATCGTGGTCCCGAGTGGCGCGCGTTCGATTCGGCCGAAAAGGACAGCAAGTCCCGCGTCGGTGCGCCGACGACGAAGATGATGCACGACGAGGGACTGTCCACCAACATCGGCTGGCAGGACAAAGACGCCTACGGAAATGCGCTGTCGAGCAACCAGCGCCAGAAGATGCAGCGGTTACGGAAGTGGAACGAGCGGTTCCGCACCCGCGATTCGAAGGAACGCAATCTCAAGCAGGCGCTGGGCGAAATCGATCGCATGGCCTCTGCGCTCGGCCTCCCCGAAAACGTCCGCGAAACCGCCTCTGTGGTGTACCGCAGAGCACTGGACGAGGACCTGCTGCCCGGCCGATCGATCGAGGGCGTCTCGACGGCGTCGCTGTACGCCGCCGCCAGACAGGCTGGCGTCCCGCGTAGCCTCGACGAGGTTGCAGGTGTCTCTCGTGTCGAGAAAAGCGAAATTGCCCGGACGTACCGGTACGTGGTCCGGGAGTTGAATCTGGAGATCGAACCCGCCGATCCGGAGAGCTACGTACCCCGGTTCGTCTCGGATCTCGAACTCTCAGACGAGGTCGAACGCCGGGCGCGAGAGCTGCTTCAAAGCGCCAAGGATCAGGGCATCCACTCCGGGAAGTCGCCGGTCGGACTGGCCGCCGCGGCCGTCTACGCCGCCTCCCTTTTGACGAACGAAAAAACGACGCAGTCGGCGGTGTCGGAGGTTGCGGACATCTCCGAGGTCACGATCCGGAACCGCTATCACGAACTGCTGGAAGCCGAGCAGGACGCTGCGTTCGTCTGAAGTGCCGTGTTGAGGCCCCAAACGCTCGATTTCGTCGGTGTCGACGCAATCGCAGTCAAACCGACGGAACACGATCTGGAGGCGATCGGCGCCGCGGCACCGACGGCAATCGAGACGGTCGTGATCGACTACGAAGGTCGAGAGGCGTTTCCCGACGCAGCGACGCTTTCGAGGCTCGAAGAACGGTTCGAGACGTACGTGACGACGCCCGTTCGGGCGACGGGATTCGATCCGCTCGGTGACGACTCGCTGCTGGAGACGATTCCGGACGGGGCAAAGCGGGCGCTCGTCGCCGGGAACGGAGCCTATCTGACGGACGAGGAACGAAAGCGGGCGGTCACGCCGCGGCTTCGGGCGGCGGCAAACACCGCACCGGGGGCGTGGATCGGAACCGAAGGAATCGAGCGGATCGCACTCGCCATCGGTGGCCCGCAGTTCGAGTTGTTATCGCGGGACACGGAGCGGGCGGTCAGGGCGCTCCGGACGGCAGGCTTCGACGACGAAATCGTCCTGTACGCACCGACGGTCGTGAGCGGAGACGAGGACGTGATTCTCGACGCAATCGGCGGGTACGTCGCCCGCAGAAAGCCCGTCCGTCGAGCGCTTCCGGACGAGGCCGCGACGGACGCGACCGCCTCGGGGCGGGCCCGGGAGGTGCTCTCGGCCGCAAGTCGGGACTACGGACTCGTCGGTGACGACGAGACGGTCAGACAACAGGCTGCCGGGCTGCGGGAGGCGGGTGTTGATCGAATCGTCGCGTACCCGGCCGACGGACTGGACGTTTGAGACGATCGGTGTGTGAGACGATCAGGCGTCATCCGGTTCGTCCGTCGAATCGGGGTCGCCGGATTCTGCTTCCGCGGAGGCTGTCTCGTGTGGTTCGTCGGAGTGCTTCGGGATGTGCACCTCGAGTGTGCCGTTGTTCGTGAGGGTCGCTTCGGCGCCGTCGGGGTCGACCGAGGCCGCTTCCGGAAGGGCGACGCTCCCGCTCAAGGAGAGTCCACGGCCCGGGAACCGCATCTCGTAGCCGTCGTGAAAGGCCCGGAATCGGTCGATCTGGACCTCGACCGTGTTCCCCTCGAAGCTGACGGACACGTCGCTGCCCTCGGCACCCGGGGCGTCGAAGACGATGAGATAGGCGTCGTCGCTTTCGAGCAGATCGGAGGGAAGCGGCTTGCGTTCCTGCACCCGGCCCGCCGTTCGTCCGATGCCGTCGAGGACGGCGCGGCCGATCTTCTCGCCGGTCTCCCGGATCACGGCGAGAGCACCTCCAGCTCGTCTCCGCGGCCACAGTACGGACAGTCGAAGGCCTCGACACCGGTTCCGTCGGGCATCGAGTAGTGGTAGTGCAACTCGAACATGTCGAGATCGCAGGCGTCGTCGGTACAGGCGATCTCAAGCGTCTTGGGCATACCCATCCGTAGACGCCTCGGGATAATCAATTCCCCGTTCGCAAGACGGGATACAAACTGTTTCCACCGTCGAACCCGAATGCGAGACGATGAGCGATACGTCGGATCAGGGCGAGTCAGCGGCGAGAATCCGCGGCATCGATTTCAGCGGCGCGTCGCGTCCGGGGACGGACATCTGGATCGCCGAAGGACGCTACGACGGCTCCCACCTCCGGATCGAATCCTGCGTGTCGGCCGCAGACGCCTTCGGGGAGACGAACCGAGAGCCAATACTCCGATCGCTGCGGAGTCGAATCGCCGACGGCGGTACGAGCGGACTCGACGCCTCCTTCGGACTCCCCGCGGCGCTCCTCCCGGACGACGTCGAGGACTGGGGTGCCGCCCTCGGGTGGTTCTGTGATCGCTTCGACGCCGCGGATGCCGGAGAGATGCGGGAGACGCTGAAACGCGAGGCCCGTGAGTCGGCGGTCGAGGGCGTCGAGTTGAAACGACGGACCGACGAGGCGACCGGTGCCAGTTCACCGTACAGCTTCATCACGTACTACCAGACGCTGTACGCGATCCGTGACGTGGTCGGGCCGCTCGTCGATTCGGGCGTTCGGATCGAGCCGATGGGACCGCGAGCAGACGATCGATCGGCACTGCGGTCGGACGAGTCGACGCTACTCGAGGTGTATCCGGCAGCCACGCTGCGGGCGCTCGGGCTACCCGACGAGCAGTACAAGGAGTGTGAAGGCGGCCGAAAGCGACGGACGGAGATTCTCGATGGGCTATCGGCGTGGGGCGTCGAACTGCGTCCGGCGGACAGAGACCGGGTGCTCGCGGAATCGGGTGGGGATGCCCTCGATTCCGTCGTCGCCGCGGTCGCCGTCTGTCGCGCGATCGATCGGAATTTCTCGGTGACACACCCGTACGACCGACGTGAGGGTGCAATCTACGAGTGACAGTCCGAATAAACGGGGCCGCGAATACGCCGACTTTTATTTCTCGAACACGAACCGAAAAGCATGAACGACCCCGAGAACGTCGATGTCACGGTTGTCGATGGGTACGTCGACGAGCCAGCACACTTCGGGGTACCGCCGTATCTCTCGACGTATCCTCGCTTCGTCGCCGGTGCAGCCGTCGACGCCGGGGTGCCGGAGTCACAGATCACCTACCATACCATCGACGGCCTCCGGGAGGACCGAAGCGCATGGCGGGACGTCGCCGAGGCTGATCTCCTCGTCTACGTCGGCGGAATGACCGTTCCCGGGAAGTACGTCGGTGGAACGCCCGCAGAGCCCGACGAGGTGCGAAAGATCGCCTGGAATGCCGAGGGAACGAGCGTCATGGGCGGACCGGTTCGATTCGGCGTCGGTGAGGCAAACGAGGGCGGAACCGAAACCGAGCGGCAGAACCTCGATTACGACTACCTCGCACTCGCCGACATCGAGGCGGCGGTGTACGACCTGCTGCACGGCGGCATGGAGGGCTTCGAGGACCGCTACCGGAGTGTCGCGGAACTGGACCGGTGGGCAAAAAAGGGGGCGTTCGTCGTCGAACAGCATCCAGACCACCCCGACTACCTGATCTGTGAACTGGAGACCTCCAGAGGCTGTCCGTACCGCTGTTCGTTCTGTACGGAGCCGATGTACGGTGATCCGGATTTCCGGGATGCGGAATCGGTGGTCGCGGAAGTCGAGGGGCTTGCGACGCACGGAATCAGACACTTCCGGCTCGGCCGACAGGCGGACATCCTCGCCTTCGGCGGCGACGGCGAGGCACCGAACCCGGAGGCGCTTCGGCGGCTGTACGGCGGCATCCGTGAGGTCGTCCCGGACATCCAGACCTTACATCTCGACAATATGAACCCGGTGACGATCACCGAGTACCCCGAACTGGCGAAGGAGGGGATTCGCGTCATCGCCGAACACAACACCCCCGGCGATACCGCGGCCTTCGGGCTCGAATCGGCCGATCCACTCGTCCAGGAGGAAAACAACCTCCTCGTCACCGCAGAGGAGTGTCTCGAAGCCGTCCGGATCGTAAACGAAATCGGCGGCGTCCGGCCCGGCGAGGAGATCGGCACCGGCCCCTCGACCGGACCGGGCGTCGACCGACTCCCGAAGCTTCTGCCCGGGATCAACCTCGTCCACGGCCTGACCGGCGAGCGGGCGGAGACGTTCGAGCACAACAAACGGTTCCTCCGCCGGGTGTACGACGAGGGGCTGATGCTCCGTCGGATCAACATTCGGCAGGTGATGGCCTTCGAGGGAACCGAGATGGCCGAAACCGGCGCCGATCTCGCCGAGAACCACAAACAGCAGTTCAAGCAGTACAAACGGGAGGTTCGGGAGACGATCGACAACCCGATGTTGAAGCGGGTCGCCCCGCCGGGCACCGTCCTGCCGGACGTGCATCTGGAGTACCACGACGGCGGGAAGACCTTCGGCCGACAACTCGGCACGTACGCGCTGCTCGTGGCGATTCCCGGCGAACGCGAGTTGGGGCAGAAACTCGACGTCGCGATCACGGACCACGGCTACCGCTCCGTGACCGGCGTCCCCTACCCGCTCGACGTGAACAGCGCCTCGATGGACGAACTGCGGAATCTGCCCGGAATCGGCAGCCAGCGGGCCGGCAACATCGTCGTCGACCGGCCCCACGACAGCGTCGAGGAACTGTCCGAAACGGTCGACCTCTCGCGATTCTGTGAGGCCACGGCGGGAAGTTCCGGCGCCGACTGACGACCGGAACCCGTCGGCACCGGGCGTGACCCTCCGGCCGGACGTACCGCGTCTCGGGAACTGGGATACCTCGATGCCGCTTTTTTGTACAAACCGGTAGCGTCGGATAGGGAGGTTAATCCGATGACACACACCCGACGACAGATCGTCGCAGCGATCGGTGGAACGCTGGCCGGACTCACCGGATACGCCGGAGCCACCGACGGATCGATCGATGCCACGGCGGGATCGGTCGACGGCGAACGGGCTCGTACGGCGGCGTCAGATCACGCGGAGCGACGACCACACGGGGCGGACGGAAGAGAAGGTCACCGTGAAGGCGGCCATCATCCGGAGGGCCATCCACAGCACCCGGAGGACCATCGGCATCATCCGGACCGTCGGGAAGACTGTCCGGAGCATCCGGAGGACTGTCCACACGGTCCGGAGGACGGCCGTCACGCCGACCGGCAACGCGACCGCGACCGTGGCCGCGGGCGGATGGGCGGACGGGGCGGGTCCCGTGGCGGACGATAGCACACGATCGGTGTGACCGCCGCGTCCTCCGTCTCGTCACAACGCCTATTGCCGCCCGGGCGCAAGCAGGTGTATGACATTCGATCCAGCGGACGAGGCGGTCGACGCCGAGACGGTTCAGACAAAGGTCGACGAGACGATCGCAGAAAACGAGGTCGTCCTCTTCATGAAGGGAACGCCGCTCATGCCGCAGTGTGGGTACTCGAAGCGTGCGATCGGGCTGCTCCAGCAGTACCGAGACGACGTCGTGACCGTCGATGTCTTGGAGAACACCGAGGCCTATCGAGCGGCACTCGAAGACCACAGCGGCTGGGAGACGATCCCACAGACGTTCGTCGACGGAGAGTTCGTCGGCGGCAGCGACATCCTCGCCGAACTCGAAGAGCGCGGCGAACTCGCCGAGAAGCTGAACGCCGACGGAGAGGTCGTCAAGTCCGACGGCGGCGAAGAGGGCGGAAACGCCGGCGTCGACGCACCGTTTTGAGTTGAACTGCCGTTTTGCTCGGCTCGACGTCCCGCCGGGTTCGATTCTCAGACCGGATACTCCGCGTCGGGATCGGCGATTCAGTATCGAACCCTCGATCTGACTCAGACCGGATACTCCGCGTCGGGATCGACGGTTCGATCCGCCTCCGGCGGCATCTCCCACCCCATCGCGAGTTCGAGAAACTGGACGAGCATCCGGCCGGTTGCCCCCCAGACGGTGTACCCATCGACGCGGAAAAAGTGGATGCGAACCTCGCCGTAGTAGTCGTGATCCCGCTTTTCGCTCTCGTAGTTGTCGAGATCGGTGAGTGCCGAAATCGGGAGGGTGACGATCTGTGCGACCTCCCGTTCGTCGGGGACGTAGTCCTGATCGGGAATCCGAGCGGCGAAGGGCCGGACGGCGTAGTTCGTGATCGTCTGTATGTCGTCGAGGCGACCGACGATGTCGGCGGTCTCCGGCAGGAGACCGATCTCCTCGTGGGCCTCCCGTCTCGCCGTCGCTTCGAGGCTCTCGTCGGACGGTTCACGACCGCCGCCGGGAAAGCTCATCTGTCCGGGATGTTCGCCGAGGTGGTCCGCCCGCTTCGTGAAAAGCAGATACTCGCCGTCGGAGCGGGTTATCACGGGCACGAGAACCGCCGCCTCCCGATCCTCCTCGACGTCGACGTCGGGTTCGTAGGCGGCGATCCGTTCCCAGTCCATGGAGACCCGTACGGTCGGGGGCGTCTTTATTTCGTTCCTTCCGCCGAGTCGAGTTGCGTCCGAAGGTCAGCCAAGTCGATCGGCGCCCACGCCTCCAGGTCGTAGCTCACGTCGAACAGCTCTCTCAGGCGATCGTCTTCGTCGGCCTGTACCGCCTGTGCGGCCTCGGTTCGAAGCCGCTGTTCTGCGATCCGGCCGAGCGTTTCTCGGTCGAGGTGCCGCTTTTCGACGTCGAGGATGTGTGGGAGATCCTCCGCGCCGTCGGGAAGCACCGGAAACGCTGCCGGCCCAGGGGCGAGAAACGCCGTCGTCTCGGCCGACGATTTGTCCGTCGGCGTGGTGGAGTCGATCGCCTCGGCCTCGACGACGATCAGCTCGAAGGCGTCGATCGCTTCGGCCACGGTGTCGTCGAACGCGGAGTCGTCGGCGTCGAGGCCGCTCCGAAAGGCGAGTTCCGACAGCGCCTCGGCGAGTTCCGATCGGGTGAGCGCCCCGAACAGTTCGACGATGCCGGCGATTTCGTCAGGATCGTAGGGAGACGACACGGGTCATCCCTCCCGTGCCTCGGCGAGGTCGGCGGAGACGTCGTCGACGATCGTTGCCACAGACAGCGGGGCGTCGTCCCAGGCCGGGAGGCGGTCGTCGACACCGGGAGCGGCGATCGCGTCGGCGTAGGTCTCGACCTGCCGGCGCTCGTCGGCCGCGTCGAACGACAGGTCGTTGAATCCGGCGTCGAGTTCGTAGGCGTCGACGAGGCGGTCCGCGGTCGAACGATACCGCTCCGGCAGCGTCTCGTAGTCCGGCGTCGGGCCGTTTTCCTCGACGGCGCGAAACAGGGCTTCTCCGACCTGTTCTGCCATCTCCGAGAGACCGCTCGGGCCGGAGACGGAGCGGTGGTCGTGGCGGTGGATGCCCAGATCGATCTGTGCGGTGTCGTCCGTACCGGCGAGTCGAAACGCCTCACCGAGCGTCCCGATTTCGAGGCCCCACCGGCGCTGAATCCGCATCCGTCGGGCGAGGTCGCCGGTCATCGCAAACTCACCGGCGAGGGCGTACCGGAAGGCGGCGAGGTACTCACAGATCGCCGCGTCGGTTTCCGCCTCCAGCGTCGAAAGCAGCGGTCTGACGAACAGCCGAAACAGGCGGCCGTAGAGGCCGTCGTTTTCGACGCGTGCGTAGTACCCTTTCGAGAACGATCGACCGTGTGACAGCGGATACAGGAGCCGTGG
>JARWGK010000084.1:0-8360 GCA_040409725.1 Natronomonas sp.
CGATGACCTCGCCGCCCGCACCGACGGCTTCGTCGGCGCCGACATCGAGGCTGTCTGTCGAGAGGCTGCCGCCGCCGCCGTCCGCCAGTTCGTCGAGGACGGAACGGCGGTCGAGTCGATCGAGATAACTCAGGAACAGTTCGAACGTGCACTGGCCGAGGTCGAACGGGACAGGTAGCCCGATCCGACCCAGCCATCCGGACGCGTGTGGGCGGACGCCCGGATGGGTGATTCCAAATCCCCTTTCCGAATCCCCTGCCTCCGACGTGAATCTGAGCGTTGGGAATATATAGGTGTGTGTTATTTGTAATCACATGTCGGACGACCGGAGTCTTCCGAATATCAAGGCCGGACGGGGCGGAGACAGACATCTCGAGGATCCGGAGGACGTCGAGATGGCCACGGTGGAGTATCTCAACTACGGCGTGTTGCAGCGAAAGGGGTGGCACAGAGACGACGACGGCCTCTTCGAGAGGGCTGCGGCGGCGGACCTCGACGACCACGAGTACGGGCGGATCGAGGTGCCGAAAAATCAGGCGCTCCTCGACAGTGCCGAGGAGGAGGGAAAGCGCTGGCCCTTCGAGTGCCGTGCCGGGTCGTGTGCGAACTGTGCCGGCTACGTTTTCGACGGCGACCTCGAGATGGACATGAACCTGTTTTTGACCGACGAGGAGGTCGAGGAGATGGATCTCCGGTTGACCTGCGTGGCGAAGCCGAAAAGCGACGAACTGCGGGTCATCTACGACGCTCGTCGGTCTGAGTATCTTCAGAAGGTCGTCGGCGAACGGGAGGTGTGAGTCGGGTTTAGGCCTGCCCGATCCACGTTGCGGCACGTTCCTCCGAGACGCCTGCTGTCTCGGCGACGGTCGCCGGGTCCGCGGCCGCGAGATCGGCCGTGGTTTCGATGCCGGCCTCTCGGAGTCGCCCGGCGTACGTCGAGCCGATTCCGTCGATCGATTCGACCGAAGCGCCGTCGCCATCAATGGCGTGTGCGAGCCGTTCGTCCGGCGTCGTATCGGCCACCAGACGGTCGTTTTCGTAGCGGCGGACCTCGGAGAGGTCGACGTCGTCACCGAGTGCATCGAGGATCGCCGCGAGAACGAGTGACTGTCTGTCGAGTCGGTCCTCCAGGGCGTTGATGTTGTTGAACGCCTTTTCGGCAAACGCCGTGAGCGATTCGGAAAACTCCGAGAGCTTCGCCTCGTTTTGCTGGACCTTCCGCTCGTTGAGGCTGATGCGCGCGAAGTTGTCGACCTCCTCGATCTGTGCCTCGAGTTCGGTGAGCTGTTGGCGCAGTTCCGCCGTTTCCGAGCGCACCATGTCCTCGATCAGCGTCTCGACTGCGCCGGAGGCTTCGGTTTCCGTCGTCGCTTCGATCGACCCCTCCCCGTTCTCCGTCTCGTCCGTCGTCTGATTTTTCTTTACCGTCGGTCGCTGTCGGCGGAATTTTATTGGTGGCATACGTGTGCAGTTGTCACACACACGGTTATATAACTTCGGACGGCGAGCGACCTCACTCCCGTTCGATTCGGCTCGCCAACCCACGAAGTCGGTCTGCTTCCCCGGGGGACCCCTCCTCTTCGGTTCGTTCTGCGAACGCCTGCAGGGCGCGGACGACGTCGCGTTTCTCCCGTCTCGTGACTTCGATCGTGACTGTGTCCGGAGACATTCCAACGAACGATGTGCTTTTCTCCAACAAAGGTGTTATGCCGGGGGCGGGAGCGACCCGACCACCGGCAGATTCATTCTGCTGCCGTCACATCGTCTGACAATGTCCGATCACGACTTGCCGAGGACGAGCGTCGTCCCGGAGCAGACGGGCGTCCCGATGTGCTGTCTGGCGTGTGGGGAGTCGTTTCTGCGCCGGGAGGCAGCGACACCCGAGAAGGGTCGACTCGCGTGTCCGTCCTGTGGCGGGACCGAAATCGAACAGGAGCACTCCACCGGGCGTTGACCCGGCGGTCGGCCGTTCGTCCAAAGACGCAGGCGCTCGAACAACGGACTGATATGGGTGTGGATAGTTATCATGAGTCAATGAACGAGCCGATCGACTCCAGTTGCGTCGACTGTGGAGCAACGTTTCCCCGAAGCGCCGCCGAGGAGGCGGACGGAAGTGGCCTCACCTGCCCGGTGTGTGGTCACGGCATCGTTCGGGGAATTCCGGAGGAGTACGGCTCTCTCGGAACCACGCCGAACACCAAATGCGCCGACTGCGAGGCGACGTTTCCACACGCGGAGGCGAAGACACCGACGAAGGGCGTCCTCGCCTGCCCGGTGTGTGGCTCGACGGGAGAGTTGAAACATCTCGACGCCGACGAACTCTCCGAGTAACCGCCCGTCGGTCAGGCTTCCAGAAGACAGTTCTCGATCACCAGCGCGTCGAGGCCGGTTTCGTGAAACACCGACAGCGCGTCCTCGGGGGTGGCGGCGATGGGATCCCCGGAAGCGTTCAGCGACGTGTTGAGCAACACCGGGACGCCGGTCTGTTCCCCGACGGCGGTGAGGAGACGGTGGAATCGCGGATTGTCCGTCCGTCGAACCGTCTGTGTGCGGGCGGTTCCGTCGGCAGGATGGACGACGGCAGGCACCCGTGTTCGGCCGTGGGCGTTCGTATCGAGCGTGCGGATCATGTAGGGGGTCGGAAGCGGTCCCTCGAAGTACCGTGCCGCCGATTCGACCGGAACCGATGGCGCAAACGGTCGCCACGACGCGCGGCCCTTGACGTAGCCGTTGACCCGTTCGCGGGCCGCCGGCGACCGTGGATCTGCGAGGATGCTTCGATTTCCGAGTGCCCGTGGCCCCGCCTCGAGTCGGCCCTGAAACCAGCCGATCAACTGGCCTTCGGCGAGCAGTTCGGCCGTCCGCTCGACGAGGTTCTCCGGCGTCGAGTAGTCGATCCGACGCCGGTCGAGGAGTCCCTCGACCGCCGACGTCTGCGCGGAGGGACCCCAGTACAGCGTTCGTGGCAGTTCTCGAACCACACCGGCAGCGAGTGCTGCGCCGACGGCGGCGCCGGCGTCGTGAGCAACCGGCTGGACGAACAGTTCCTCGACCGCATCCAACGCCGCAATTCGTTGATTCAGCTTGCAGTTCAACGCGACACCGCCGGCGAGACAGACCCGATCGAGGCCCAGCTCCGCACAGTGAGTCTCGACGATGGAGACCACCGTCTCTTTGAGAAACGTCTGTACGTCGTGGGCGAGTGCCTGCTGGCGGCTGTCGAAAGTGTTTCGATCGACCGCGCGAGGAACGTCGAGAAGCGACTCCAGACGAGTGATCGCGGTCGGCACGCCGGATCCGACGAGAGGAGTCACGTCGTACGCCGGCCCACCCTCGAGGGCACCCCGAAGCGCCGTCTCTGCCGCAGATTCGCCGTACGGTGCGAGTGCCATCACCTTCCCTTCGCCACGAAAGGGCTGAAATCCGAGGTATCCGGTCACCGCGGCGTAGAGGTATCCGAGGCTGTTCGGGGCCGGGTAGCGCTCGATTCGCTCCAGTCGTCCGTCTGCGGCGTGCCAGACGACGGTCGAATCCTGCCCGCCACGACCGTCGGCCGTGACGACGAGCGCCTCCTCGAACCCAGAGGGTCCCGCGGCGCTTTCGGCGTGACACCGGTGGTGGTTCCACAGTTCGATCGGCGGGGTCGGTCGACCGACCTCGGTGAGTCGGCGTTCGATCGCCGCCCGGTTCCGCTCCGATCGAGCGTCACCACCGGTCCCGCCGATCGGCTGCTCCCACGGGACGAGGACGCGATCGACCGCTTCGATCGTCACACCGGCGGAATCGAGACACCGCCGAATCGAGGCCGTCGGAAACGTCTCGGGGGCGCGCTTTCGCCCCAGCAGCCGTCCCTCCTCGACACCGAAGACGAGGTCGCCGTCCGCGAAGAGAACGGCTGCTGGATCGTGCGTCCCAAACCCCTCGACCGCCGGGTTGATCGCCAGAGTGTAGTTCATGCTGTCGGATGACGGGGGGTGCGACCGGTCGCACAGACGGTGCCGTCTCTGCGTCGGCGCAGGCAAAAAAATGTGAGCGTCGTCGGTCGCTCAGGCTTCCATCGAGAAGACGACGAGTCGGGTGTCACGCTGCCCGCGGCGCAGCCAGCCGGAGCCGCCGACCTGAATTGCGACGTACTGCTTGTCCGTCTCCGAGTCGTACCAGCTGATCGGACTCGAGGAGATCGGTGCCTCGCCGGTGGAGAACTCCCAGAGACGGTCGCCGTTTTCGGCGTCGTAGGCGATGAAGTCGCCGTTCTGGGTGCCGGCGAACATGAGTCCGGTCGTCGTCGACATCGTGCCGCCCCAGATGTACTTCTCGCTGTCGATCCAGTCACGCCAGACCCGTTTGCCCGTCGCCGGATCGAACGCCGCGATGGAGCTGATGTGGCCGTTGTACTCGTCGGGCATCGCCTCGGTTTCGTCCTCGAGGATGCCGCCCCAGTATTTCCGGCCCGCCTCGAACTCCTCGAAGCGCCACCAGGCTTCCTGGGCGTTGTTGTGCATCTTGTAGTAGACGAGCCCGGTCTCGTGGTTGTACGTCGCCGGATGCCAGTCGTTTCCGCCCATGCCGCCGGGCATGAACGTGCCGCGGCGACCGTCGTCGATGTGCGGAATCATGTTGAACATGTTCAGCTGCTGGGCACCGGGATCCGAGCGGGTGATGAGACGACCGGTGTCGGCGTCCATGGAGTACACCCACGCGGTCTTGCCGGCGTTGACGACGGTATCGCGCCGTTCGTTCCGGTGTGGGTACTCCAGATCGCGGATGAGGATCCGCGGTGACGCCGTGTCGTAGTCCCAGACGTCGTGTGGGGACTCCTGGTGGAACCAGAGCCGCTCGCCGGTTTCGGCGTCCATACACATCGTTCCGCAGGTGTTGCGGTTCGGGCCCGGTCGGACCGAGCCGTCGAAGTCCGGCGCCGGGTTCCCGATCGGCATGTACAGCACGTCGCGCTCCTCGTCGTACGTCGCCGTCATCCAGTTGGTTCCGCCGGACTGGTTGATGGAGTCGCCGACCCACTCCTCCTCGGGGCAGGTTCGGGTCTTCCACTCGATTTCGCCGCTGTCGACGTCGATGGCACAGTGGAAGCCACGGACGCCGTACTCGCCGCCGGCGGAGCCGGTGTACAGCGTTCCGTCGTGGACGATCGGTGCCCACGTCGCGGAGTAGCCACGCTCGTGGTCCTCCGTGGAACAGTACCACTCCTCTTCGCCGGTGTAGCGGTCGAGGGCGACGACACCCGAATCGAGCGTCGTCATGAACACCTTGTCCTCGTACACCGCAGGACCACGGTTGTTGTCGTCACAGCAAAGGACGACGTCCGATGGGACGGCGTAGGTGTAACTCCACAGCACGTCGCCGTTGCGGGCGTCGAGTGCCTTGATGTGGTTCGGACCGTTCGACTGGTACATGATCGTCGGCTCGCCGGGAACGATGATCGGCGAACCCTCCATGCTCGAACCGGCCCCGACCTCGATGTCGTACTCGACCTCGAGGTCCTGGACGTTGTCCTTGTCGATGATGTCGGCCGTCGTGTATCGGTGGTGTTCGTAGTTGCCACCGTAGGTCAGCCACGCCTCCGGGTTCTCGCCGGATTCGCTGATCATCTCCTGGGTGATGTCGAATCGGGGAATCCGATCGATGTCGTGTTGATGCGTGACCGACTCGTCGGGCGTTCCGAGCACCCGATAGCCGTTGTCTGTCTCTCGTACGACCGTATCCTGTGCAGCCTGAACCGCTCTGTCTTCCTCTATTGACATTGTTGTATACCTCCGTTTACCGTGCCTGTGGTTCTGCTCGCATGTCTTCCGTGATGTAGAAGACGTCGTGGCAGACGTCCTGTTGTTTGACGATCATCATCGCGGCACCGCCGGTCAGTGCCGCCATGAGCTGTCCGTCCGTGAGCGACGATTCCTCCGCGGCGATCTCCCGTGCAGCGAGTGCCAGCAGATACAGCCCACCGAGCATTCCTTTGCTGTCCCAGTAGGCGTCGTCGAGGATCTCCTCGGTGATGAGAATCTCCTTCTGCCAGAGGTGGATATCGAGTGTCTGTATCCACAGCAACACCCCGCCGGCGGCGCGCTGATGCAGCGGTGGAACAGAATCCACGTCGAACTCCACCTCGTAGGGAATTTCGTTCGTCGGCACCCACCGCGCGAGTTCCTTGTCGCTGTTGACGACACTTGCCATCAATCCGAGTTGCTCCTGTTCGGAGAAGCCGACGGACTCGAGTTCCGCCGTCAGCGGATCTGCCTCGATGAGCCCGTGACCCGTGTTGCGGATGTGCTCGGCCGAAAACCGCGGTGCGTTGCGATCGATGCTCTCGAAGAACCCGACGTCGAGCAGGTGGTCGTACAGCCGCCACCCCGGTTCGACCAGCTCTTCGTACATCGGTTCCGGACCCTGGGTCCCGTCCGGAATGCCGGCTTCGCGAACGCCTTCGAGCCGATCGATCTGCGTTTCGAGGTCGGACAGTACCTCGTCGATCAGTTCTGCGTCGAGTGTCCCTTCGAGATCGTGGCGAATCAACTCGCCCATCGAAGCGAACTCGTCGCTGATCTCTCCCTCTACCGCATCCCGTAGTTTCGAGAGTGTTACTTCCTCGCCGACGGCCGCCTCTTCGACACCCAGACGCTCGGCTAGTTGAGCCCGCTGTTCGGCCGTCGACTGAGAGTCGGTAACATTATTCATTACAACACCGTTCATTGATAATGATGCATATTACAAATACTTTTTCCAGACGGCTATTGAGTAACAAATTCACTCTGAGACTCCGAAAAGAGGTTTTTTTGAGCCACATCGAGGCACGATGTCGGGGACTGCGCCGCCCCTCGAAGAATAAGTACCCGGCCACACTCACAGGAAACGTGTATGGAACTCACAGTCGAACCGGTTTCTGATCACGACCCCGGCCGTGGACTCGCCGTCGTCGACCGAGAGACGCTCACCGACCTCGGTCTCGATAGCGGTGATTTCCTCGTCGTCACCGGTCCGGAGGACAGTCGGGCGGTGACACAGATCATCCCCGACGACGACGTCGAACGGAGAACCATCCGCGCCGACGAACGGCTCCGGGCGACGGCGGACGTCTCGGTCGGCGATGCGGTGACCGTCGAACCAGCCGACGTCTCCTCGGCGGATAGCGTGACCGTCGGGCTTCCGGCCGGCTTCAGCACCGAGGAACACATCGACCTGTCGTTGCGGGACGAGTTGATCAGCCAAGCCGTCGTCGTCGGACAGGTGCTCCCGATCGATCTCCGGATGCGAAACGGAGGTGGAACGATCGAACAGACGGTTCCGATCCGGATCACGGATGCGACCCCCGGTGAAGCCGTCGTGATTCGAGACTGGACGCGCATCTCCGTGGCACCGGAACCCGCCGACGACCTGCACACGGACGATCTGTCGGCCGGACCGACAAGCGTCAGCTTCGCCGACGTGGGCGGGCTGACGCGGGAGCGTTCGAGCGTTCGTGAAACCGTCGAACTGCCGCTGTCGAACCCGGAGCTGTTCGGCCGACTCGGGATCGACACACCGAACGGCGTGTTGCTGTACGGCCCGCCCGGGACGGGAAAGACGCTCCTGATCGAGGCACTCGCAAACGAGACGGACATTCACGTCGAGCGGGTCACCGGGGCCTCACTCGCCGCGGGACACCCGAGTGAAACGGAGCCACAGCTTCGAGACCGCTTCGAGGCCGCCGCGGCAAACACGCCGGCGGTGGTGTTTCTCGACGAACTGGATTCGATCGCCGCCGACGGCGAGGCGGGACGGTCGGACGGTGTCGGTGCCATCGTATCGCTGCTCGAGGAGTTCGGCAGCGACACCCGTCTGGTCGTCGTCGGAACCGCAACCGACGTCGAGGCACTCGATCCCGCGCTCCGTCGTTCCGGCCGCTTCGATCGGGAGATCGAAATCGGCGTTCCAGACCGGGATGGCCGCGAGGAGATCCTCAAGATTCACACCCGCTGGATGCCGCTCGCCGACGATGTCGACCTCGCCGGCCTTGCCGAACGCACCCACGGCTTCGTCGGCGCCGATATCGAGACGCTCACCCGCGAGGCTGCGCTCTGTACCCTCCGCCGAAACGACGTGACTCCGACGGATCCGGAGCCGGATGAAACGGCGCTTACCTCGCTTTCGGTCACCGAAGCGGACTTCGAATCGGCCCTGCGAAGTGTCACCCCCTCGGCGCTGCGGGAGGTGTTCGTCGAGGTTCCTGATGCCACCTGGGACGACGTCGGCGGCCTCGAAGACACCACCCAGCAGCTCCAAGAAACCATCCAGTGGCCACTCGAACACCCCGACGCCTTCGAACAGGTCTCGCTCCAGCCCGCGAAAGGTGTCCTGTTGTACGGCCC
>JARWGK010000085.1:0-8218 GCA_040409725.1 Natronomonas sp.
CCGTCGCGGTGTCGGACGTCGACGTTGACGACCAACCCACCGGTTTCCAGCGACCGTCCGATCATCTCGCCGAACTCGTTGTTCGGTAGGTTGTTCGGATCGTCGTACTCTCCATCGGCGTCGACCGCCAGAACGGCTGTTTTTAACGCAGTCTCTCCGGTCGATTCATCGACAACCGTTTTGTCGGCGGCAGCGAGTAATCCCGCAGCACTCCCGCGCTGTTGATTTTCGATGTGCTGACTCGACGTGCTTGCAGAAAGCGGTGTCACAGCCGTCACCTGCAGTGCGAAAATGAGGCTTGCGATGAGCAACACCGCGGCGACGACCGCTTCGAGCGTATAGGCCTGACCGCGGGTTCCGTCACGCATCTCACCACACCTCCACGAACAGGACCACGTCGCAGGCTTCGTTCGATCCGGTGAACTCACAGTCCTCGGTATCGAATGTGACGATCCGACGGGCGGCCGTCACGGAGCCACCCGCCCCGGCCGGATCGCCAGTCTGTACCCGATACGGCGTTCCGTTTTCGTCCGTGTTGAGTGTCCCGCTGTCGAAGTGTACCACCGCCGCGGTTCCGGAGTCACGACGTTCGATCCGCACCGCGACGTCGATTCGATCCCTGACGCCGACTGCCTCGCGGAGTTCGGCCGGATCGTTGTCGAAGAAATCGGTCTGATCGGTGTCGAGGACGTACGGTTCGGCCGGATCTCCGAGTTCGCCCTCGGAGAGGTCGCTCACGACTCGATCTGCGGCGGCGCTGTGGTCCTGTGTGCCGTCGACGAACGGGGCCGTCAGCGTCGGGGCAAACGCGAACACGAAGATCACGCTGACGAGAAACACCCCCATCGCGATGGCGAAATCGAGCGTCGTCTGTGCGCGATTGTCGGACATGGTCAGATGAGCATGAAGACGATCAACGCGATCGTCGCGAGCGGCAGGATGTATTTCAGTCCCGAAAGCAGGCTCACGTCACGGATGTATCCGGCGATGAACCCGGAGATGATCGCCTGCAGCGTCACCGCATGGAAGAACAGAAGCGTCATCATGTCCACATCGAGTGCGGCACCGAAGCTCGGGCCGTCACCGCCACCGACATCGTCTGCGCCACCGGTCGAGTCGACGAGTTCGGCCATCGTATCGAGGAACTCGACTTTCAGAAGTGCCATCACCGCAAGCAGCGTCACGTAGGTCATGATGATGATCACGACCTGCATTCGCGTCCGAGATCGCCGCTCTCGGGCGATGTCGTCCTGATTCTCCGAGGCCTGTGCGGCCGTCGTCAAGACCTGCGTGATCTGACTGGAGGCCTCCTGTGCCTTCGAGATGAGCTTCATCGTCCGCGCCAGCCGCGGGATGTGGTATTTGTTGTTGAACTCGACGAGTGCCGTCTGGAGGCTCGTCCCGTAGTTCACCTTGGCGTGCATCGTCTCGAACTCGTCTGCGAGCTTCCCCGAGGACGTATCGGAGACGACCTTGATCGACTCAAGCAGCGTCATCCCGGTGTCGTTCGCACTGGAGAGCTTCCGGAGGTTGTCCGAGAGCTTGTCGGTGATCGCGTTCCGTGACCGAACGTTCCACTCGTAAAACAGCATCAGCGGGAGGAAGGTGACGTACAGCGGCACGAACACCCAGAAGAACGTTCCACGCACCGGGGACGACGTCATTCCGTCGACCGTCGTCGGCGCAAATCCGGCGAGAACGGAGAAGGCGACCAACACGACCGAGGCCGGAACCGTGATCACGAGCGTCACGAGCGGGTAATCACGGAAAAACAGGTGTGGCGCAGCGAGCAGCTCCTTCGTCATGTGGGTGCCCTCTCTGGACTCGATCCGATCGAACACGGAGTACTCGCCCGTATACCGGTTGACGATGCCGAGATCGAACATCCCGTTGGAGTCCTCTTCGCTTTCGTCCTCGGTTCGAAGGTACCCGTCACCGATCTCGTCTGCCACGACGGTCGACACCAACACGAGGAATCCGATCCCGATGAGCGGAATCAACACGTAGACGGTGCCGTACAAAAGCATCTGCTGGCCGTCGCCGAGCATCGACATGATGACGAGGATGATGATCAAAAGCAGCGGGAAAAGCGAAAGCGTCATGTACATTTCGCCGAACAGCTCGAGGGTTTCGAGTGTGACCTCCTCTTCCTGCTTCGAGGTCCGCATGTGCTTTTCCTTCTGGTCTTCGAGGAAGGTCTCCATGTCTCCGCCGGAGTTGATGATCGACAGCATGTCGGTGAGGAACTGGCTCAACTCGTCGGAGGGGGTCTGCATCGCCTGATTCCGGATCGCCGTTCGGTAGTCGATATCGAAGTACTCCGTCTCCAGGACGATCGATTCGAACTCCTTTGAGACCTCTCCGTAGGTGTCGTCGGCCTTCGCCATCGCCTGTAAGATCTCGAGTTGGTTCAACCCGCCGACAGAGAGGGCGTACATAAACGACACCGAATCCGAAAGCAGGCGGTTGATCTCCCGTTTCCGTTCGCCGGCGATGAAGTACGGTCTGCCGATCATCGATCCGAAGCCGACGCCGAATCCGATCGTCCCGAAGACGATTCCGAGGAACACGATGATGAAGGGGAGTTTGAGTTCGTTGACGATCGTCAGGTACGGCTCCGGAAGCGGCAACCCGAGGAACGTCGGCGGTTCGGTGATGACGAACGTGACGAGCCCCCAGCCGAGCAACGTACCGAGACCCCACAGAAACAGCCCCGAGAGCACGCCGATCGCCAGGGCCAGTGAAACGTACATCTCCACCGTCGTCGGGATGCGCGCCTCCGCGAGTTTCTCCTCGACGTTTGCGATGAAATCACCCTCGTCGTCGAAGAGCCGTCTGTACAGCGGATAAAAACCCATTCCGAGCCGCTCGATCCCGCCGCCCTGTGCCGATCCGAGGCTCATCTGTCGTCCTCGTCGAACAACCCACCGTCTGCGCTCGTCTCACCACCGATGTCGAATCGGCTCTCTGTGTCGTCGTCCTCCTCGGAAAGCAGCCCCTGCTCATCCTGCGTCGGCGCCACGTCTCCGTCCGGATCCGCCGAGTCCTCGATTGCGAAGTTCTCGTCGAGTGCGTCTGCGATCTCCGGCACCTCGCCTTCGGTGTACTCCGCGAGTAACTCCGCGTTGTCCGCGAGGATCCTGTCTGCCTCCTCGCTTATCGCCTCGCCCGCATCCGGTCGTGGCACCATCTCTTCTTTTTCGGGATCGATGTCGATTTCGACGGACTCCATCTCCCGGAGGTCCTCGAGTGATCGCTCCAGTTCGTCGGTCGCGATGAGCGAGAGGATCGTCTCGGGGTCGTTGATGAAGGCCTGCAGGGTCGCCGCGACCTGCGTGTACGTGTTCAGCCCCTCTCGAATGAGATACGCCAGGACGATCTGTCTGTACTGCATTTCCCTGTTGGACTCCTCGTAGGACCACCCGCGATCGAATCGGATCTTCTCGAGCGTGTTCGAGTCGCCCATCTTGAGGAACTGATCGCTTTCGGCCTGCCACTGGTAGACGTCCCGAACGTTGATCTCGTCGTTTTCGGGGTCGTAGTGGTTGATCTCCGTGATCGTCTTGTTCCGTCGAACCTTGTTGCCCTGCACCCGGGTCTGTGTCTGGATCGAAACGAGATCCAGCGCGGTAAACATCGTCTTCGAGACGTTGATCGGTTCGGTGGTAAATCGCTTGATCACCTCACCCACCGAGTCGGCGTGGAACGTCGTGAGCGTGGTGTGGCCGGTCGACATGACCTGAAACGCCGTCCGTCCCTCCTCACCACGGATCTCACCCATCACGATGTACTCGGGGCGCTGTCTGAGTGCGGCCTCGAGTAGGTCGAACTCGTCGACGTCACCCTTGTCGTCGTCGCTGAACGACGGCCGGGTCACCGAGGCGATCCAGTTGCGCTGTGGCAACTCGACCTCCCGGGTGTCCTCGATGGAGACGATCTTGGATTTCGACGGGATGAAAAGCGACACCGCATTCAGCGACGTCGTCTTCCCGGACGCCGTTCCACCGGCGAAGATCAGCGACTTCTGGTTTTCGATACAGAGCCACAGAAACGCCATCTCGTCGAGCGAGAAGGTGTGCCAGTTGATCAGATCGACCGGGGTAAACGGCACGTCCTTGAACTGTCGGATGGTGTAGTTCGTCCCGTGGTCGGAGACCTCTCGACCGAGCGTGAGCTGTGCACGGGAGCCGTCCGGCAGCGTGGCGTCGACCTGTGGCTGTCGCTTCGAGATTCCCTTTCCGGATCGCTGGGCCAGTTTGACGACGAAATCGTCGAGTTCCGTCTCCCCGTGGTGGATGTTCGAGATGATCTGTTCGAACTCCGAGTGGTAGACGAACACGGGCGAGTTGTATCCGTCACAGGAGATGTCCTCGATGTTGATGTCGTGTTTGATCGGATCGATCCGCTCGTAGCCGATGAAGTCACGTTTCAACAGGTACAGCAGCTTCTGGATCTGGTACTCGTTGAGCTGGTCGCTGTCCTCCTCGATGATCGCCGGTTCCGGTCGCGCTTCGATGCCACTCAGTCTACCGTTCTGTTCTTTCTCCTCGGAGCCGAACAGCCCCCTGATACTGTCGAGGAAGCCGCCCGACTCCTCGTCGTCGTAGAGGTCGTAGCGATCGAGCAGCCGGTGTGTCTCCCGTTCGATCACCGCAGCACGGGTCTCGTCGCCGCCCTCGACTGTGACGTTGTCACTCGCGTATTTGATCGCCGTCTTGAGCTTCTTCGAGAGGAACTCCCGGAGGTCGGATTCGATCGGCGTGAGGTGGGGTTCGATCGCGTAGTACTTCTTTTCGTTTTCCTTCTCGGAGTGAAAGATGACGACGTATGAGTAGGGCTTGTTGACCCAGTAGCGGTCGACTTCCCTGAAGTGGCCCTTCTTCCGTTCGGGGACTGATTTCTCCAGATCGTACCGATTGACGAGCGTCGGATCGCCCGCCTCGTCGGTGAAAAACGCATCCTCGTCGACGTCGGGGTCGACGCGGACGGTTCGCTCTTCGACGACGTCTCCGATCGTGTCACCGTTGGTGCCGACCTCGCCGATCGTCCGTTCGGTTTCCTCGGGATCGAAGCCGAGAAACGACGATTTGTCCAACGAGTCCGGGTCTTCCGAGTCATCGCCGTACTCACGGCTGAAATCCTCCCAGGTATACTCGCCGACGGCGACGCGGTCGTCTGCCGTTTCGTCGGTCGGGTCGCCGTCGGGGGGAGTCGCATCGTCGACGCCCGAGACTGCCGCATCGCCTGCGTCCGCCGACTCGGTTCCCGACGAGGTGGTCGGATCCTCCTGCCCGCCGGCGTCGGAGTCGTCGATAGCCATTGACCGATTGAGGTACCCTCTCGTGTAAAGGGTTGCGGCGGATTCAGCGTTCGTTTTCCCGGCCGGCGGACGACCGTACCGTCACAGTTGTCTCGGTGAGGTTCACTCGAGGAAGCGTTCGAGACGGTTCATCGCTTCCTTCAGTTCGTCGAGGCCGGTCGCATACGACGCCCGGAGGTGTCCGCTGCCGCCGGTTCCGAACGCGGTTCCGGGCACCATCGCGACCCGCTCGGCTTCGAGAAGGTTCTCCGCGAAGGCCTCTGCATCACCCGTCGGGCACTCGGGGAAGACGTAGAACGCCCCGGTCGCCTCGAAGCAGTCGATGCCCATATCCTCGAACCGCGAGAGAACGAACTTTCGGCGGCGATCGTACTGTCTGTGCATCTCGATCAGCGAATCCCGACAGTTATCGAGCGCCTCGATGGCGGCGTACTGGGCCGTCGTCGGCGCCGACAGCATCGTGTACTGGTGGATCCGGTTCATCGCCGTGATCGCCTCCGGCGGCCCCAACGCGTACCCTAGCCTGAGGCCGGTCATCGCGTAGGACTTCGAGAAGCCGTTGAACACGATCGTCCGATCCCGCATCCCCTCGAGGGAGGCGATCGAGACGTGATCGCCCTCGTAGGTGAGATCGGCGTAGATCTCGTCGGCGAGGACGTCGATGTCGTGTTCGCGACAGAAGGACGCAACCGCCGAAAGTTCCGATCGGTTCATCGTCGCCCCGGTCGGGTTGTTCGGATAGCAGTAGACGAGCACGTCGGCGTCCTCTGCGCCCGCCTCCCTGAGGACCTCCGGCGTCAACTTGAACTCGTCTTCGACCCGGGTCGGAACGTCGAGGACCTCGCCACCGGCGAAGGTGACTCCGGGTTCGTACGAGACGTAACACGGCTGGGCAACGGCGACGACATCGCCCGGATCGACGAAGGCACGGAAGGCGGCGTCGATCGCCTCGCTCGCGCCGGCGGTGACGAGAATTTCGTCGTCGGGATCGTACTCCAGATCCCACCGTCGGGCGTCCGCGGCGATACGGTCTCGTAGCTCCCTCATCCCGCGGTTTGCGGTGTAGGAGGTCTGTCCGCGCTCCAGGGAGGTGATCGCGGCCTCTCGGGCGCTCCAGGGAGCGGAGAAATCCGGTTCGCCGACGCCGAGGGAGATGACGTCGTCCATCTCCTCGGCCAACTCGAAGAACCGTCGGATTCCGGACGGCGGGACCGAATCGACCCGCTCTGACGGCTGCAGACTCATGGGGTCACCGAGAGCCGATCGTCGTCGTCGACGTCGTCGAAGCGGTGTCCGTCCTGTTTGTAGGTCTCCATCACGTAGTGGGTGACCGTCTGGGTGATCTCCGGAACCGGAGCCACCTTATCGGAGACGAACATCGACACCTGACGCATCGACTCGCCTTCGACCTCGAGGGCGAAATCGTAGTTCCCGGAAACGAGATACAGTCCCTTGACCTCCGGAAAGCGCGCGAGTCGCTTTGCGATCTCGCGGTAGCTGGTTTCCCGATCGAGGGTGACGTTGAGTTCGACGTGTGCGCGAACCCGTTCGTCGCCGGCCGCACCCCAGTCGATCACGGCGGTGTACCCCTGAATCACGCCCTCGGATTCGAGTTCGGCGATCGTCTCCTCGACGGCGTCGGGATCCATATCCGCCATCCGTGCGAGATCCGACGTCGAGTACCGGGCGTTCTCGGACAACAACTCGAGGAGTTCGTCGCGCGCGTCCATACAATCGCCAACAGTAGCGCAGACTAAAACGTTGCGAGGACCCGAGACCACCCACCGATCCCCGCCGCGACGACCCACCCTTGGGTCTCTTATTATAATGGTCTTTCATTACAAGGTAAGTATAAGGAATGTCCTTGTTATATTATCTCTCGATATACTTATTATCCCCCTTCCCTCATGGTCGAGTATGAAGCAACACGCGCTTCAGACGGCGATGACGCTGTACCAGGCGGGCACACTCGACGTCGAGACGGCCGCAAAACAGGCCGGGGTCGACACGACCCGTCTCGAACGTGCGGTGAACCGCCGCGGTGGAATCTCCGCTACGGAAGCCGACGCGCGCGAACGGATCGTCCTGAGCGCCGACTGAACGTCCTGAGCGCCGACTGAACGTCCTGAGCGCCGACTGAAACGCCTCCGGACCGGGACGCCGCGTTTTCCCGCTGACCGACGCCCGGAGTCACCCGCCGACGCCGTGACTCCGACATCCCTTTTTCCGTTTCCTTCGATTCGATCGTATGCAGTACATCCTGTATGCGATCCTCGCACTCGTCTCGTATTCGGTCGTTGCCCCACTGTTCCGGCTTGCGACACAGGAACTCCCGGCCGACACGGTCGCCGTCGTCACGAACGGAATGCTGGTTGGAACGCTTCTCGTCGTCATCGCCGTGAGCGACAAACCACTCGGAAGTGCATTCACCCACGAACACGCGCCGTATATGTACGCAGCCGGCGTGTTTCTTACAATCGGCATCATCGCGTACTACCGCGCCCTCGCCGTCGGTCCGGTCAGCGTCGTCGTCCCGATCTTCGGACTGTTTATTGCCGTGAGTTCGGCCCTCGGTATCGCGTTTCTCGACGAGCCACTGACGACGAGAAAGACCGTCGGGATCGGCCTCGCACTCGCGGCGGTGTATCTCACCGCCTTCGAGTGACGGCCCCGTTTCTCGACGACGCGTCGGTTTCTTATGAGCCGTTGCCGTATATCGGATATGGCACTGCAGAAATCCGATTCCGAGGCGATCACCCGCGGTGACTCGGTCCCCGACTTCGAACTTCCCGGTGTCGACGGCGAAACGTACAGCCTCGATTCCTTCGCCGAGTACGAGGCCGTACTGCTCGTGTTCACCTGCAATCACTGCCCCTACGCACAGGCGAAGTTCGGTGC
>JARWGK010000086.1:0-8008 GCA_040409725.1 Natronomonas sp.
ATGGACATCTTCGCCGAAACGACGTACCCGGCCCTCGGTGTCTGTCTCGGCCACCAGGCACTTTGTGCGGCACACGGCGCGGACGTCGGTCACGCCCCGGAGGTGGTTCACGGCAAGCCCTCGGAGATCACCCACGACGGTCAGGGACTCTACACCGACGTGCCGAACCCCTTCGACGTCGGCCGGTATCACTCACTCGCGGTCGATCGAGGTGGGCTCTCCGACCCGCTTCGGGAGACGGCACACACCGCCGACGACCGGGGCATCGTGATGGGTGTTCGACACGTCGACAGACCACACTTCGGCGTCCAGTTCCACCCCGAAAGCATCCTCACCGACGCCGGCAAGACGATCGTTCGAAACTTCTGTTCTGAGATCGCAACGAGTTGATTGGGCCGTGCTTCCGACCGATTCCACGCCGGATGAAAAATGAAAACAAACAGACATCATGTGGAACTGAAACGGTGCCGTCGGTATTTAAGTCACCGACGCCTGTCTCCTCGGACATGAAGCGTACGATCAGTACGGACGATGCACCTGCGGCGGTCGGGGCGTACAGTCAGGCGACGACGAACGGCGACCTGCTTTTCACCGCCGGACAGCTTCCGCTCACTGCAGACGGCGAGTTACTCGATAACGAACCTGTCGACGAACAGACGAGGCAGTGTCTCGACAACGTCGCGGCGATACTCGAAAGCGAAGGGCTGTCACTCGACGCAGTGTTGAAGATGACCGTGTTCCTGGACGACATCGACGACTTCGAGGCGTTCAACGAGGCCTACAGCGAGTACTTCGAGACGGAGCCACCGGCACGGAGTGCCGTCGAGGTTGGATCGGTCCCGAAAGGGGCGGCGATCGAGGTCGAAGCTATCGCCACGACGGAGTGACAGAGACGGGCAGAGCGACCGATTTTCGACGAACCTGCCGGTGTAGCCGACCTGTCAGAACAGCCCGGAGATGTTGCCGTCCTCGTCGATGTCCATATCGGCAGCAGCAGGACGGGCCGGAAGTCCGGGCATCGTCAGGGCGTCGGCGGTGAGGGCAACGACGAACCCGGCACCTGCGGAGGGGTATACCTCGGTGATCTCCAGTTCCCAGTCCGTCGGCGCTCCCTTCTTCGAGGCGTCGTCGCTCAGCGAGTGGAATGTTTTCGACATGACGACCGGATCGTCGCCGAACCCGAGGTCCTCCATCCGATCGATGTCCGAGAGTGCGCTGCCGGTGAACTTGACGCCGTCTGCGCCGTAGATTTCCGTCGCGACCGTCTCGATTTTCTCCTTGATCGGTGCCTCGGCGTCGTAGAGATAGCTGAACTCCTCCTCGTCACTTTCCTCGACCGCGTTCAGGACGTGTTCACCGAGTTCGACACCGCCTTCGCTGCCCTTCTCGAACACCTCGGATTCGGCGGCTCTGACGCCCAGATCCTCGCGGCAGTGTTCCAGTACGGCCGCCACCTCGGCGTCGGTGTCGTCCGGGAACCGGTTGAGTGCGACGACGACCGGGACGCCGAACTGCTGGAGGTTCGAGACGTGTTTGTCGAGGTTCTCGAAGCCGGCCTCGATCGCGTCGATTCCGGCGTCGTCGACCGCGTCGAAATCGACCGGCCACTGGTCGAGTCCGTGGTATTTCAGCGCCCGGACCGAGGCGACCATCACGACGGCGTTTGGAACCATATCGCCCTTCCGGCAGACGACGTTCATGAACTTCTCCGCGCCGAGATCCGATCCGAACCCGGCCTCGGTGACGAGGTAATCGCCCATCCCGAAAGCAGCCTTGTCGGCGATGAGTGAGTTCGTTCCGTGGGCGATGTTCGCGAACGGTCCGCCGTGAACGAAGGCTGGGGTCCCCTCGATCGTCTGGACGACGTTGGGCTTGATCGCATCCCGCAGCAGCATCGTCGCCGGGCCCGTCGCCTCGATGTCGTCGACGGTGATCGGCTCGCCGTCGTCGTCGTAGGCGACGATGATCCGACCGATCCGCTGTTTCAGATCGCCCAGATCGTCGGCCAGACAGAGCACGGCCATCAGCTCCGAGGCAGCGGTCAACTGGAAGCCGTCTTCACGCGGCGTCCCACCGCTTTTGCCCCCGAGGCCGACGACGGTCTCCCGAAGCGCCCGGTCGTTCATGTCGAGTGCGCGTTTCCACGCCACGTCGTTGATGTCGATGTCGAGGTCGTTGCCCTGCGAGAGACGGGCGTCGAGCATCGCCGCGATGAGGTTGTGCGCCGAGGTGAGGGCGTGAAGGTCGCCCGTGAAGTGGAGATTGATCTCCTCCATCGGCAGCACCTGTGACCGCCCACCGCCGGCCGCGCCGCCTTTGACGCCGAAGACCGGTCCGAGCGACGGCTCTCTGATGGCGATCATCGCCTCCTCGCCGAGGTGATTCAGCGTCTGACCGAGACCGACGGTCGTTACGGTCTTTCCTTCCCCCTTCGGCGTCGGTGTCATCCCCGTCACGAGGACGAGATTCTGTTCGCGGCTTTCGGCCTGCTCACGGAGTCGCTCCAAAGCGTGGTGTTTGACCTTCGCCGTGTACTCTCCGAAGTACTGGAGGTCGTCGAGACCGAGCCCCCACGGTTCGACGAGTTCCCAGATCGGCTCCATATTCGTCGACTGTGCGATATCGTAATCCGTCGGGATCGGCTCGTCTATCTCTGATTCCGATGACATTATGATTGGACTTTCCCTCACCGACCTAAGAATGTTCGCCTAACTGATAGGTGACGGATACGATGTGTTTCCACGCGTCGTTTCCACGGGCCGAGGTTCGGCGTGTGTTTGCCTATCCGTCGCGCAGATATTCGACGACTGCCTCCGGCGGTGCCGAGATGCCGCCCCCCTGTGCGAGCGTCGGACGACCGCCGCCGCCACCGCCGAACTCCGCGGTCACGTCGTCGATCACCTCGTTTGCGTCGGTGTCGCCGGTCGTTCCGACGACGACGAACGTACTGCCGTCCTCACCGACGAGAACGGCCACGTCGCTGTCTTTGAGCAGCGTGTCGATCCGCTCGGCGGCGGCGTTGGCCCCCGCTGCCTCGATCTTTCCGACGATCCACGTCCGACCGTTCCGGTCTGTGGCCTCCGAGCGGAGCGACTCCAGTTCGGACTCCAGCAGTCGGCCACGGAGCGTCTCCAGTTCGTCCGTCAGGTCCTCGTTTTCCTCGATAACCTCTGCGGCGCGGGACGGAAGGTCGAAAACGTTCGTGCTCAGCGTGTCTGCGGCGCGGGTCGCGGCCCGGGTTTCCTCGATCTGTCGGCCGATCGCAGTCGGGCCGACGCTATACTCGACGCGGAGCAGGTTCGCACCAGGATTCGACGTCTCTTCGACCCTGATCGGGCCGATTTCGGCCGTGTTCTCGACGTGTGTCCCGCCACAGGCAGAGACGTCCCACCCCTCGATTTCGACGATTCGGACGGTGTCACCGATCGTGCCATCGACGTTGAACACGATGTCGTCGTCCTCGCGGGCGGCTTCGACGTCCATCTCCCGCCAGGAGACGTCGCGGCTCTCCCAGACGGCCTCGTTTGCCAGCCGCTGGAGGGTCAGCCGGTTCACATCCTGTATGCTGTCTGGTATCTTGAAATCGATGCGGATTCTCTCCTCGCCGATGTCGAACCCGCCGTATCCACGGTCGTCGAAGAGCTGTCGCCCGGCGCCGTAGACGATATGACTGGCAGTGTGGGCTCGCATACAGTACGTCCGAAACGTTTCGTCGACCTCTCCCGCGACGACGTCGCCGGATTCGAACCCCGGATCGGTTTCGAGGGTGTGGAGGACCTGACCGCCCTCCGTCTGTACGTCGACGACATCGTGGCCGTCGATCGTTCCCCGGTCGGCCGGCTGTCCGCCGCCCTCCGGGTAGAAGTGCGTTTCCTCGAGTTCGATCTCTCGTCCCGAAACGGCGCTGACAGCCGCCTCGAAGGACGTTCTGTAGGGCTGGGCGGCTGCGAGGCTTTCTGTGGCCTTCGTCATCGTCGGAACCTTGGGGGCAGTAAAAATAAACGCCGGTGGTCGAGGCCGCCGCCTTCACCGATTCGTGTACACCTGCTGTCGTGTCTTGTTTCTTCCGTCGCCGGCGATAGTTTGATTATCGGCAGAACCGGCGGTGATTCATGGAGTATCACGAGGCCGTCGAGTATCTCGGATCGCTGCAGCGTCGCCGGCCGAAACTCGGCACGGAGACGACGGAGGCGATGCTGTCCGCCCTCGGCGATCCACAGACGGCGTTCGACGCCGTACAGATCGCGGGCTCCAACGGCAAGGGGAGTACGGCGGCGATGCTCTCGTCGATCCTCGAGACCGCCGGACTGTCCGTCGGGCTGTACACCTCCCCTGCGCTGAACGACGTCCGGGAACGGATTCGGGTCGACGGACGGGTGATCTCCAGCGGTCAACTGGCGGCCATCGTCGACGACGTCGCTCCGGCGGTGGCCGCGAGAACGGCCGTCGACGACGAACCGACACACTTCGAGGTACTCACCGTCGTCGCATTAGAGCAGTTTCGCAGACAGGACGTCGACGTCGCGGTGCTGGAGGTCGGAATCGGCGGACGGTACGATGCGACGAGTGCGGTCGATCCCGTCGCCGCCGCCGTCACGAGCGTCAGCCTCGAACACACCGATCTACTCGGCGACACGGTCGCCGAAATCGCCCGCGACAAGGCACAGGTCGCTCCGGACGATCGACCGCTCGTGACTGGTGCCGACGGCGAGGCCCGCGCTGCGATCCGCGACGAAGCCGACGCGATCACCGTCGGAACGGCGGACTCGGACGTGACCGTGACCGAGACCCCGACCGACAGCACCGAAACCGCGGTTTCGATAACGGGTCCGGGCCTTTCGGTCGAGACGCGGAGTCCGCTTCTCGGTCGGCATCAGGCGATCAACGCCGGCGTCGCGGCGACGCTCGCCGGCCAACTCGGGGTCACGGATCCGGACTCGATCGGAACCGGCCTCCGACGCGTACAGCTACCCGGGCGGTTCGAAATCGTCTCCAGAGATCCGCTCGTCGTCCTCGACGGCGCTCACAATCCCGGTGCGTGTGCCGCCCTCTCGTCGGTCCTCGACCGGTACTCGGGGGCGACCGCCGACCTCCGTCTCGTTTTCGGTGCGATGACGGATAAGGACCACCGGGGGATGATCGAGGCACTGCCGTCGATAGATGCGGCGTATCTGTGCCGACCGAACACCGAACGTGCGGTCGATCCGACGGCGCTCGAATCGCTCGTCGGCGGAACGACGGCCGTGACGACGGACTCGGTTCTCGAGGCGACCGAGCGGGCGATAACCGACGCCGGCGACGACGACCTCGTCGTCGTCACCGGGTCCCTTTCGGTGGTCGCCGAGGCGCGGGATCGGTGGACGTATCCGGTGATACCGAAGGAGTCGACGCGGGGAAATCCACTCTCCGGAGTCGAGTTCGGCCCGGAGGTACTCGAGCGACACGCCGACGACCTCCGGTATCACTCGGTCAAGTGCGTCCTTCGTCGACCGCAGGCAGAACGCCTCCGGCGTGTCGTCCGCTCGACCGACGCCACGTACGTCGAGGCCGACAGAACCGGCCGGCCGGCCCAGCGTCCGGCCGTGATCGCCGGGACGGAGACACAGCTTCGAACGGTGCTGGGCCGCCTCCCGTCCGGAGAGCAGGGGTTGTCTCACGTCGCCGACCAGCTAAAAGCGGTGTTACAGTCCCCGGATGCCACGGCAGACCTGACGGTCGTCGGCGTCCTCGACGTCCGGGGTCGGTCCGGGAAGGCGACGCCATCGGCCGTCCGCCGACGGGCCGAACGGATGATCGATGCTGGGGTCGACGTCGTCGATCTCGTCGGCACAGCCCCCGATGGGGAATCGACGGCACCCGACGACGAAGCCGATCGGCTCCTCGAGGCGGTCGAAGCCCTCTCCGGCCTCCCGGAACGAATCGCGGTCACGACGCACACTCCGGAAGCGGCCCGTGCTGCCCTCGATGCGGGAGCAGGTGCGTTCAACGACCCCTCGGGACTTTCCGATCCGGAACTGCGGGCCGTCGCCGGGGCGTCCGACGCGTCGGTGTTCGTGACACACAGCGCATCCGCGGCGACGGATCTCGATGCGAGCGTCGAATACGACGACATCGTCGAACGGACGGTGTACGAGTTGAGTGAGCGACTACTTCTCGCAGAGCGGGCCGGGATCGACCACGGCCGTCTGGTCGTCGGTCCGAGCGTCGATTTCGCCTCGCGTCCGGAGGCAGGCGCTTCGTTACTCGATCGACTGGGCGAGTTCCGTGCCCTCGAACGCCCCGTCGTCTTCGATTCCGCGAGCACCCCGCGACCGGAGGGTCGATCCGATGTCTCGACGGCTGCCGTGGCCGTCGACCGCGGGGCCGATGTCCTTCGTCTCCGGGAGTCGGCGGTACACCCACGGACGCTCGAAACGCTCCAACGACTTCGGGGCGACTAACCGCCGGTCCACCGCCGACCGGCGTCTCCGCGCCCGATTTGCCGCCCACGTCAGGTCCTCGATATCGCGTCTTGGATCGCCTCCTCGGCCCGCTTTGCACACGAACGCTTTCCTCGCCCGAAGTGGAGGGTGTTCTCGTCGACCGGCGTCGAAAGGACACCGCCGGTGTCGTTTTCGAACCCTCGCTCTTCGATCTGCAGGTAGCTGATGACGAGTCGTTTCGAGTACGTGACCGACTCGATTCGCTCCATCGAAATCTCCTTGTCGGTAAACGTCGATGCAGCAGCGCGCTCGATTTGAATCCGGTTTTCGTACACGCGGAGGGTCCCATCCTGAAAGGCACAGACGACGATTGCATCCTCCCCGGCAGTTGTCCCCGTCTCTGTGTCGGCGCTGTCCCACGGAAAATCGACCATTGGTGGGGATACCGCCGAGAGAACAAAAAGCCCTCCCGTCGGTCGGCCACGATCGGACCGTATCACTCCTGACGTGTCACCTCGATTCACTCGCCTCGACTTCCACCCTGGCGCCGGGCCGCCCCGTTTCACTCCAAAATAGGGAAACTATCATTTATAATCCCAAAACATTCTTTCAAAATAGTTAAGCAACCCCGGGGCGTAAATATACGTGTGAGAACAGACCAACCAGAGGAATCTGACCCAACCGACGCCGAACTCGTGAACTACATGCCCGGAACGCCGGCGTTTTCGGGTGACCTCGGCCGAATCGAGACGGTACTGCAGCTGCTGACCCGACGCCGTGGAGGGATTCGACCGGTCGAAAACGACGACACCGTGGTTCGCACCGACGAAGCCTGAACGACGACCCTCTCGCCGGCCGCCACCCTGTGCGTTCTTTCGCCGACTGATTTTGAGTACTCGATCGACCGTTTCGGCACAGTCTCGCCTCCCGGAGAGTATGCCGTGATTTAACACGGGCCGATACGTACCGGGCGTGTGCTGTCATTCGGCGACGAGAATCCGGAGTGCAAGCGGTGTGGCCACCGACTGGAGTCGAACCACGAGACGCAGTGTCCACGCTGTCAGTTCAGTCCACGACAGAGAGGGCTGCAGGTCGGTCTGGGGTTGCTGATGCTCGTGGTCGTACTGATGACTGTCGTGGTTCTCGTCCCCGAAATCGGCGGGTTGCTGTTGCCGTTCGTCGCGCTGTCGTTTCTGCTGTCGCTTTTGACCGTCCTCGCGTCGTTTCTCGTGACGCCCTCGCGGTTCGGGTCGCTGTTTCTCTGGTAGCGGAGACACCTGCCCTCGCTCGGTTTTTCCGTCACCCGACCGTCCCGTGACAGCCGAAACAATAAATGTATGGGTTCTTACACAAAACGAAGTTATAAATACTGAATGAGCCGATAGTCGAACAGACGCGGAAAGGGAATGAGACACACAGACACGCAAAGCGACAACGACGACGCGGTGAACTGAGCGAACACCCGGTGTGTTGGGACACACCACGCGAATCGGAACCAGTGTTACAGTATGAACGGATCACGTCAACGACATCGACGGTGCGGAGGGGTAGAGTATGGCAAGTAAAGACACAGGCGGCAGCGGCGA
>JARWGK010000087.1:0-7959 GCA_040409725.1 Natronomonas sp.
GATGACGGCCGCCAGAATGACCGTGATGGCGACCATCAGAATGACGCCGATCACCGGCGAAACCGCGCGTTCGTCTCCATCCGTTGTGAGTATGTTTTTGAGTTGCATGGTTTTGTGTTTTCTTCACGCAGCCCGGCTGAGGCGGGACCCACGTCCGACGCCTGCTGCGCCGGAGTATGGGTGTCGTAACGACACCTTACCGCCGTCCATTGGCCGAGTATTCTGCGTATACCCGACCGCACACCTCCATTACTTAAATACTATGTGGCTGACTCGACGGCCGTAATACGCACAACGTCACCTAATATATACGTATGCTACTCGATGCGACGGTCTGACGGTCATCGATCTGTGGAATACGACAAAACAGAACCCCCGGATCGACTACCGGAAGTCCCGTCCGGTTCTGGCGTCCGGGAGGTCGCTTTTCTCGATCGGCAGGCCGAGATTCTGTGGGACTCGTTTGATAGTGATTACTGCGACTGGTTACCGGTTCGACCGCCCACTGTCGGGCGGTCGATACCGGAATGACTCCCAACAATCACTATGAGAGCCTCGTGTCCTTCGATCGAATCGAGAGCTGGTCGAGGCCAATTGTCCTCGCGCAGGCGAGGGTCGATCCCGAGTCCCGTCACATGCCTCTGTATTGTACCAACTCGATCGATAATCATCATCTCAGTCCATTCTATATAAAATATAAATAGACAGAAAAAGAAACAGTTTGTGATGCAAAGTAACTCGAATACCAAGTCGGCGAACGGGCTGAAAGTAACGCTCGATATTCCACTCCAGGATGCGAATCTGTTTCGTGGTCAGGCCGTTCACGACATTCTGTTGTTTTTGTGTCGCTATCCCACCGAGGCGTTTTCGATTTCGGAGTTAACCGATACAGTAGACTACACGCAGCCGACCGTCTCGAAGGCAATCGACGTTCTGGCCGCCAACGGTCTCGTTACCGAACGTCGTGATGGGAACAGACGAACTGTTCGTATCGATCGGGATCGACTCTTCCGTCCGGATGACCCGTTTCTCGGGATTCCACAATCGGAGTTCCAGACGCCGGTTCGAACGGCCGTCGAGGACCTCGTCGCAGACCTCGACGACGTAATTGGGATCGTACTGTACGGCAGCGTCGCACTCGGAACGGCAGACCGCCGAAGCGACATCGATCTGTGGGTTCTCGTGGGAGAGGATCGACTGTCGAATCAACGAACCGCAAATCGTCTTCGACAGGAACTGGAAGACACCGAGTTCGATGGGGATCGGTATGCTTTCGATATCGACGTCGAGGCGCTGCCAGCGGTCCCGAACTACATCGAGGAACTCCGAGAGATCCTCAAAAACGGCATTGTCGTTCATTCTACGGATAAGTTCGACACCGTACAGAGTATGATTCTCGGCGGTGATCTCGATGAGTAAGGGGTCCGATCCACAGACGATTATCGATGCACTCCATGCAGCCACCGATGCGTTCAACGAAGAGGGATACGGTATCCCGACACGAGAGTCGGAAATCGACACAGCGGCCGACTGGAAAACACAGCTGACGAAAGCCTGCCGCCTGCTCGCTGCTATCGAGGAACTCGCCGGTGCGGGCTTCTATACCGCCACGATCGAACTGTGTTTCGGTGCGATCGAACGGTCACTCGAAGCTTTCACGTTGACAGAAGGCGGTGACGATCTCGAAGATTTCCACGATCATACACACTGCTACGATCGGGCGGCTGCACTCGGATTGTTCTCCGACGAGACGACAGCCAACTTGCGAAGGCTCTATGACACCAATCGCACAGACAGCTATTACGGCGGAAAACGGCCAACGGAACGTCAGGCAGACGCAATGCGACGTTTATCGAGAAGCATCCACGGTCACGTCGTCGATCAAATTCGAAACGGTGGCGTCTGTGTCTGTGATTGATTGCCAACTACCGGAAGTCCCGTCCGGTTCTGGCGTCCGGGAGGTCGCTTTTCTCGATTGGCAGGCCGAGATCACCCAGTGCGGCTTCGAGATGCTCGCCGTCGATGTACTCGCTTCCGTCGGACAGGCGGGCGGCGTGGGCGCGGGCGAGGACCTCCCCACGGCGGTCGTCGGGAATCTCGTACTTGTCGGCGGCGAGTTCGATCACGAGGCCGTTGTGGTCCTGCGTGTACAGCGAGTGGAAGGCACCGCGGTCGTACTCGGTGACCCGGTGGCCGGCATCGAGCAGGCGATCCCGGATCGCCGGGAGTTCGTCGGGTTCGATGCTGAAGGCGAGGTGGTGTACCGCGCCGATGTCGGGGTCCTGCCGCTCGACGGACTCTCTGGATTCGTCGACGAAGAAGGTGACGAGGCGGCCGTCACCGGCGTCGAAAAAGAGGTGTTCGACCTCCGAGCGATCGAGATTCGGCTGCCGGACGACAAGTGGGAGGCCGAGGACGTCACGATAGAAGGCGATGGTATCCTCGGCGTTGCTGCCGATCAGGGTGACGTGATCCCAGCCGGCGATGTGCAGCAGGCTATCGGGTCGTTCGGCGCTGACCGCCGCGTCGGCGGCGGATTCGGATTCGTTGTCGGTCATACCTAGGGTTGGGCCTTGAGGAATAAGTGTCCGTGGTAACATCCGTGTCAGGCGGGGTCGGATGCGTCCGTCGGTCGGGAGGTGAGCGAACGAGTCGATGCGTCGGTCGTCCGTGCCACGCTGTCGGCTCTCTGTTTCGTGTTGTTCCGACGGTTCCGGTACGGTCTCTCGTGGCTCACATATTCGGCCCTCGGTTAATGCGTCGGAGGGGCGTATCGTCGGATATGCCCGCAAGCACAGCGGTAACCGAGCGATTGCTCGATGCCAAACGGACGCAGGGCATCCGATTCGACGAACTTGGGGCGGCTATCGGCCGAGATCCAGTCTGGACGGCTGCCCTGATCTACGGCCAAGTGAGCGCCGACCGACGGGAAGCCCAGAAGCTGCTCACAGAACTCGACATCGAGGATTCCGAAATCGAACGACACCTACAGCGTCCACCGACGAAGGGTGAAGACGATCCGACCATTCCTTCCGATCCGATGCTGTACCGGCTGTACGAGATTCCGCAGGTGTACGGCGACGCGATCAAGGCCGTGATCCACGAGGAGTTCGGCGACGGCATCATGTCGGCGATCGACTTCGAGTGTCACGTCGATCGGATCAAGAGCGAAGACGGCGACCGCGTCCGGATCACCTACGAGGGGAAGTTCCTGCCGTATCGGAAGTTCTGAGCGGCGAAGCGAAGCCCGTCGTGCGGGACAGACCGTCTGTTGGCGTGAACGGGTCCGAGGGGACGGCCCTTCTCGCTGTACTTGGCCGCTGCGACTCGTCTGCTCGAATCACGGCTAACACGAATTAAGCCGACGCTGGCGATGCAGCGTCGGCAGAATGTAGTGGGACCGCCGTGATTCGAACACGGGTCCAACGCACCCCATGCGCAGAGGATACCACTACCCCACGGTCCCTCACGTGAAGCGACGGCGCTGTATCTCAAAAGGGCTTCGTTTCCGCCGGGTCAGACGAGTACCCGTTCGAGTTCCAGTGCCGTCCCCGAGTCGGCGTCGAGATCACCGACCGGTGTCGCCAGACACACCGCCGCCCCGTCCGGCGTGTAGCAGGCGACGAGTGAACCGTCCGCGGGATCGTCGTGTTCGAGGACGCCCGGGGCGTACACCGGTGCCCCCTCCGCGATCTGTTCGGCGGCCGAAAACGCCACCGTCACCGACGGAAGCGGCTCCAGGACCCGTTCTGCGGGCTGGACGACGTCCCGGAGCAGTTCGTCGTCGCCGTCCTGTCGTGAAAATGCGATGCCGTCGACGAGATCCTCCATCGTCCGGAGGCCCCTGTCGTCGAAGATGCCACTCGACGTGCGGCGAAGGTCGCCCATGTGTGCGCCGACGCCCGCGGCCAACCCGATGTCGTGACACAGCTTCCGAACGTACGTCCCGCTTTCACATTCGATGGAGAGAAGCACCTGTCGACCCTCCGTGTCGACGACATCGAGGCTGTGGATCTCCCGGATGCGGAGTTTCCGTCGAACGGCCGACTTTCGCGGTGGTTTCTGGTAGATCGGCCCCTCGAATTCGGCGATCGTCGACTCGAGATCCGTCGGTTTGGGGCCGTGTAACTGCAGGACTGCGACGTACCCCTTCGCTGCGTCGTCGAACAGTCGTGCCGCTCGGGTCGCCGTCCCGGTCAACACCGGCAGACAGCCGGTCACCTTGGGGTCGAGGGTGCCGGCGTGGGCCGCCTGTTCGACGCCGGCGGCGTCTCGAACCCACGCCGCAACCTGATGAGCCGACGGTCCCGGCGGCTTATCGAGGTTGACGACGCCGAACTCCAGCAGCGTTTCCGGATCACGTTCTCCGGGAGGTCCCCGTCTTCGCATATCAGAAGTCGTACTCGATGCCCTGGGTCGGTGTCTGTCCCTCGTCGGACTCCGGATCGTAGACGTCCGTCGTCGTCAGGATGACTTCGATCACGGCCTCCGGCGACAGCCGGGCGGTGTTGATCGCCAGATCGTAAATCGAGAGGTCCTCGATATCGATTCCGTAGTACTTCTCGTAGCGGTCGGCCTCGCTGTTGCTGCGGGCCTGCGTTTCGGTTCGTGCCACGTCGATAGATTTGTCCTCCCGGTCGGCGATTCGGGCCGCCCGAACGTCGAGTGGGGCGTCGAGCCAGATCCGGAAGTCGGCGTACTCGCCGGCCATCCAGCCGGCGAGGCGTGCCTCGAGGACGAGTTCTTCTGCCTGCCGCGCGGTGTCCCGCAGCCGGCGGTCGAGATCGCGGTCGATCGACTCGTCTTCCTCTGCGAGTTTGTTCAACTCCAGTGGCGTGAGGTCGCGCTCCTCGGCCAGATTTCGGAAGAGGTCACCACCGCTCACGTGGTCGTATCCGAGCCGATCTGCTAGCGCGGCAGCAGCGGTGCTTTTACCGCTGCCGGCCGGTCCAGAGATGGTGATCAACATACAACGTGTCGGTAGTGTTAGAACAAAGAGGTTGTCGTTCGTCCTCCGGCAACGATTCGATCGTCGATCCGATCGCCGCCGGTTCGGTGGCCTCCCGAATCGACCTGCCGTCTCCTACCCAGTCGGTGTCGTCTGGATGTTCAACGCCTTGCGGATGATCTGCGTAAAGCCCATCGAGCAGACGAAATACCAGACGATCCACACCTGTATCGGGCCGAGGATCCCCGTGGTCCAGGTCACTTCGCCGGCCAGCGGCATCACGACCGTCTCCAGTTCGACCTGTGCTTCGCCGCCGCGGAACCCGACGACCCAGAACATCCACAGGAACACCGGAATCGTCAGGAGCATGATCCACACCATCGGTCGGAACTGCTCTTTGAACATCCCGAGGTTGTCGGCCATGGCGTCCATCTGCTCCTCTTGGATCTTCTCCAGTGCTTCGTCGTCGCCTCGTTCCTTCGCCTCCTTGCGGCGCTCCTGGATCTCCTTCATCTGTGCCTGATACTTGCCCATCACCTCGATGTTCATCAGGTTCGCCTGCAGGAGCGTCGAGTACAGCCCGGTAAACAGGGCGAGCACCATCACGACGGCGAAAAATGGAAGCAGATCCAGAAGGGGACCGAGGAGTAAATCGAGTGCCCCGGCCAGTGGATCACGCACCGACTGGAAGGCGTAGCCGGCAAACAGCGCGACGGAGGCGACGGCCGCGTACTTGTCCCATTTCGTCCAGGAGGAGTCTGCGTCGACGCCGTCGGGGAGATCGATATCCCCGCTGCCGCCGTCGGAACTCAGCCCCTCTCTGACCGCCTCGGGATCCGATAGCTCGAACCCGTCGCCGCCCGAGTCGACGAGAATCCCCTTCTCGATCAGCCGACCCCACTGCCCGCTCGTCAACTCCTCGGAGACGTCGCCCCAGGCGACGGTGCCGTCCTCGGCCCGTTCGAGGACGTACTCGATGGCAGCCTCCATGTCGGCGTCCTCGCTGACGAGGTCCTGTACCTTCGCTGCTGTTCGTGCCATTACCGGCCGTTTGTCGGGCGGAACTATGAAGCTTTTACTACGCGCTCATCGGATTCGCTCCTCCACCCGGTCGCGTACCCTGTCGAGTCGCCCCGTCTCCTCCAGCTTCGGATCGGTTTCGGCCAGCTCGCCGGCCCGGCGTTCGAGTTCGGCTTCGTCGATCTCTCCCCGGGCGTACCGACGACGGAGCGTCTCCATCGGATCCTCGTCCGTGGTTTCGCTGTAGAGCACCTGATAGTCGGTGTGCTGAAAGTACTCATAGACCGCATAGACGAGATTCCCGAGTCCGAAGGACCACCAGACGGTCGCCGCGCCGACGAGCAGGTGTCCGACCCGCGAGCCGTAACTCGGCCGTTTCATCACGACCCGTTCGTCGTCGTCCTCGACGACCCGCCACCCCTCCTCGCGGGCGGCGTCGATCCGTTCCTGGAAGTCCCGGGATCTCACACTACCCGATTCGTCCCCGATTTAAAAAAGCCTCTCGCAGCCTACGCGGCGTCAGCGATGATCGATTCGAGGTCTTCCCAGACCTCCTCCGGCGGGCGGTTGCCGTCGATTCGCGTCAACTCGCTGCGGTCGTCGTAGAACTCGATCACCGGCTGGGTGTTCTCCTCGAAGACGCGGAGCCGTTCTCGGACCGTCTCCTCCGTGTCGTCGTCCCGCTGGACGAGTCGTTCTTCGACCGCCTCGTCGTCGGGCATGTCGAATTCGGTGTGGTAGATGTCGCCGGTTTCAGGGTCCATTCGCCGGCCGGTGAGCCGTCGAATGAGCTCCTCCTTGTCGACATCGAGGGAGACGACGACGTCGATGTCGGTTATGTCGTCGAGATACTCCGCCTGTGAGAGGTTTCGGGGATACCCATCGAGGACGAATCCGTCGGCCTCGGCGAGGGCCGCCTCGACGATCTCGTTGACGACCGGATCGGGGACGAGTTCACCGGCCTCCATGAACGACCGCGGCGTTCCGTGTTCCGTCTCCATGTCCTTGTTCGCCCGCAGTGCGTCGCCCGTCGTCACGTGTTCGACACCGAATCGGTCGACGATGTTCGACGACTGTGTGCCCTTGCCCGCTCCCGGTGGACCGAGGAGCAGAATCTTCGGCTGACTCATACGGAGAGTCCTTTCCGCGCCTCGGTAATAGAACTGTCCGAACGCAGCCGACGGCCACCGACCCGTTTCGGGTGCCTCCGACGCTCGGCTGGCCGTCGCCCCGGCAGGATCCCGTCGGACGGAGCCCGGAGGTCGTGGGGTTTTTGCTGACCCCCGTCCAGAGACAGGTATGACCACCGTCGAGTGCGACGTCGCTATCGTCGGAGCTGGAACCGCCGGGTGTTATGCCGGAGCGACGATTGCCAACGCGGGATACGATGTCGTCGTCGTCGAGCGGAAAACCGAATCCGAGGCCGGCCACATCGCCTGCGGCGACGCCCTCAAAGGAGCAGACAAGTTCCCGGAGTCGATTCCGAAGTCCCACATCGCCCCGGCGTTCACCAACACGGACGTCGATCACGGCCGCTTCGAGATTCCACAGGAAAACGCGGCACTCGACATTCCTGTGCCCGGTGAACTCGCCGTCATCGATCGCTGGGAGTACGGTCGGCTGCTCATCGACGGGGCTGAAGCCGCAGGCGTCGAGTTCCACTACAACACGGTCGTCCAAGACGTGTTGCAGGACGACGGCCGCGTCCACGGCCTCGAAGCGATCCATCAGGGGGACCACCGCCGGTACGAGGCCGACATCGTCCTCGACGGCGCGGGGGCGCTGTCGATTCTGCAGGACAAAGCCGACTTCGAGGGCACGACGTTCGACACGAACGTCCGATACTCACAGTTCTGTTCCGCCTACCGCGAGATCGTCGAGGTCCCCGATCCGGTCGAGTGGGACGACGCGCTCGTGTTCAAACCGACCGCGGAACTGGGCTATCTCTGGTATTTCCCCCGTTCGCCGACGGAGATCAACGCCGGGCTCGG
>JARWGK010000088.1:0-32171 GCA_040409725.1 Natronomonas sp.
GGCCTTCGACCAGTCCCACGACCGGTATCTGAATCGCGGCGTCGCCTCGGCGGGGATCGCGTCGTAGGCCCGGAGGAGTTGCCTGATTCCGGTTCTTCCATCGAAGTCACCGCGATACCAGAGGAAAACCCTCGGGATCCGGGCAACGTTCGTGTCGGGATCGTACTCGACGGTCGAATCGAGGTACGTCTCGGCCGCGAGATCGAGTTGCTCCTCGACGTTCTCGGCGGTGTAGAATCGGATCGCCGGACAGCTTGCCGCACCACAGTTGCAGGCGAAGTGGATCCGGGGGTCGACGGCGAGTGCGTACCGTCGCTCGAATTGACGCGGGAATCGCGGCAGATAGCCGAGGCCATACTTCGAACGTCGCCCTCGAAGGATCCCCATCTCGATGTCGTCGAGGCTCAACTCGGTGCCGGCGACGGTGACGGCCGTCGCCCGAAAGAAGCGAAGGAATCGCAGCGCGCTGTCGTACAGCTCCGGACGCTCGGCGAGCAGTCGCTGCGTGCCGGCGTTATAAAGGTTGATCCAGAAGGCGAGGCCGGCGGAGCGGTCGTCGCGGATTCGGCGCAGATCGTCGTGACCGTAGTCGGCGAGTGCGGCGAGATACCGCTCCGGATCCCCGTCGGTTCGGAGCGCTTCGAGCAACCCGGTCGCGGCTTCGGTCGGACGGAGTCGACCGTCGTCGGATCGCGTTTCCGCTCTGCTGTCGGTCGCGTCGACGGTCGGACGGTCGGTCATACTCGAAGGAAGAGGAAGACAAATAAAAACGCGGTGCGGTCGTGTCCTCTCACCGCGCTTTCAGTTTGTGTGGTCGACTGCCGAGAAGTGTGCCAGAACGTGACACACAGCCGGGGTAGACTTATAATCGTGGAATCCTCGGCGACTGTCGTGAGTCAATCTACGACACTCTCCGAGACGACGAGTCTCTGCCCGACGTGTCTGGAGCGCGTTCCGGGTGTGTACGAAGCCCGCGACGGGTCCGTGTATCTCACCCGAACGTGTCCGGACCACGGCACGGAGAGCCGTCAGGTCTGGGCCGATGTCGACCACTGGGAGTGGGCGCGTTCCTTCGGCCCCGATCCGGACACCGACGCACCGCCGGACGTCGAGCTATCGGTCGACAACGACCACGCCTGTCTCGCCGTCGTCGAGGTCACGGAGGACTGCAACCTCTCCTGTTCGTTCTGTTTTGCCAGTTCCGGCCCCGGCGGGCGGAGTCGGTCACGGGAAGAGATCGAGACGCTGCTTCGGACGATCAAGGACACCGGCGGCGTCCGTCCGATTCAGTTCTCCGGCGGCGAGCCGACGATCCGTGACGACCTCCCGGAGCTGGTCGAACGGGCCGGGGAGATGGGCTTCGAACACATCCAGGTGAACACGAACGGGATCGTACTGGCCCACGAGGACGGCTACGCGCAGCGACTGAAGGAGGCAGGGGTCAGCGCCGTCTACCTCCAGTTCGACGGCCTCGAATCCGAGACCTACGAGGCGATCAGAGAGGTCGATATCGCGGCCGAAAAACGCGCTGCGATCGAGGCCTGTCGGGACGCAGATCTGTCGGTCGTCCTCGTTCCGGCGGTCGTTCCGGGGACGAACGACCACGAGATGGGGGATATCGTTCGCTTTGCCGTCGAAAACCGCGACATCGTCGAGTCGGTCAACTTCCAGCCGGTCGCACAGTTCGGTCGACACGACGAACAGGATCGCCGGTTCTCGATCGACGAGGCCGCCCGGCGGCTGGCCGAGCAACTCGACGGCGTCTCGGCGCGGGATCTGCTGCCGATCCCCTGTTGTTCGTCGTACTGTCAGTCGGCGACGGCGCTGATCCCGGGCGAGGACGGAATCGTCCCGGCGACGAAGTTCATAGACGAGGACACCTTCGATGCGCTCTCCGGAACCGTCGACGAGTCGGACTGGATGGAGTTGCTCGCGAGTACGACCGCCGGCAAAGAGCAGGCCTGTACGTCCGCCGGCTGCTGTGGAATGGAGGTTCCAGACGGGGCAGGAGAGCTGTTTTCGAGCGTCGTTCCGGTGTCGTTCACCGGGTTCATGGACAGCGACGCGGCCGACGTCGGCCGACTCGACAACTGCTGTGTCTCCGTTCCGACGCCGGACGGCGAACTCGTCCCCTTCTGTGCGTACAACATGACGACGGAGGACGGCGAGTACGCGATTCGGAACAGAAACGGCTGGGGCGGACGGTCTGCGGTGGAGGCGTCGGCCGAAACGTCGACGGAGCAGGAGGAACCGTACGATCCGACGGAGCAGCCTCTCGACGCGGACCTTCGGGCCGAAACGGACGGCTCCGGTGGCTGCTGTGGCGGCGACGGTGGGTGTGACGAATGACGAAGACTCCGATCGATATCGCGCTGTCGAATCCGGAGGCCGCGATCGGGTTCTTGCTCGACGGACCGCTTCATCCCGGGGGGACCGAGGCGACCGAGGAGTTGCTCGATCGGGCAGGGGTCGACGCCGGCACCCGACTGTTCGACGTCGGATGTGGGGCCGGCGGCGCGATCGAACTCGCCGAGGAACGCGGCGCCGTGGCGTTCGGATTGGATCGCTCACCCGGCACCGACCGAGCCGTGAGGGGTGATCTCACCACCTTCCCCATCGGAGACGACAGCATCGATGTCGTCCTCGCCGAGTGTGCACTCTGTCTCTCGGAGGACCTCGATCGAACGCTCTCCGAGACGCGGCGTGTTCTCCGAAAGGGCGGGCGGCTCGCGCTTTCGGACGTGGTCGTCGAGGGCGATCCGCCGTCGCTGCCCGACCCGGTCGTCGAGACGCTGTGTCTCGACGGCCCGCGGAATCCGGAGCGACTCCGCCGCCGGATCGACGAGGCCGGCTTCGCCGTCGGCGGTGTGTACGACCACCGCGATGACCTCCTCGCGATGCGGGACACGATGGAATCGAAGGTGGATTACGAGGGACTGTTGAACGCACTCGGAGCGCGTGGGCAGGACCTTCTGGCCGGAATCGAGGAACTCGACGAGGCGGTCGAGTCCGGTCGGATCAGCTACCACTCCATGGTCGCGACGGCGGAGTGACGGGCCGTTCGTGGACCCCCGAGGGTCCTCACGGATCGCTGTTTATATGCCACCGACGGCCGTAGTTGGCGTATGTCCGATGCCGTATTCGTGTACGACGACGACTGCGGGTTCTGTACGTGGTGTGCCGATCTGCTCGAAGCACGCGGCGGTCTCGACATCGTCGGCTTTTCGAACCTCGACGACGAGCAGCGTTCGCGTCTGCCCGAGGACTACGAGTCGTGTTCACACCTGCTGACCGACGATCGGGTGTACTCCTGTGGTGCCGCGATCGAACAGGGCCTCGCCCGGATCGACGCGCCACCGGGAGCGAGGGACATCTTCGATTTCCTCAGGCAGTTTCAGGACTACGAACGATTCCGGGAGAAGCTCTACCACAAGGCCGCCGACAACCGCGACCTGCTCGGACAGATCGTCTCGAAGGATCCGCCCGCCCGCCGCGGAGACTGACGCCGATCGCCACGACCGCGTGCCGGTTCGGCCGTGAGATCGGGCGGCCGACACCGGAATGGAAGTCGGTGGAAGCGCCTACATGAAGTCCGCAATCCCCGACTGTTTGTTGGTGTCGTCGACGAAGACGCTCTCTATGGACCGCTCTAAGATTTCGAGTCGCTGCTTCGTGTACTCCCGGCAGCCGTACTCCTCGGCGATTCTGGAGGCAGTTTCCATGTACTTGTCGACCGATCCCTCGTGGACGGTCAGGTTCACGTCGCCGCCACACTCACGACAGTCTCCCGAAAGCGGGACCCGCCGGTACTTCGTTCCGCAGTCCAGACACCGCGTTTCCTGTCTGGAGAAGGCCCGCAGATTCCCGATCAGATCCGGAAGGAAGTGGTACTCGATGACTCGTTCTGCGACGTCGGTCTCGTCGACCGACCGCAGCTTCCGGGCGAGTTCGAGTTGAGCGTCCATCTTCGCCTCCATGTCACCCAGCGTTTTGTACGCCGAGAGGTCGGGGCCGCCGGCGATGTCGGCCGTGTCGTGGGTGTGCTCGAAGCCGCGGTACTGCCCCGCCGTCCCGAGCGTGTCCTCGGCGATCTGGACGTCCACGTCGCCGGGGTCGGCCATCTCGCGGGTCGCCTCGAAGAATTCGAGCGGATACGAGGAGACGATATCCATGTTGTGTGCCTCGTCGTCGATTTCGGCCGGATCGATGCGGGACGACATGACCAAGGGTGCATCCATTCTACCGCCACGTTGGTCCGGCAAGAAGGATTTACTGAAGTTGAGCAGGCCGTCCATCAACAGCATGACGCAGTCTTCGTCGCCGTCGCACTGGCCGACGAACAGGTCGTTTGCAACGAGTGTATTCGTCTCTTCGACGGTGAGACAGTAGGTGTACTCGACATCGCTTTCGACGATTTCGATGTCGGTGACCGCATCGAGCCACACGTCGCCGCCATCGGTGCGGAGCCGTTGTGCAGGAAGCGTTGATTCGAGACCGTCTCCAACCGAAACGAGACGGCTCGAAGCAGTTATTTTCCGGTCGGCCTCTTCGATCGGCTTCGGACTCGGGATCGAATCGCCGATCGAAAGCGAACGGGCGTCCACAGACTCCAGTCCAGACGGCGTCCATCGATGAAACGTATGCTCCGGCGTCACGGTCAGCGTTCGGCCACCACGTGTTTCGACGCGAATGAGGTGATCGGGTGCCGGATGCTTCGAAACGGCCTCGACCGGGCGCTCGACGGGCGTCCCATCGGCGGTGATCGACGGGACGCTGAGTCCATCGACAGGCTGAACGAGCGCGCCGAAGTCGTCCTCTGTCGGGTCGGTTAAACGGGGTTCGACGATCGTTTCGATCGAGTCACGCGCCAGATCGTCTTGTTCGTCCCGATACCGGAGCGTCGTCTCCGGGTGGAAGCAGTTCCGGCGCTTTGCGGCGTGGAAGTACGGATGTGCGTACCCGACGGCCGCCGACGTGAAGCCGACGATCCGTCCGACGACCGCAGCCGAGGTGTGGGGAGCCATTCCGAAAACGAGTTCGCCGACGAGGTCGTCCCGCGTTTCGACCTCATAAAAGGGGTCCATCCCGTAGTACTGCGTCAGGAGGTCGTCGACGAAATCGGCCGTCCTGAGCATGTGCTCTGCGGCTCCATCCGAAAGAACGATGTCCTGCACCCGGAGTTCGACGAGTTGGTCCTCGTGGCGAAGCGGGTCACCGTGGACGTCCGTTTCGTAGCCCAGTTCCCGCAGTTGTCCGACGGCGACATCGAGTTCGGCGGCCCGGACCGACGTGACCGGCAGGTCGGTCATGTCGTATCGGACGGTACCATCCTTGAACGACGAGACGCCGTTTTTCGCCCGGAGGACGCCCTTCTCCATCGGTTCGGGGATCTTCTGTGCCGAGGACAACCCCTTGACGCCCTTCAGCACGTCGAAGGCGTTGTCCCGTTCACCGACGGTTTCGAGTGCGTTTCGGTACTCCGATCCGACGTCGAGAGGCTGTGTCTCTACGGCCTCGGCGTCTCGCTCACAGCGTGGACAGACGGCCCGTCCGGCGGCGTCTGCCTCGACGTCGATGTCGCAACTCCAGCACCGATAGTGCGGTTCGGTGACGGCCCCGCAGTCGGGACAGCGGCCGCGAAACGTCGACGTCGAGCAGTCCGGACACCGCCGGCGTGCGAGTTCGGCGTCGATTTGTCCCGGGGTGTCCTGCATCGTTTCGGCGTGATTCGCCGCGGCGCCGACGTCCCGCTGACTGCCGCCAGCCTCGCCGATCGGAAACAGGGTGTGGACGGCCGGAGAGAGTTCCCTGCTCTCGGATTTTTCCGGTCGTCCCATCCGGCAGCCGATCCGCGTCGGGGCGCGTTCCCGGATCGAAAACGGCGCGACCTCGTTCACCGCCTCGATGGCGTTGTCCCCGCCGTCGTACGTTCTGGCCGCCTCCGAGAGCGACTCCGAATCCCACTCCCGTTCGAGTTCCTCGTCCATGCCGAGGGAAACGACGAGTGGTCTGGCGTCGGGGATCGTCAGCGTCTCTTCGCCGCGGCTATGCTCGACGAGCAGCGATCCGAGCGTCGCTGCGACGCCGTCGGCGGCGGGAACGACGAGCGTATCTGAATCGGCGTCCGTACCGGCCCCGCGGGTCGTCGCGGCACCGTCCGCGGAACTCCAGCGACCGTTCGATATCGCTTCGGCGAGGGCGTCGAGTTCCGCGACGCTCACGTCGTGATAGAGGTACGTGTACGCCGGATGGAGGGCAACGTCGTAGCGATCCACCCAGGAAAGAACCCGGTCTGCGGTCGGGTCCTCGAGGTCGATCCGAGCGGCGTCTTCGAGGGCCTGTACGTCTGCGCCGGCGGCGTCCATTTCGGCGAGCCACCACTCGACACACCACGACGCCGGCGACAGCGGCTGGTTGTTCTCAACGTACTCGCCGTAGTTGACGAGGTACTCTCCGAGGTCCAAGACGGCCTCGACGCCGTTTCTGATCTCGACTGCCTCAGCCGGATCGTCGATCCGACGCACGTCGCCGTTTGCGAGCAGGACGGTCGGTCCCTCGATGCTGTCCACCGGAACAACACCGGCGGCCTTCCCGGGGCGTTCGGTTTTCAGCTGTGTGCCCGGCGCCAGGAAGTCGTCGACGAGTCGCATCGTCGCCGGATGGACGCCAGCCGTGGCGAACCCGTGGTTGCGCGCTCGACCGTAGCGAAGCCGGAAACCCCCGGATTCGGAGGGGTGGCCGAACACCGGCCTGCCGGCGATCAGGTCCCGGAGGAACTTCTGTGACGGCTCTGCCCGGGGTGGGCCACCGATCGCTTCTGTCGCATCGGCATCCTGGGGCGTGTCGTCTTCCGTCCCGGTGTCGTCGTCGGTCGTCGGGTCCTCGTCGGTTGCTGCGTCCGTCTCGTCACCGTAGTTGCCGTCGATGAGATCCTGGAGCCACGGCCACTCGACTTCCTCGATATCGCCGGTGTATCGCTGGATCTTCGGAGCCTTCTGGGCGATTCCCTCGCCCAACACCAGACACATGCCACCGCGGGCGTTGTTCGTGTCGACGCGTTCGAGGTCACGGAATCCCGAGACCTCCTCGTCGCCAGTCGGTTCCCCGTCGAGCATGATCGGAAGGTTTCGGGCGATGAACGTCGCCTCCTTGTTCTTCGGTGCGTACTGCAGCCCCGTCTCGTCGTCGTACAGCGACAGCTCCTCGGCGTATCGCTCGACCTCCGAATCGCGCGGCTTGTACTCGTCGATACCGACGAGCGTTCGGGCGTAGTCGGCCACAAGCACCGAAAGCGCCTGTGCGGTGCCGCCGGCGGAGCGGATCGGGCCGGCGTAGTAGACGTTGACGAACTCCGTTCCGTCGTCGTTTTCCAGTATTTCGACCCGATCGATCCCTTCGATCGGTGCGGCGACGACGCCTTCGGTGAGGAGCGCGACGGCTGTTCGGACGGCCCCCTCGATTTTGCCCGCTCGCGTCTCGTAATCGCCGACGCCGCCGTCGGCGAACGCCTTCGTCAACGCGAGGGCTGCCTCCTCACGGGAGATGTCGGGGTCGGCCTCCATCTCCCGGACGCGCTCTGCGACGCCGTCGATTCCGAGGATGTTCTCGACCCGATCGGCCATGTCGCGTGCGATCGGAATCTCGACGTCGTCGGTCGGATCGTCGCCGCGTTTTCGGGCGGCCCGTGCGACGTCGAGTGCCGCATCGAGGTCGGATTCAAGTTCCTCGAAGTACGGCTCCTCGGGATTCATCACAGCGGCCAGAGATCGAGATCGGTGACCGGATCGTGTTCGCGTTCGAGGTGCGTATCGAACTCACGGACGTACAACTCGCCGGCGAACACCGTGGCGGCCTCGAGGTGGCCGGCGACGGTCGATCCGTCTTCTCTCGACAGCGAGACGTGGGTGTGGGCGAATCGATCGTCGTCGATCCAGGAGATGTTCCCGAGACACGAGGCGACTTCGAACGGTTCGTCGAACTCGATGGGATAGTACTCCGTGTCGTCCTGATCGTAGAAGTACAGCGTCGCGTCCTGAACCGCCCCGAGACCGATGAAGAAGGCCGCATCGATGTCCTCGGACTCGGCGAAGTCTTCGATCTGTCCTCGCCAGTCGCGGCCGTGGTCCAGTCGAGCGATGTACTCCCGTGCGCCTTCGACACGTCTGTAATCCATACCCGTCACTCAGAACCCCGGGTGTGAAAAATCTGTGTTGTCTCGAATCGGCGACACGGAACCGCGGTCAGCGCCACCGTTCGAGCGCGGCTGTCGCTTCCGTCGGCATCGAGAGCCACGCCTCCTCCTCGCAGAGTTTGGCGATGATCAGTCGCTCGTCGTCCCCACCCCGATCGATCGACGCCATGATCTCACAGCCCCGATCGGTGGCCGCGGTCGCCGTGTCCTGTTCCATGTGTGGGTGTAGTTCACATCTGTATATAATCCTGACGATGAGAGAAACTATCAATGGGTGGATGTGATCATGTATCACGCAGAAAGCGCGGCGAGACAGATCGTATCAGTAATAGGACGTGTGAGAAACGAGACGGCGTCAGTCGTCTGAGGCCGCGGTGTCGGCTTCTGCGTCGGCCGCCTCGGCGGCCGTCTCGGCTTCCGCGATGATTTCGTACAGGTTCTGTCGTGCGTCGGCAAAGTAGACGTCCTCGGAGACGACATCGATGTCCTCGAGACGTTCGAGTGCGTATCGGACGGTTCGAGCCGACAGCATCGATTCTTCGACGATTCCCTTCTGTGTCATCGGCCCGTTGTACTCGAGTACTTTAAAAACGAGCTTCGCGCTCGGGGGCAGATCCGCCAGTTCTTCTTCGCCTTCAGAATCAGCCATCTGTGGCTCAGATAAGGGGGGCCTCCCGTATAAAGATTGAGGATAATAGTGCCGCTGTCGGCACAAAACTCCGGTCTCACAGCCACGTACATTCATCGACGCCCCGAACGGCGAGGGCAACCGGAGACAGAACAAACACTTTTTGGACACGCACAGTCGAGATGGTGGTATGGCAACCGATACGGCCGAGCGCCGCCTCTCTCACATTCGCGGTGTCACCGTCACCGCGGTCGCGTGTCTCTCCGGGCTGATTGCGGGCGTCGCCGCCGCCAGTCTCGGGACCGGTCCGACGGACACGACGGGGGTGGTCGCCCTCGTCGCCGCAATTCTGACCCAGTTCCCGCTGTTTCGGATCATGGAGATGGTCGGCCTCGAGTTGGACGTCGACGATTTCTCGACGAAGGACTACCTCTACATCGTCTTCATGACGTTTGCGCTTTGGTTCGTGTCCTGGACGATTCTGCTGACGACGGGGTTCTGAGATGGCTGACGACAGCATCGCCGTCGTCGATCTGGACCGCTGTCAGCCCGACCGGTGTAACTACGAGTGTGCGAACTACTGTCCGCCGAACAGAACCGGAAAAGAGTGTATCACGAAACGCAGCGAGGCAGAAGAGCCAGAGAAACTCGCCGGGAAGCCGGATCAGATCCGCATCTCCGAGGAGATCTGTCTCGGAGAGACCTGCGGAATCTGTGTCGAGAAATGCCCCTTCGACGCGATCGAGATCATCAACCTGCCCACGGAACTCGAGGAGGATCCGACACACCGGTACGGCGAAAACGCCTTCGGACTGTACGGCCTTCCGGCACCCGAATCCGGCTCGGTGACGGGCGTTTTGGGACCGAACGGAATCGGGAAGACGACCGCCGTCCGGATTCTGGCCGGAGAGATCACGCCGAATCTCGGGCAGTACAACGATCCGCCCGACTTCGAGTCCGTCATGCAGACGTACCGCGGAACCGCACTGCAGGATTTCCTCGAGCGGCTCGAGGCGGGCGAGATCAGTGTCGCACAGAAGCCCCAGTACGTCGATCGCATCCCCGATCAGTTCGACGGAACGACGAGTGAACTGCTCGCCGGCGTCGACGAACGGAACGTCGTCGACGACCTCGTCGAACGACTGTCGATCGATACGGTCGTCGATCAGCCGATCGACACCCTCTCCGGTGGCGAACTCCAGCGCGTCGCACTGGCAGCGACGCTCGCCCGAGACGCCGATTTCTACTTCCTCGACGAGGTGACGCCGTATCTCGACATCGGCCAGCGTGTCGCCGCGGCCCGGCTCATCCGGGAGCTATCGGCGGACGATCGCTCCGTCCTCGTCGTCGAACACGACCTCGCGGTGTTGGATCTCCTCGCCGATACGCTGCACGTCGCCTACGGTCGACCGGGGGCCTACGGCGTCGTGACCGCGCCCAAATCGACGAAAGGCGGGATCAACCAGTATCTGGAGGGCTACCTCGAAAACGAGAACATGCGTATCCGACCGGATGCGATTCAGTTCGAGGAACACGCACCCCGGACCGCAACCGCCAGCGACACGCTCGTTTCCTACCCCGAGATGACGAAGAGCTACGGCGAGGGCGAGTTCTCACTGACCGTCGAAGCCGGGGAAATTCGTGAAAACGAGGTACTCGGCATCGTCGGACCGAACGGAATCGGGAAATCCACGTTCGCGAAGCTGATCGCCGGCCGACTGGAGCCCGACGACGGCGGAATAGACTCCCGACTCGACGTCTCGTATAAGCCACAGTACGTCGAAATCGACCAGCCGATGCGTGTCGATTCCTTCCTCCGGTCGATCACCGACGACTTCGGGAGCTCCTACTGGAACACGGAGATCGCCGATCCGCTGCAGCTGGATCGGATCATGGAACAGCAGCTCACGGATCTCTCCGGCGGCGAGCGCCAACGGGTCGCAATCGCCGCGTGTCTGTCCAAGGAGGCCGATCTGTACCTGCTTGATGAACCGTCGGCACACCTGGATGTCGAACAGCGGGTGCTTGCGACGCAGGCGATCCGGCGGTACACCGAGACCCGCGGTGCGACGGCCCTCGTCATCGATCACGACATCTACATGATCGATCTGCTCGCCGACCGGCTGCAGGTGTTCGACGGAACGCCGGCAGCACAGGGCCACGCGGGGACGCCGGTCGGGATGCGCGAGGGGATGAACCAGTTCCTCGCGAATCTGGGCGTGACGTTCCGACGCGATCCAAACACCGGTCGCCCCCGGATCAACAAGCCCGGCTCACAGAAGGACAGAGAACAGAAGGAGGCGGGCGAGTACTACTACGCCCCCGAGACGGACGGCTGATCCGGCTCGATCGGCTCACGCCTCGGGATACGTCGGTAGTCGTTTCGAGCGGGCAGACCCTTCGACGAACGGGAGTGTGCGACGCTCGGCGTCGACCTCCTCGCCGTCGACGCGTACGGATAGGGCGTCGGCGTCGAGACCGTAGTCGACGAAGGCGAGGGCGATCGGCTCCGAGAGCGTCGGGCTTTCGACCGCTCGCGTCACCTCGCCGACGTGGCTGTCGCCCTCGAAGACGGCGGCTCCGGCGTCGGGAAGTGCATCGGCGGCGAGGCCGACGAGACGGCGGCTCGGACGACCGCGGTTTTCGATCTTCGAGACGACCTCCTGGCCGACGTAACAGCCCTTCTCGAAGTCGAGGGCGTTTCGGATGCCGAGGACGTTCGGAACGGTGCCTTCGAGTTCGGTCTCGAAAAGCGGCGTTCCGGCCTCGGTCGTGAGCGTCTCCCAGCTCCGGTAGCCGAACGGGACGGCGTTGAGTCCCTGATTGATCAACGCGTCGGCGACGCGGTCTGCGTCCGCCGCCGCACAGACGACCTCGAAGCCTTCCTCGCCGGCGAGGTTGTCGGTGCGGATCACGGTCGCCCCCCAGTCTCCGATCGTGCCTCGGACGAACGAAAGCGGCTCCTCGGGTGTTCCGGGGCCGGTGAGGACGCTTGCGACCTTTTCGGTCGCCATCGGGCCGTGGAACCCGAAGACGCCGAACTCGTCCGTCGCCGTCCGGATCTCGACGTCCTCGATGAACACGTTCTCACGCCAGCCCTCGGCAATCTCGGCTCCGTGTCCCGGCGGCAGGAAACACAGCAGTCGTTCGCCGGCGTTGTAGACGTACAGCTCCGTTTCGATGCTACCCTGTGGGTCGAGCAACAGGGCATAACAGCCCCGGCCGTCGGTGTCCGGAACCCGATTGGAGAGCACGTTGTCGACGAAGTCGACGCGGTCGTCGCCCTCGACCGCGACGATATCGTACCCCATCTCGATGACGCCGACGCCGTTTCTGACCGCCCGGTGGGTTCGCTCGGGGCGGCCGTAGTGGTCGACGACCCGGCGTCCGCCGCGTTCGGTGAACACCGCGTTGTGGTCTTGGTGCAGTGATTCGACGACTGTCATTGGAACACACCAGACGATGCGGGGGTAAAACAGCCTCGCAACGCCGCAGTCACAGAATCCGATCGCGGATGCGGTCGATGATCGAGACGGAGTCGTCTGTCGTCGACGCCGCCTCGGGGTCCGGAACGACGCGGTCTGCGGGGTAGATCCGGGTCGCCTCGCTGTCGTTTTCGACCACGATCAGTTCGGCCTCCTTCAGCCCCGCCAGTGCGGTCTCGATGTCGTCGATCGTGAGATCGATTTCGACACCGGCGCGGAGTTCGAACACCGTCATCCCCTCTTCGTGTCGATCAACGAGCGTGTCGAGCACCGCAACCTCGGCGTCGTCCCGATCGCGGTACTCCCGCTTCGCCTCCATACAGGGGCCTTCGCCCGGGGGCAATATAACCGTTGTTCGGAATCGGGTCGCCGGGGAGGCGAGCAGGCTACAAGTTTTATACCCTGTACCCGGTCAACATACAATAATGGGACTGACGTGTTCGTTACTCGGCCACAGATTCGAAATCGAGGACGTCGAGCGCGACCGGAGGGAACAGGGAAGCGAGGTCGTCACCGCGGTCCGGGAAATCGAGCGATGTAGCCGCTGTGGGACGGAGCGCGTCGTCGCCGAAAGCACGGAGGTGACGACCGTCATCGATTCCGAGGCCGCAGGCGTCGACGACGAGGAGCCGGTGGATGCGACCTACCCGGAGGATTCCGGGGGGCCGGTCGACACGGCCGAGATCATCGCAGAATCGACGGAGGGGACAGAATCGACCGACATAGACGGGCCGTCCGACGACCCGATCGCCACGGAGGCAGGGTTCGGCGACTCCGAGTCCGATCTCGAAGAGACGCCGGATCCGGCGGCGGAAGACGCCGAGATTCTCACGGACACGAACGGTCGAGAGCCCGGTGAGTGGCCCGACGAACCGGAAACGGCGGACGCCGAACCGACCGACGACCCCACCCCGAAGCGCGATCCGACGGACCCGGACCTCGAGACGAGCGTCTCGGAGGCGGTCACGCCCGAACCCGACGACTCGTCGGACGACACCCCGCCGAGCGAGGAGTCGATGGCCGGCATCACGGTTCCCGAGGGAGCGATAACCTGTCCGGAGTGTGAGTTCACCGTCGACGCGGAGAGTTCCTATCGGGACGGTGACCCGTGTCCGGAGTGTGGCGCGTGGCTGTCGCTCGAACGAAATCGGTAAACAATCCCCCACCAATACCCGGCTATGGAAGAGTACAAGATGCGCCGCGGGGAGTACCTTGAGGAGCGAGTCCCTGACATGAAAGCGACGGTCGAGGAGTACTTTGGCCCGATCACGGGCACCGAGGAGTTCAAGGGAAGCGATCTGTACGTCGTCGAGGAGCCGGACAATCCGGTGTTCGAGCGAATCGTCGCCGGTGCGGTGTCGTACTCGGGCAAGAAGGACAAACTCGCGGTGGAGTTCCACGAACGCGACGTCGAAGAGTTGCTCGAAACCGGCGATGTCGAAGCCGCCGGCGACGCGAACGACGCGAAAAACGACTTCTTACTCGAGTGCACCGGCCGGGACGCAAAGTCCCGACGGGAATCGATGAAACGGGCCGTCGAGGACGGCGAAACGCCCGACAACGTCTGACACGGGCCGTCACAGAGCCGACCGTTCCGTCGATTCGTAAGCCGCATCCGTCAGCAGTGCCTCGAGATTCTCGTAGGGCACGAAGGCGAGCAATTCGCCGTCGTCGTCGTACAGCCGAAGCCCGTGTTCGGCCTCGTCGTAATCGGCACACTCCAGTCGACCGTTCGGGATGATCGCCCGGTACATACCCGGCCGTTGGGACGCGCGATTTGAACGCGTTTCGCCACCACGACCCGAAACCGCGACCATTATCGATTTGTACATACCGCTAATACTCGGGGTATGGGCGATCATCGCGACGCTGCACCGGTCGAGAAGCCAGTCGTGCTCACGATAGCCGGAAGCGACTCCGGCGGCGGGGCTGGGATTCAGGCCGATCTGAAAACGATCGAGGCGACGGGTGGATTCGGCACGTCGGCGGTGACGGCCGTCACCGCACAGAACACCACGGGCGTCGAATCGAGTCACGTGCTGCCGATCGAAGAGATCGAGGCACAACTCGACGCCGTTCTCTCGGATTTCGACGTTCGGGCGGCGAAAACGGGGATGCTCGCAACCACCGAGGTTGTCGAGACCGTCACCGCGGTGCTCGAAGACGCCTCGTTTCCGACCGTCGTCGATCCGGTGATGGTGGCGGCGACGGGCGATCGGCTGCTGACGGAAGCCGCCGAATCGGCGTACGAGGACCTCGTCGCGGCAGCGACGGTCGTCACGCCGAACGCAGACGAGGCCGCCGTCCTGACTGACATCGAACCGACCGACGAGGCGTCGGCGGTCGCCGCCGCCGAAGCCGTCCGTGAGATGGGTGCCGACGCCGCGTTGATCAAGGGGGGTCACATCGAAAGCGGCGACGGCGTCGCCGACGTTCTCGTCGACAACACCGGAACGACGACGTTCCGGCATCCACGGATCGACACCGACGCGACACACGGCTCCGGGTGTACGCTTTCGGCGGCGACCGCGACACGTCTCGCCGTCGGGGACGACGTTCGGACCGCCGTCGCGGCGTCGACGGAGTTCATGCAACGGGCGGTGCGGTATCACCACGCGGTCGGATCGGGACCGGGCGCGGTTCATCACATGGTCGGAATACGGGACGACGCGGCGCGTGAACCGACCGCGGAGGCCGTCGTCCGGCTCACGGACCGACTCGTCGACGCCGGCGTTCGACGACTGATTCCGGCTGCCGGCAGCGAGGTAGTCGGGGCGACGCCGTACGCCGAATCGACGGCCGAAATTGCCGCGATCGAGGGACGGCTCGTCCGGACGATGGACGGCGCGACACCGGTCCGCGGCGTCCGATTCGGGGCCTCTGGTGAGACCGCAGAGCGGCTGCTCGCAGTTCGGGAACACGATCCGAGGCGACGATTTGCTGCCTCGATTCGATTCGACGGGGTGGTTCGAGACGCCGCGCTCGGACTCGGGTGGGCGGTGGCCGAGGCGGCGGAGTCGGGGGTCGATGCGGTGGTGTCGCCGGAGGGAACAACCGGTGTCGTCTTCGCCGAAACGGGCGGGGAACTCGCCGATCGACTCGCATCGCTCCGGGCGGAGCTACCGGCCGAGTAGCGGCGTCGGCGTCGGGGAAGTGGTCGTCGAAGGGGCCGATCGCTGTGGGAAAAGGTATAACCTAACTCGCGTTCGAGTTACTCATACTATGTTCCCAGAAGACACCGATGCGATAGACAGACGTACCGTACTGCGTGGAGCAACCGCAGCAGGTATCGTCGGACTGGCTGGCTGTGCAGGCGACGAGAATGGAAACGGCGACGGCGGTGCGGGGCGCGTCCTCGCCTGGCACGCCGGTGGCACCGGAGGCACGTACTTCCCGCTTTCCGGTGAGTTCGAGACGATCGTCGAGGACGTGACGGACTTCGATCTGCAGGTCTCGGCGACAGGGGCAAGTGTCGAGAACGTCGGGAGCCTCGGATCGGGCGACGCCGACTTCGCACTCGTCCAAAACGACATCGCCTTCTTCGCACGGAACGGGACCGGGCTGGAAGCCTTCGAGGGCGATCCGATCGAAAACCTCCGGGGCGTCGCGACGCTGTACCCCGAGACGATCCACATCATCGTCCGTCCGGATGCCGGCATCGACTCCATCGCGGACATGGAGGGTGCCCGGATCAACACCGGCGACCTCGGCAGCGGAACGCAGGTCAATGCCCTCCAGATTCTGGAGTCCGTCGCTGGACTCACGCCGGACGATTTCGACGAACAGAACACCGACTTCACGCAGGCGGCAGATCAGATCCGTGACGGCGACGTCGACGTGGCGTTCGTCGTCGGCGGATGGCCGGTCGGGGCCGTCGAGGAACTCGCAACGGGCACCGACATCGAGATTCTCTCGATGTCAGACGACGAGCGACAGGCCGCCCGCGACGCTGCCTCGTGGTTCGCAGACGACGTCATCCCCGGTGGAACCTACGAGGGCGTCGGAGACGACACCAGCACCGTCTCCGTGCAGGCGATGATCGCCACCCGCGAGGAGCTGGAGGCCGACGTCGTCGAGACGGTCACGGCTGCGATCTTCGACAATCTCGACCGACTCACGATCAACACCGACTTCATCACCGTAGAAACCGCACAGGACGGGATGCCGATCGAACTCCACGAGGGCGCGGCCCGATACTTCGAGATGTGATCGGTCGAATACTCGTCGCACTGCTGTTCGGCGCGGTCGTGTTCGGTGCCGCGGTGGCCGCGGTCCAGCAACCCACGCTGGTTGCAGCCACGGACAGCGGCGACGAGTTGTTCGTCACTCCCGTCGAGGACGGCGACGAACTGATCCTCGAGTACACCCACAGCGTTGAGCAGACGACGGTGAGAGACGTGTACGTCGTCGACGGCGACGAACTCGTTACCGATCGGACGGAGTTCAAATCCTTCGGTGCTGGCCTGCCGACGGAGTCCGTACACCGGGACGGAGACTGGTACATTCATGAGCCACCGGACCAACGCCACGAAACAGTGATCGTTTCGACCGGATCCGTTGCCGAACAGCAACTCGTCGTCGGCGAGCAGCGATACAACCTGACCGACCGCTCCGACGGTGGGAGGGTCGTTCTCAGAATCGAGACACGGACGAATCCGTCGATAGCCTCGGTTACGCCCTCGAAGGCAGGACAACTCCCCGCGACAGAAATCGCAGGGTAACCGCGAGTCGATCCATGTCATCTCACACGATCGGAGGACGACACGCTCATGTCATCGGGTGATCGCGCTGTCGCCGACGAGGAGACGAGGGCAGCCGATCCGGAGGAGCTACTCGAGGAGATCGAACGGCGGCGGTCGCTTCGGGGTCCGGCGGTCGTCGCCGTCGCGCTCGTCGGCATCGCGTTTTCACTGTTTCAGCTGTGGATCGCCGCGCGTGGGTTCGTCTTCGAGGCGACGATTCCCGGCGTCGGAACGTATCGGGTTGCGGCCCTCGCACAGCTACAGATCCGCGCGATTCACGTCACCTTCGCGCTCGTGTTGGCCTTCCTTCTGTTTCCGACCACGACCGGTGACGGCGCGATTGCGCGGAGACTCGGATACCTTCCGGTGGTCGTTCGAGAGCGGCTCGGCGAGGGACCGATCACGCGGGCGACGGAGCGGATTCGAGACGGCGTTCGGTGGCTGGTCGTCGATCCGAACCGGGACCGCGTTGCGCCGGTCGACGTTGTGCTGATCGGGCTCTCGTTGCTCCCGACGCTGTACTACGTCACCCGGATGGACGAGATTCGGAACGTGATCCGTGTTCGTGGACTCCGTGGAGCGGGGACGCTCGGTGAGGTGTATCCGACGCTCGAACCGCTCGCAGTCGGACCGCTCGCCACCCGACCACTCGCCTTCGTCCTCGGGGTGCTGGCGATCGTACTCGTCCTCGAGGCGACGCGCCGGGCGCTCGGATTGCTCCTCACCGGCCTCGTCGCGCTGTTTATTCTGTACGGTCGATACGGGTTTTTGATCCCACGGGATGCGCCGGCGGTCGGTATCCTGAGTATCCGTGAACTCCGCTGGGATCAGGTCGTCCAGAACCTCTGGTATACGGTCGAGGGGATCCTCGGCGTGCCGGTCGGCGTCAGCGTCCGATTCATCTACATTTTCATCCTGTTCGGAGCCTTCCTCGAGATGTCCGGTGCCGGAAAGTGGTTCATCGATCTGGCGTACTCGATGACCGGAACCCAGCAGGGTGGGCCGGCGAAGGCCAGCGTCGTCTCCTCGGGATTCATGGGAATGCTCTCTGGGTCGTCCGTCGCAAACACCGTCACGACCGGTGCACTCACCATTCCGCTGATGAAACGCTCCGGGTACTCGCCGGAGTTTTCCGGAGCCGTCGAATCGTCCGTCTCCTCCGGAGGACAGATCCTTCCGCCGGTGATGGGCGCTGCAGCCTTCCTCATCGTCGAATTCACGGCGACCCCGTTTCGTGAGGTGATCATCGCAGCGACGCTGCCGGCACTCGCCTTCTTTTTCGGAATGTGGGTGATGGTCCACTTCGAGGCTGGAAAACACAACATCGGCGGACTGGACCGGTCTGAACTGCTCGATATCGGACCGCACCTGAAGCGAGGGTGGTTCTATCTCGTGCCGCTTTTTTTGCTGCTGTACTACATCGTCATCGCCCGGCTGTCGATCGGTCGCGCCGGCTGGTTTACGATCGTCGCAACCGTCGCGTTGATGGCTGTCGTCGCAGCCTACAACAGATCCACCGGACCGTATCTCGTCGGGGCCATCGCGGCACTGTTCGTCGGAACGGCCACGTCGTTTTGGCTCACCGGAACGACACCCGTCGGGGTCGTGATCGACGGCGCCGGTGCCGGGATGTCCCCGACGGCCGCGGTTGCGGCGGCGGTGCCGTACCTCGGCGTGATCCTCATCGGAGTCAGTGCGATCGCACTCCTCGCCGATCCGCGCGGTGACGCGCCGCTTTTGGAATTCGACGATACCGTTACCGGGGCGACGGAGTACGTCGACGATCGCCTCGGGCGAACCGTCGCAACGACGCGTGCGGGGTCGTTCGTCTCCTTCGTGTTCAAATCGATGGACAACGGGGCGCGGACGGCAACGGTCGTCGTGATCGCCGTCGCTGCCGCCGGAGTCATCCCCGGAATCATCAATCTGACCGGCCTCGGCGGGAGTCTCCGGAGTCTGATCCTGAGCGTCAGCGCCGGGTCACTCGTGTTGCTTTTGATCCTCACCGGAATCGCCGCGGTCGTCGTCGGGATGGGGATGCCGACGACGGTCATGTACATCATCCTCGTCGTGCTGCTCGGACCCACGATCCAGGAGTTCGGGATCGCGCTGCTTGCGGCACACCTCTTCGTGCTCTATCTCGGGTTGATGGCCGACGTGACACCGCCGGTGGCCGTCGCCGCCTTCGCTGCCGCGGGAATCGCCAAATCCGACGCCTTCGAGACCGGCAAACAGGCGTTTTTGCTGTCGCTCAACAAGATCCTCGTTCCGTTTGCCTTCGTTTTCGCACCCGGGATCATGCTGCTTCGCGGCGGTGACACCGCCGGCGAGACGACGATCGTCGGATTTGCCGACATCGCCGATCTCGGCTTCTTCGTTCCGGAGGTGTTCGTCCCCGTCGTCGCGATGTTTGCCGGTGTGTACGCCCTCGGTGTAGCGATCATCGGCTACCGGACGACGCTCGTTTCCGGCGGCGAGCGGATCGGATACACCGTCGCCGCACTACTCCTGTCGATCCCCGGGATGTTGCTCATGCCGGCGGAGACGGCGCTTGCCGCGGTCGGCATCGAGGCGGTGTTGTTTACGACGCTCAACGATGTCGGTGTCCGGATCGTCGGTGGGATACTCCTCGTCGCGCTTCTGTTCGCCGACCGACGACGGCGGCTGACGGCAACCGTCGAGGATGGGGTCACGGAGGAGACCGAACCGCCGGTGGCCGATCCGGGTGCAGACGCCGAAAAGCCGTGAGTCCCGGCGACGGAGTTCGGTCGAACTATGGGTATCGGGCCCCTGTATCTCGCATGGAGTTCACGCTCGGGAAGTCACTCGCCGTACTGCTCGGAATCGTCGCGATCGGACTCGGTGGATTGATCGGCAGCGGCGTGATGGCGCTGCAGACGACGCTCATGATGGTCGCGCCGTCGATGCTCGTCTTCGGCCTCGTCGCCTTCGGAATCGGCGTCAAACACGGCGAGTTCCGTGGGACGCGGTAGGGGCCGGCACAACCCTTTTTCTGACGGCGAACGCCCGGAGTCGTATGCAACCCGAATCGTTCTTCCACGTCGCGTTGAATGCCGAGGACGTCGAGACGACGGCAGCCTTCTACAGGGAGGCCTTCGACGCAACACAGGTCGACGGCGGCGACGATCCGGAGTACGTCGCCTTCGAGGTGGCCGACAAGCGGCTGTACGTCTTCGATGAAGCTCCCTACGAGAAACAGGGGCTCACGGAGGAGCTACCGACGGGTGTGTTGCACTTCGGCTACACCGTCGCGGACATCGACGCTGCCGCAGAGGAACTCCGGGCGGCGGGGGCGGAGTTTTTCATGGAGCCGGAGACGTTTTCGGATCTCCGGATCGCGTTTTTCAGGGATCCGGACGGGACGCGGGTCGAACTGATCGAGGAGTTGTAGCGTCGCTCGTCGGTCAGCGTCGCCGAAGCAGGAGCGTCGCAAGGAGTACACCGAGGATGGCAACGCCGGCACCGAAGCCGTTGAGGTCTTCGATGTCGCCGTCGGCTCCATCGTCGGGTCCGTTCTCGATGTCGTCGGCCTGACTCGGATCGACGCCCTCGATCTGGATCGGCTCGGATTCGATGCCGTCGCTTCTGGCGACGATCGACCTGTCGCCGCTCCAGTCGACGGTCACCGACGCGGTGCCGTCGGGACCGGTTTCGGCGATGGTCCGGTTGTCGACGACGAGTTCGGCCCCTTCGACCGGTTCGTCGTAGGCGTTGCGGACGGTGACGCGCGTCGATTCGTCGGTGACGACGCGTCGGTTTGCCGACTCCGCGGTCAGCGTCGGTATCCGCTGGGTCAGAAGTTCGATCGATCGGTCGGTCTCGACGACGCGGATCGATCCGGTTCGCTCCTGGTGTCGGTCGCCGACGACCGTGACGTCGTAGCGGTTGTTCACCGGAACGCGGAGCGACGCGGAGCCACCGTCGGCGCGGACGGTCGCAACCTCGCCGCTTGCATCGCTAATTCGAACGCGAGTGTCGATCGGACGCGGTTCATCGAAGTGGTCGTCGGCAACCGACACCGAAAGCTCCACCTGACCGCGCTCCAGTTCGACGGATTCCGTGGAGGAGTCACCGACGGTGATCGTCGGAGACTGACGGAAGTACCCGGTCGCGACGACCCGAAGCCGGTACTCACCGCGTTCTACGGTGCCGCTTTCGAAGACGCCGTCGGCGTCGGTCGGCCCCTCGACGATCGTGGTCGCACCGCGTCGGAGGGAGACGGACGCACCGTCGATCGGATCACCTCCCGTGTCCGTGACCGTGACCGAAACGGATCCCTGACGTGCGACCCGCAGTTCGACGTCCTGTTCTTCGGCGTTCTCGATTAGGAGTGGGCTGTTCCGGACGTACGTGTCGGAGTCGACGTCGAGTTCGACGTCGGCCCCTTCGGGTACGTCGATGAACACCCGGCCGTTTGCGGCTGTCGTCGCGGTTCGGGAGTCGTCCTCCCAGGAGGCGACGACGTCGGTGTTTGCGATCCGCTCACCGTCGCTGTCGACGAGGGTGACGGTGAGTGTCGTCAACGATTCTTGGTCGGTGTCGGCATCGGCGACGGCGGCCCCGACGGCCACCAATCCGATCGAACAAACGACGGCAGCGACGATCACAGCGACGAGGGAGCGGCGCATACGCGAATATCAATAGCGATGGTACTTAATTTCGCCGGCAGGGGTCGGTCAGCGCCGTCGGCCTGCGTGTCCCGGATAGTCTCGTTCGAATCTGGTGGCGATTTCCTCCGTCGAGAGTTCGATCACCGTCGGACGACCGTGGGGGCAGGCGTAGGGGTTCTCACAGTCGTCGAGTGCAGAAAGCAGGTCCAGAACCGATCCCTCGGTCAGCGACGTGTTGCCGGTGACGGCAGGGTGACACGCCAGATCGGCGAGGATGTCGTCGGCGATCGCATCGACGGTCCGATCGGGATCGGCGGTATCCTCGGCGATGGCGGCGATAAGATCTCGGACGATCGGTTCGGCGTCGGTCTCCGCGACGAGCAGCGACGGAACGGTCTGGACCACGACCGATCGGTCGGTTCCCCGACGAACCCGGAAGCCGAGGCGGGCGAGCGCCGATTCGGCGTCTTCGAGCAGCGCCGCTTCGCCCGCGGTGAGTTCTACCTCGATCGGCTCGGCGAGCGTCTGTGTCGTCACCCCGTCGAATCGCTCCCGCAGACGTTCGTAGTGAACCCGTTCGTCCGCGGCGTGTTGGTCGACGAGCAGCAGTCCGTCGTCGCCCTCACAGACGAGATACGTGTCCTCGAACTGACCGAGTACGTCGCGTACGGGTAGCTGTTCGAGGGATGGATTCGGAGGCGAATCGCCGTCGAGAGTCCGCTGTGTCGCAGCGATCCGGTCGTCGATCGCGGTGAACTCCGCGGCGTCGTGGTCTGGATCGTCTGCACCGTCCGGCGTCCCGGACGTGGAGTCCCCCGTAGCGACGGGCGGATCGTCGTCGGAGTCGGTCGAATCGTCGGAGTCGCCGGAATCGTCGGCGGCTGCTGAGCCGTCGGACACATTTGAATCGCCAGTGTCGGCGGAGGCGTCGACGCCACCGGAGCCGTCGACGGCGTCTGTCTGTGGCGATCGATCTGATCTCGTCGCGTCGGAGACCCTGTCGTCCGACCGTTCCGGGGGCCGTCGTGTGGCAGGGTCCGACCCTGATCGGTCGTCCGATCCGGCGGTCGTCGGATCTGTCTCGGCGTTCGACCGGCGGTCGGTATCGATCTCCGTCTGCTCGGGGGCGGATCGGCCGCGAGGTGCCCGCGACCGAAGGAGTCCGTCCGCCGACAGCGCCGATTCGACGGCCTCGGTCACCGCGGCTTTGACGCCGGCTTCGTCGGCAAACAGTACCTCGAGCTTGCGGGGGTGGACGTTGATATCGGCTCCACCTGACGGTAGCCCGACATCGATGACGGCGAAGGGGTACCGATCGGGGGCGATGGCGTCTCCGTACGCGTCGACGATCGCCTCACGGATCGCGCCGGCGGTGACGTACCGACCGTCGAGGAGCGTCGTCACGTACTCCCGGGAACTCCGGTTCGTTTCGGGGTGGCTCACGAGGCCGGACACCGCCTCGACCGGGCCGTCGTTCGGCCGCTCGGAGTCGACGTCGATCATCGACGCCGCGACCTCTCGACCGTACGTTTCGAGGACGGCACTCCGGCGGTTGCCGTCGCCGACCGTCGCGAAGATCTCCCGGTCGCCGCGGGTCAGCGTGATCGCAACGTCGGGGGAGGCGAGGGCGTATCCGGTGACGATCCGTCGGATGTGGTCGAACTCCGTCGCCGCCGTCTTCAGGTACTTTCGACGGGCCGGAACCGTGCCGAACAGCTCCGTCACCTCGACTGCCGTTCCCTCGGGGCAGCCGACGGGACCACAGTCGACGACCTCGCCGTCCTCGACGACGAGTTTCGTTCCGCTGGCGGCACGTGGCCGGGTCCGAATCGTCATTCTGGCGACCGAACCGATGGCGTGTAGCGCCTCACCACGGAAGCCGAGGGTGTCGATCGCGTCTAGCTCCGAGGCCGAGCGGAGTTTGCTCGTCGTGTGTTCACGCACCGCCGTCCGGACGGCAGAGCGGCTCATCCCGACGCCGTCGTCTGTGACGCTGATTCGCTCGGTTCCGTCGTCTTCGACGGAGACCTCGATCCGACTCGCGTCGGCGTCGAGTGCGTTTTCGAGGAGTTCCTTGACCACCGACGCCGGGCGTTCGATCACCTCACCGGCGGCGATTCGGTCCCGGGTCTCGGCGTCCAGTTCGCGTATCTCCGGAGGCACAGCGTCACCTGCGTCGCGCCGACACGTAACCGTTCCGGGGTTCAGTTCGGACAGGGGCCGTCGTACAGCACGAACTCCTGAGGCTCGCCCTCGTTTTCGGGACCGGTCGGCTGTTCGACGTAGTAGACCGTCAGGGAGTCCAGTTCGGTCCCGTGGCGATCCGGGGCGGTCCGACAGAGGTAGTCGGCGAAGGCCTCCTGTGCAGGGGCACCGGCGAAGGGAAGTTCGTTGAGATACCGGTGCCACAGGGCAGTGGGGTAGGAGGCGGCGATGTCCGGCGGTCGATCGGTCGTCGCCGGACCGCCGTGGAGGGCGTCGATCGATTCGCCGTCGGTCGTCTCGGCTGAGACCGCATACCATCGATCGGTCGTCGGCGGACTGGGGGCGAACATCTTCCAGCCGTGCTCCTCGGGATCGACGGTCGAATCGACCCGATCGGGCGTCCCGATGTATCCGACCGCCGCCGCCTGCCAGGCGAGGCTACAGAACAGGAGGGCGGCGAGAAACGCGGCGGCAGTCTGGCGGCCACGGCGACGAGCGGCCGGCGGCACTCGGAAGCCGTCGGCCGTCGGAGGGAGCGATCGGAGGGCCGCCGGAATCGACACCGACCGTCGGAGGGGCCGGAGCCGGTTCCACCCGGCGAGGCGGTCGATCGTCGACGACGGCAGGAAGGCGAGGAGACAGACACACATCACGAGGGGGAACAGCCCGAGTCGCATCGTGAGCGCCATGCTCAGGTGTGCACCGAGGAAGGCAACGACGAGGCCGGTCCGAAGGATACCGCGAGTAAAAAGAAGAAGCGGCGAGGCGACGAGCAGGCCGAACCACGCCCAGTTGATGAGCCACAGGAGCGTCGGTGCGTCGGCGAGATACGGTCCAAGGAAAACGGTGAAGCCGTCCAGAGCGAAGATGTACGCCGTCGCCGATCCGGAAAGCCAGAGGTCGCTTTCGAACTTGTAGAGTCCGTTCGTGAAGTAGACGAGGACGATCTGGACGAGCAGCGTCGCCGAGGCGACGGAGACGATCCGGGGGCGCGGTGGTCGGGTGCGACGGAGCGCGTCGATCGAGTACCGTTCGCCGAGTGGAGCGAACAGTCCGACGAACAGCGCGACGAGCAACACCGTGTCGCCGCCGTTCAACACGAAGGGGTTCCGCGCCTGCAGCGAAAACAACAACAGCCAGGAGCCGACAGCGGCGATCCGCGTTCGGTAACCGGCGGTGAGCGCCACGGCGAAGACGGCAGCGAGGACGAAGAGAGACGCCTGTGGGACGACCGATCCCGAGAGCGCGTGCAACGAGACGGTCTCGAAGCCGGGAAACGTCGATTCGAGGACGGAACGGGGCAAAACACCGGCGTCGGTATAAAAGGTGACGAGGTCCCGGGAGCGTATCGCCAGATCGGCGAGCAAAAGGAGGCCGATCCCGATCCGGAAGGCTCCGAGCGCCCGGGCGTCGATCCCGAGTCGCGGCCCGACGGCTGCCCGAAGCCGGTCGAGGGCGGTAGTGGTCGGGGCTGCTTTCGAGCCACTTTCGGGTCTCCCCGTCGGCCCTGTGTCGTCCATCACCCGTGGATCGCTCCGGAGTCCCAATACGTTTTATGCCCCATCCGAGAAGACGACAGAACGGAGGGTGGTCGCCCGTGGGGTTCGCTGTAGCTTTTTGAATCCCCTCGGCGTACAGGAGGATAATGTATCTGATCGTCCGCAACGAGACCGACTCCGAGCGGATCGATTGGTCGGAGGCACTTTTAGGCCAGTTTCCGTCCGCCAAGACGTGGGATCCATCCACCGGGAGGCCCTCACTCGACGGAATCGAGGGCGTCGTTCTCTCGGGGAGTTCGGCGTCCGTCGACGAAACCGAAGCCTATCCCTGGATCGAGGCGGTTCTCGACATCGTTCCGACGCTCGTCGAACGGAGCATTCCGACGCTCGGGGTCGGGTTCGGACATCAGGCGATTCACGCCGCGTTGGGCGGGACGGTCGAGCCATCCCGCCCGATTCACCGACTCGTCGAGGCGTCGCTTTCCGACGATCCGCTCTTCGACGGCGTCGAACCGGTGTTCCCGACGGTGGATACCGATACCGTCACCGACCTCGGCGACGGGATGAAACCGATTGCCACGACCGCCTATCGGCCTGCCTTCGGCACCCGCCACGAGACGGCACCGGTGTGGACGCTCGAATCACATCCGGAGCTGTCTCCGCACCATCTTCGCGCGCTCAGAGCCGAAGCGGGCTGGACGGCGACGAGTCGAGGATTCGAGGAGGTGAGCACCGAACGACTGTTCGAGAACTTCCGGCGGTTGAGCCGCTCAGCGTAGCCGACGTTGCCACTCCTCGACCAAAGAAAGGATCTCCAGCGGCGACGTGGCGTTGACGTCGACCTCCTCGATCTCGTCGAGCACCGCCGCCGTTTCGGGTGGAATCGGATCGTCCTCGGAATCCGTCTGACCGTCGTCGTGCTCCCGGAAGGCACCCGATCCGAGATCGAAGACGGCCTGAACGGTCTCGTCGGACCCGCCGCGGGTTTCGATCGCCCGATCCTCCCGGAGTGCATCGAGCACCGATCGGGACCGGTCGACGACCGGCTGCGGGACGCCGGCCATGTCGGCGACGTGAACGCCGTAGGAGCGGTCGGCGGGGCCCGGTTCGACGGTTCTGAGGAACGTGACGTCGTCACCGTCGCCGGCGACGGCGACGTGGACGTTGTCGGCTCGCGGCAGATCCGCCGTGAGCGTCGTCAGTTCGTGGTAGTGGGTGGCAAACAGCGTAAAGGCGCCGACCTCGTTGTGGAGATACTCCGTCGCCGCCCACGCGATCGAGATTCCGTCGTACGTCGCCGTTCCCCGCCCGACTTCGTCGAGAACGACGAGTGAATCCTCGCCTGCGGAATGGAGGATGTGTGACAGTTCGCTCATCTCGACCATGAACGTCGAGCGACCGCCGGCGACGTCGTCGAGTGCGCCGACACGGGTGTAGATGCCGTCGACGAGACCCACGGTCGCCGCCTCGGCCGGCACGAAGCTTCCGATCTGTGCGAGGAGCGTGACGAGTGCGGCCTGTCGCATGTACGTCGATTTGCCGGACATGTTCGGTCCGGTGACGAGCAACAGCCGCCTGTCGCGGTCCAGATGAAGGTCGTTCGGGACGAACTCGACCGACTGCTCGACGACCGGGTGTCTGCCGGCCTCGATCGACAACACTCCCTCGTCGGTCACCGCCGGTCGACACCAGCCGTTTTTTGCGGCGTGTGTCGCAAGCGAACAGCAGACATCGAGGCGGGCGAGGGTCTGACCGAGGGTCCGGAGCGTTTCGGCGGCGTCTCCGACGGCCTCCCGGAGCGCACAGAACACCTCGTACTCCCGTTCGTTTCGTGCCTCCTCCGAGCGCAACACCTCCCGTTCGTGTTCGCGTAGCTCCTCGGAGACGTACCGCTGTGCGTTTTTGAGGGTCTTGATGCCGTCGTAGCTCTCCGGAACGGCGTCGGTTTCGGATTTCGGAATCTGGACGTAGTAGCCGTCCGTCTTGTTGCGATCGACGGTGACACGCGAAAAGTCGTGTCGGCGCTTCTCCCGCTCGGCCAGCCCCTCGAAGAAGTCGACGGCGGTTTCGTGGCGGTCGATCAACTCGTCCAACTGGTCGTCGTATCCGCGTCGGATCAATCCGCCGTCCCGTAGCGTCTTCGGTGGATCGTCACCCAACGCATCGAGTTGTTCGCGGAGTGTCCCGGCAGAGTCGGCCTGTCGGGTGAGGGCCCCGCCGATCGAATCCACACCGAGGCCGTCCATCGACTCGATCGTCTCACGGATCGCCGGCAGCACCGACAGCGTCTCTCTGACGCCCAGAAGCGTCCGGGCGTCTGCACTCCCCGAGACGGCTCGCGTGGCGGCACGTTCGAGGTCGGCGGCGGCGTCGAGGTGTTCCCGCAACCGCTCGCGCTGAAGCGGCTGTTCGGCGAGTGCAGCGATCGCGTCCTGTCTGGCCCGTAGCTCCGTCTTGTCGCGACTCGGGCGACAGAGCCACTCCGAGAGCAGCCGGCGACCGGCGCTCGTCTCCGTGTGGTCGAGGACGGACAAAAGCGACCGGCCGTCGTCGGTCATCGGCTCGATCAACTCGAGGTTTCGCCGCGTCGTTTCGTCGACCGCGACGTGGTCGTCGGGGGAATACGTCTCCAGTCGGGTCACCGCCGCGAGTGTCCCGACGCCGGTCTCTGCGACGTAGTCCACGACGGCACCGGCGGCCCGCATCGCGGCCGCCTCGGGGAGGATCGACGTGGTACCGAACTGTTCGGTGAGCGTGTGTTTCGCCCGTCCGGGGGCGAAGGCGTCGGGTTCGTGCAGCGTCACGCGAGCGTCGGTGTCCTGAAGTTCGGCCGTGATCGTCTCGTCGTTCCGGAGCCGTGGTCCGGGCAGGATCTCGACCGGCGCGTGCCGCCGCAGTTCCGACAGTAGCCGTCGGACCGGGTCCCGTCCGTCGATGGTGGTCGTCCGAAACCGACCCGTTGTGACGTCACAGGCCGCGAGGCCGTACGCGTCGTCGTCGGCCGTGACGGCGACGAGATACTGACTGTCCGTGTCGTCGGTTTCCAGCAGCGTCCCCGGGGTGGCGACCCGGACGATCTCGCGGGTCGTCTCCTCGTCGCCCTGATCGGCGACGGCGACGCGGTAGCCGCGCTCGACGAGTGCTTTTAGATACGGCGTGAGGTCGTCGACGGGAACGCCGGCCATCGGGTACGACGAGCCGTGGGAGGCCTTCTGTGAGACCGCCAAATCGAGTTCGTCGCCGACCGTCTCGGCGTCTTCGGCGAAGAACTCGTAGAAATCACCGACCTGCATCGCGAGGAGATCGGCGTCGGTTTCACGCTGCAGGGAGCGGTACTCACCGACGATTCCGTCTGCCATACCGACACCGCGGTCGGCGGTGAATAAAGTTCTGCGGGTCACGGTCGACGGCAGTCGATTCGACGCAGAACGGCCGAACGACGTCGTGCGGTCGGTTCCGACACCCGACAACTTTTGATCGCACGGCGTTTATAAGACGTATGGAAGATCGAAGTCGACGGCGACTACTCCGTCAGGGCGCAATCCTGGCGGCCGGTGGCGGTGTTGTCGGCATCGCTGGATGTTCGGAACCGGACGATGACGGCGGTGGTGGCGGCGGTAGCGAGGACGACGACGGCGCAAGCCCGGGATACTCGGAGCAACCACAGGATCCGGAGGGCGGCCGTCAGACTGTCTCGGGTGGATCGGTCTGAAAGGCGACGACGGCGTCTCTGAACGCCGCCGGAACGCGCGTGGTTTCGTCTCCATCCGCCGAGACGGCGACGTACACCGCTTCGCCCTCGGCGAGCAGCGCATCGTCGTCCTGCCGGCGACACTCGTAGGCCATCCGGATGCTGCTGTCACCGATCGCAGCGACGCGGATCCGGTTGTCGAGTCGGTCCCGAAACGCCGCTGATCGGTGGTAATCGAGTTCGAGGTGGGCGACGCGGACCGACCACTCGCCGTCGAGAATCGACTCGTAGGGGTAGCCGATCGCCTCCAGATAGGCGGTGAAGGACTCGTCGAGATACGTCGCGTAGTTGCCGTAGAAGACGACACCCTCCGCGTCGGTTTCGGCCATCCGAACCGTGTTTTCGTACACCGTCTGCATACGAAACGTCCACCTTGAGGGAAGTTAACGGTGTGTGTCTCGGTCGGGTTAGCAGTAGGTCTCCCGGACGGTCGAATCCAGCCGCCCGCCCGGTTTGAGGACGATATAAACGACGACGAACGGCTCCTCGGGGTCGATGATATAAACGGAGAACGGTCGGTCGCCGCCCTCGGCGGCCCGGTCGACGAGCGGTTCCAGTGGCTTTTCGCCGTCGCGAAACTCCGAAAAGAGGTCCCGACTGCCCGGCTGGTCGGCGAAGGTGTAGACGACGCCGTTTGGGTTGCTGTCGGTGTCGTAGGTCACCCGTGAGTTCATCCCCTCGCCTTCGGATCTGGCCGTTTCGAAACAGGCCTGTGCAGCCTCGAACACCGGTTCCGTCGTCCGGACGAAGGTGAACGTCGTCTTCGAGACGACGGTGGCGTCGGCGCGGGTCGGTGTGCCGTCGTCCCACTCGATCGTCGCCCGAATCCGGTTTCCGACCTCGATGTCGCCATCGACGGCCGCGGCAGGAACGTACGTCGGTTCGACGGAGTCGACGTCCACGAACAGCCACTCCTCGGGCGTGCGGCCGGCGAGAACGCGGAACTCCCCCTCGGTCGTCGGATGCATACACGCGATTCGGGACCGGGATTCAAGAGTGCCGCGACAGCAGCGCCCGCAACTGTGCCATCGAAAACAGCGACGAGGGCCGATCCATGTGGACGCCGATTTCGCCGGAGAACGTCCAGAGTCCGAGTCGCTGCAGCGGTTCGGGGAGGGAGTATCCCGATCTGATCCACCGACCGAGTCGGATCTCCGTCAGCAGTTCGTCTCGCCAGACGCGTTCGTACTCTGTGAGCGTCGCCGGGCGGTCGGGATCGATCGTTTCGGCGGCGATGTCGGCGGCCTGTAGCCCGTAGAGGATCCCGCCGCCGGTGAACGGCTTCGTCTGTCCGGCGGCGTCACCGAGCAGGAACACCCGATCGGAGACGGTCCGATCCGGCGGGCCGATCGGAATAGCACCCGAACAGCGGCGATCGATCGTCGCCTCGTACGCCGAGGTGAACGCCTCGAATCGATCCGAGGCGTCGTCACCGGGAGCGACAGCGAGTCCGTACTCGACGCCGGCGTCGCCGCGGGGGATGCGCCAGGCGAAAAATCCCGGAACGGTCAGGTGGACGTCGACGAAGTTCGCGGCGTCGACCGTCGGATCGAAGCCCAACACACCGTGGAGGAGTTCGTCCGGTTCGGGCAGAGATACAGCGTCCCTGACCCGCGACCGGGGGCCATCGGCTCCGGCGACGACCGAGGCACGAACCGTCTCGGTGCCGTCGGGCGTCCGGACGGTGACGACGGCACAGTCGTCTCGCTCCTCGACGTCGGTCACGGTGTGGTTCTCCCGGAGGTCGGCACCCGCATCCTCGGCGACATCCGCGAGACGACGGTCGAGGCCGACGCGGTCGATGACGTTCGAAATCGGGGTCTCCTGATAAAAGGGGTAGGCGGCGCGTTCGGGGCCGTCGAGGTGGAATCGGGCGCCGTAGATTTCGTTTTGCAGCAGGTCGGTGCTCGCATCCGGCGGAAGGTACGACCAGATGTCGCGGCTGACGTGGCCCGAACACGCGAGCGGACGGCCGACCGTCCCGGCTTCGAGGACGAGCACGTCGCGTCCCCGCGACGCGGCCGAGCGAGCGTACCGGGACCCGACGGGACCGGCTCCGACGACGACGACATCGTGCATACAGTCGGTCGACGGTCGAACGGCAAGTATTTACCGCCGCGAATTTGCTCCGGTCACCGTCCGGGGACCAGCCGGCCGATTCCGGGGAGCAACGAGAGGAGTCGTGTCATCCAGCCCAGACGGAACAGGCCGACCTGTGAGAGGATGCCGAGGACGAACAGGATCGCAAAAAGCGGGATTTCGACGCCGAGAAGCGTCGTTCCCGCCAGCGGATCGAAGAGGATCGGGTCCGGCGACAGCGTCTCGCGGGCCGCGTCGAAATCGGCGAGGCGGAGTTCGCCGCTCGCAAGGGCGGCGCCGACGAACGCCGAGACGAATCCGAGGGCGTAGGTGGTGAGCGTGAGCGCGACGGCGGCACCGGCGGCGCCACTCAAAAAGGCGATCAGAAACCGAATCAGCCCGCCCTCGGTGAAAAGCGGGGTGACGACGAACAGCCCGAGGTAGGCACCGACGACGAACGCCGGGACGGCCGTCGCAACGGAGAGTGCGACGCGCGTCAGAACGACGCCGACCACGCCGCCGGCGACGACGGCAGCGACGACCCCGAGCGGCCCGCTCGCACCGGCGACCCCGAGAATCGACGGGGCGACCAGATACGCGCTGCCGGCGCCGACCAGAAAGCCCAGTATCGACACCGCATAGACGGAGATCGTCGCGCCGAAAAACAGCAAGACGAGTCCGACGAGCAACAGCCCGACGTCGAAGAGTTCCATACACAATCTGGACGGGGCATCGTATAAAAGTCTGAAGGCGGAAACGCGAAACCGCCGGAGGCGGAGAACGAACCCCAGCCGCGGGGCGGAAGCGGGAGCGGAGCGGTGGCGGAAGCCGGGCGGAAGCGGGAGCGGGGCGGAAGCGGGTGCGGGGCGGAAAGGGATAGCACCCGCGAGCGCATCGCGCTCGCGGTTTTTTTGATCGAGCTTTTTTAAGGAGGGTTCCCGCAGCGCGCCTTCGGCGCGC
>JARWGK010000089.1:0-31835 GCA_040409725.1 Natronomonas sp.
GCGAACTTCTTCATCGTCTTCATGATCTATCTGGCGGTGAGTAGATACGGTCAGATCAGACTCGGTGGCGTCAACGCCGAAACGGAGTTCAGCGACGTCTCCTGGATCGCGATGCTTTTCAGCGCCGGGATGGGAATCGGCCTGATGTTCTTCGGCGTCGGTGAACCGATCTGGCACCTCGAGTTCCCACACCTCGGCGCCGAGGCCGGAACGGCCGTCGCCGCCGAGACCGCGATGGCAGTCTCTCTGTTCCATTGGGGATTCCACCCGTGGGCGATATACGCCCTCGTCGGACTGTCACTCGCCTTCTTTTCGTTCAATCGCGGCCTTCCGCTCACCTTCCGGTCCGTCTTCTGGCCGGTTCTCGGCGAGCGAATCTACGGCTGGCCCGGACACCTGATCGACATCCTGACCGTGTTTGCGACGCTGTTCGGGCTGACGACGTCGCTCGGACTCGGGGCGTTGCAGATCAACGCCGGACTCGCCTTCCTCGGTGAAAACGTCGCCGGCGCACCGGGGATCCAGCAGTCGACGATCGTTCAGGTGGCGGTGATCGGCGTCATCACGCTGATCGCCCTCGTTTCGGTTGCTGCGGGTCTGGACGGCGGTGTCCGACGTCTCAGCAACCTCAACGTCTTCCTCATGATCTCGCTGCTCGGATCCGTTTTCGCCCTCGGACCGACGCTTTTCATTCTCGGGATGATTCCACAGGGTATCGGCGCCTACCTCGGAAGCTTCTTCGAGTTGTCCTTCTACGCCGGCGCACTCGGTGCCGGAGAGGCATACGCTTACGCCGGCTTCACCGGCGACTGGACGGTGTTCTACTGGGCGTGGTGGATCGCGTGGTCTCCCTTCGTCGGGATGTTTATCGCCCGGATTTCGAAGGGTCGTACCGTCCGTGAGTTCATCGCCGCAGTGCTCGTCCTGCCGGTGCTGTTCTCCTTCGTCTGGTTTGCGGCGATGGGCGGCACCGCCCTGAACCTCGAACTTGGCGAGGCCACCGCCGGCGCCATCACCACACCGATGATCGACGACGGCGGCGGAACCGAGGTCGCGATGTTCGCGATGTTCGATGCGCTGCCCGGGACGCTCGTGCTCTCGGCCCTCGCGATCATCCTCGTCATGACCTTCTTCGTCACCTCCTCTGACTCGGGATCACTCGTCATCGGTCACCTGACCTCCGGTGGCAAACACGACGCCCCGGCGACGCTCCGGATCTTCTGGGCCGGCATCGAAGGCGTCCTCGCCGCGACGCTGCTCATCGCCGGCGGTGCAGCGGCACTCAACGCGCTGCAGGCGGCAGCGATTTCGGCCGGACTGCCGTTTGCGGTCATCCTCATATTCATGACCTATGCCATCAAAAAGGGCCTCCAGGCCGAGTACGAGGTTCTCACCTCACCGGCGTTTCAGGAACGCGTCGAGGAGATGGCAGAGGACGGTGAGATCACCGCGCCGACAGAGAGCAGCGACATCGTGACGGATATCACGAGCGGCAGCGAGGAGCCGAGCGACTGAAAAACAGCGACCGTTTTTTTGACGCGCGTCGATCCGAGAGTCCCGTCCGACCGAGACACGGACGGAACACACGCTCCCGCTCAGTCCTCGTACTCGTGTTGATACTCCCAGTGGTACTGACACGACGTACACGACGCCCACTCGGGTACGTCCATCATCTTCGGGTGGCGAATCCCGTGATCCAGTTCCCGTCGACACTCCGGGCAGTGCAGTTCGAGCAGTTCCATCTCGTCGAACGCCTCCGGCGGGCGCTGGAATCCGCAGGTCGGACAGTCGATGACGTCGTTTGCAAACTCCTGTTCGAACGTGCTTCCGCAGGTGGGACACTCGAGCACCGCCGGCGGTCGCTTCGCCCACCCGACGTCTCCGATCTTGAACGTGCTGTGAGCCTCCGGAACGGCGAGGGTCAGGTTGTCGGGCCCCTCCTTTTCCCACGGCGGATCGACGACCCACATCAGATACCGCTTGAACCGATCCAGCATTACCCCTAGAAAGGGCCACTGAATGGATAAACCGCGCGGCTACGTCTGTAGTCGTCTCAGTAATACTCCCACTCGTCGTCGGAACCGCCCTCCTTCAGTCCCTCTTCCTCCTGATCGACCTCACGGGGATCCTTCGGCCCCTCGCCGGTCACCGACCGGTACGCATACACCGCAAACGAGACGAGGCCACCGACGAACAGCAGTACCGCTGCGAGCACCGCAATCATGAAGGCCATCTCGAGGATCGAGGAAAGCCCGGGTGTGAGGAAGTACATACGAGTTCACCGAAATCTATCGTCCGTGTGACCGAGGGGGTTTCCCTTCTTCGAAGCGCCGTTTCGAGGATGTGGTCCGGACCGGAGGAGTCACCTGTTCGCCGGACCGGTGACGGTGACCGGAACGCCGGACATCCGCATCACCTTCTCGGCCGTGCTGCCGAGGTACTTCCCCATCGCTCCCCGTCCCTGCTTGCCCATGACGATGTGATCGATCCTGTTGTCCTCGGCGTAGTCGACGATCTCCTCGGAGATTCGTCCGGATTTGACGACGCCGACGCCCTCGAGTCCTCGCTCGTCTACCCGTTCGATGACCGCCGTCACCGTCTCCTCGCCGTACTGTTCGTATTCTTCCATCTCCTCGTCGCTGAATCCGGCGGTCAGGATGTAGGTCGCCTTCGTCTCGATGACGTACAGGGCGTGTACCGTCGCATCGAAGGCTTCCGCCATCTGCAGCCCCAACTCGACGCCACGTTCCGCCTCGTCGCTGCCGTCCGTCGGAATAAGAATGTGGGTGCTCATCTGAGTGGTCTGTCCGCGCTTCTTTCTCCGATGCTTAAAGTATTTTGATGGTGGGGGTGTCGATCGTACGATCGAACGGCCGAGTGACCGAATACATCGGCGTTGGAGCCGCCGAAGCGTCACCACTCGATCTGAACGGCCTTCCGTGACACTGGAAACTCATCCTGTTACTTCACGTATGTAAAGTGCGAAGGCGGTGAACAGAAACAGCGTTCCCGAAAGGACGTGACGCCCCGCGGCGAGTGTGCCGACCGCGGCAACGGCCAGTCCGATCGCGAGGACGGTCGCCAGTGTCGACGTATCGATCATCGGAACCACCGGCGTTCGATGGACACCGGAGGAGAGACCGGTCCGATCATCCCGCCGACTCGACGTTGACGACCTCGACCTCGTAGCCGTGTTCCGAGATGTCCTCGACGATGTTGCTCGTGTGTTCGGCACCGGCGGTTTCGATCTTGAACACGAGATACGCCTCGCCGACGTCCAGATCCTCGACGGAGCGATCGTGGCGGACGTCGTGGATGTTGGCCTTTCGATCCGCGATGATTCCGGAGACCTCCTCGAGTACACCGGGTCGATCGTTGATGCGAACGCGGAGGCGGATGAACTGCTGTCGGGCCGCAAGCGCGTGTACCAGCACCGTCTGGAGCTGCGTCATATCCAGGTTCCCGCCACAGAGCAGCGGCATCACCGTCTCCCCGCTGACGTCGAGGTCATCGGAGAGGATCGCCGCGACGGAGGCTGCACCCGATCCCTCGACGACCTGCTTTGCCCGTTCCATGAGCAGGACGATCGCCTCTGCGATCTCCGTGTCGGTCACGGTGACGACCTCGTCGACGTTTCGCTGGATGATCCGGAGGGTGGTCTCGGAGATTCCACCCGTTGCGATCCCGTCGGCGATCGTATCGACCTCCTCGCATTCGACCGGCATCCCCTTGTCGAGGCTCTCGTGAACGGTCTCGGCTCCCTCGGCCTGCACGCCGACGACGCGCGTCTCCGGCGAGAGGTGTTTGATCGCCGTCGAGACGCCGCTTATCAGGCCGCCGCCGCCGATCGGCACGACGACGGTATCGACGTCCGGGTTGTCGTGGTACATCTCGGTCCCGAGCGTCCCCTGACCGGCGATGATGTCGGTGTCGTCGTAGGCGTGGACGAACGTCGCGTCGCTTTTTTCGACGGCCGCCTGTGCGTGTTCCATCGTCTCACGGAAATCTCGGCCGACGAGTTCGACCGTCGCTCCGTACCCTCTCGTCGCGTCGATCTTCGCCTGTGGGGCGTTTTCCGGCATGAAGATCGTCGACTCCACGCCACACTTCGTCGCAGCCAGGGCGACCCCCTGTGCGTGATTTCCGGCGCTTGCGGCGACGAAGGAGTCGACGCCGTCTGCAACGTCCTGTGAGATCTTGTTGTACGCACCTCTGGTCTTGAACGACCCGGTCCACTGGAGGTGTTCCATCTTCAGGTACACCTCGCCGTCGACGAACTCGTCGAGCGACGAACTCCGCTCCACCGGCGTCTGTTTGACCACCGTCTCGTCGTCGAGACGCTCACGCGCCCGCTCGATGTCGGCGTAGGTGACGGGCAGTTCCTCCGATTGTGTGTCTGTCATGGGTTTGATCGTCGTCAGCGGATGATCTTCTCTCGGTCCGGATCGAACAGCGGTTCCCCACGAACCGTCGCGTCGTAGACGGCCCCCTCACAGTGAATTTCGACGGACTGGCCGGCTTCTGCGTACTCCTCCGGCAGGTAGGTGTAGGCGATCGACTCGCCGATCGAGTACCCGTAGCTTCCGGCCTGTACGTAGCCGTGTGCCTCGCCATCGACGACGACCGGCCGTCCACCCAGCATGATGTCCGTCGAATCGTCAAGCGTGAGTGGAACGATCCGATTGTCGATGCCGGCGTCTCGCGCCGCTTCGAGTGCCTCCTTGCCGATGAAGTCGGTCTCCATGTCGACGGCGAAGGGAAGCCCGGCCTCGAATGGGTTTGCGTCCGTATCGATGTCCGTCCCCCACAGCCGAAAGCCCTTCTCGAGGCGCATCGATTCGAGCGCACCGCCGCCCATCGGCCGCACGTCGAGGTCCTCGCCGGCCTCCCAGAGGGTGTCCCAGAGCTTCTGTCCGTACCCCGAGGGGGCCCACAGTTCCCAGCCGAGTTCACCCACGTAGGACACCCGCAGGGCGATCACGGGCACGTCTCCGACGTAGATCTGTTTCGCCCGGAAGTACGGGAACCCCTCGTTCGTGACGTCGGCGTCCGTCGTCCGCTGCAACAGCAGCCGCGATTTCGGCCCCCACAGCCCGATCGTACACTTCGCGGACTCCTCGATCGTCACCGACACCGTCTCCGGGGCGTGGTCCTCGATCCACCCACCGTGGATGCCCGGCGAGTTGCCACCGCCGGTCGTGACCATGTACTCCGTCTCGTCGAGTCGGACGACGGTCACGTCGGCGAGGATGTTCCCCCCCTCGTTCAACAGAAGCGAGTACCGCACCTGGCCGACGTCGATGTCGATGTCGTTGCTGCAGATGGTTTGCAGGAAGTCTCCGGCGTCTTCTCCGGAGACCACGATCGAACTGAACGACGTCATGTCGAACATCGACACCTTCTCGCGGGTGTGGAGGTGTTCGGCGGCCTCGATCGGCGACCGGTTGATCGCCTGCCAGCCGTCCTGTTCGGGGATCCGTTCGTCGTACCGACCGAGGAGGTCCTCGTTTGACTCGTAGTACTGTGGCGTCTCCCAGCCGCCGGCCTGATTGAACTCCGCGCCGAGTTCCTGCTGGCGGTGGTAGAACGGACTCACACGGAGTCCGCGGTGGTCACTCGGCTGGTATCGGGGTTCGACGATGTTGTACACCTGCCGATACCGCAACCCGCCGCGGTCGGTGAAGTAGTCGGCGCTGCCGGCGTGGGGTTCGAACCGCCGGACGTGGATCCCGCCCGTATCGACCGGACCGGAGGGCAGTCGCGGTACGCCGTTTTCCATCCACTCGGCGAGGATCTTCCCGTACCCACCCGAGTGTGTCCACCAGATGGCGAGTGCCGACCAGAGTCCGTCGACCGATCTGGTCTCACCGATCGCCGGCATCCCGTCGGGGGTGAAAACGAAGATGCCGTTTTCCGTGGCAGCGTACTCGACGTCAGCCGTGGCCGGCAGCAGTTCGTCGAAGGCCTGCTTTGCGGATTTATCGCGGTCGGGATGGGTCGGCGTCTCCCAGTGTTTCCGGCTGAACTCACGGACCGAGGCCTGCCGTTCGTCGGTGTTTTTCCCCATCGATGTCGGGTCGACGACCAGCGACTCGTGGTTGTAGGAACCGAGTCCGATCGCGTCGCCGTGGGTCCGGAAGTAAAGCGAGTGATCCTGGTCCCGACCGACCGGTCTGTGTGGTCCTTCGCTCATGTACTCCGCAATCTCCCGCTGTCCGGGAACGTCGAGTCCGGTCGTGTTGTCGCCGACACCCGAGTCCGCGTCGGCGAGTTCCGCCATCGGCTCGGTGACGACATACTGGTGTTCGACCGGGGTGATCGGAAGGTCGATTCCGGCGAGTTGGCCGGTCTGATAGCCCCAGTTGTTCGTCGCCATCACACACCGGTTGCAGTCGATCCGTCCGCGATCCGTCTCGACCGCGGTGACCTCCCCACCGGTCGTTTCGATGTTCGTCACCTCCGTGTGTCCGTAGAACTCGGCGTCGGATTGCTCCCGATACCACTCGAGGGCGGCGATACCGTCGACCCGTCCGTCCGTCGGCGAGTAGTACCCACCGAGGATCTGATCGGCGTCGACGAGCGGGAGGTACTCCGTCACCTCCTCGGGGGAAAGCAACTGTGGGTTGGGCAGGCCGTAGGACGTCGCCCACTCGAGACGACGGCGGAGGAAATCCATTCGCTCCTCGCTACGTGCGACCTCGATTCCGCCCACCTCGTCGTACACCCCGGCATCGTCGAGCAGCCGACTCGTGTAGTAGGCCGTCTTCGTCTGAATCTTCGACGGCGAGGTCTGAAACATGATCCCCGGCGCGTGGACCGACGATCCACCGGTGACCGGCAGCGGTCCCTGATCGATCACGACGACGTCCGATGCTCCGAGTTCCGAGAGATGATACGCGACGCTCGACCCGACGGCTCCCGCACCGATAACGACGGTATCCGCCTCTGTTGGCGGTGTCTGTGTGCTCATGTGACTTACCGAAACTGTCCGTGTCTCTCGTATAAGTGCAACGGTCACACACCCCCCTCCGCGCCGCTACCTGTACGAAACGCCGTTTCTCGGAGATAAACTAAACGATCGGGCTTTTCTGTGACGAAAATACTGTATCTGTAATCCGGCGGTGGGTGGGCTTCCGTCACAGCCGTCGCCGAAGGACGGAGATTTCAACCTGACGGATCAGTTATACGTTACGCCGAACCACCGTCGTTCAGATACACTCCGTTTCGTTGCCCTCGAGTTCGACGTCGAGGATTCGGGCGTCGCCGTCGAATTCGGTCCGCTCCGTCGCGTACGTCACGACACAGACGTTGCCCGTCTCGTCTTCAAAGACGTTCACGATGTTTTCGAAGGACCTGACCGTTCCGTCCGGGGTTTCGACGTCGACTTTCATTCTTCTACATGCTTCCTCGGCACGACAAAAAAACCACGAGCCAAATCCAGCAGTCCGACACGTCCTATCGGGAGGCGAACAGAAGCTGTAACGCGGTCACAGGGTGTGCCTACAGCAGTGGTTCCTCTCGGACGGTCGCGTCGTAGCGTTCGCCCTCGTAGAGAATCTCCACGTCCGTTCCGGGTTCGGCGTACTCCGGCGGGAGGTAGGTGTAGGCGACACAGGAACCGACGGTGTAGCCGTACTGTGCGCTGTGGACGTAACCGATCGTGTCGTCGCCGTCGTGCGGCTGTGCCGCACCGCGTCCATCGCTGGCCAACACCGGGCGGTCGGCGAGGATGGCCGCCTCCTCGTCGTCGAGCGTCAGACAGGCGACCTCGTGGTCGATGTTTTCGCCTTCCGCGGCGGCGACGACGGCCTCCTTGCCGATGAAGTCGGTTTCGAGGTCGACGGCCCAGCCCAGTCCCGCCTCGTAGGGGTTGTGTTCGGTGTGAAGGTCCTCGCCCCACAGCCGGAAGCCCTTCTCGATGCGGAGGACGTCCAGTGCGCCGTTTCCGTACGGCCGGATGTCGTACTCCTCGCCGGCCTCCATGATGTGTTCCCACAGTCGCTCGCCGTACTCGGAGGGCGTGTACAGCTCCCAGCCGAGTTCGCCGGCATACGAGACCCGAAGGGCGGTGACCGGGATGTTCTTGATGAAGAACTGCTGGCTGCTGAAGAACGGGAAGGCGTCGTCGGAGAGGTCGACGTCCGTGACCTTCGAGAGCACCTTCCGGGCGTCGGGGCCGGTACAGACCATCGCCGCGAGATTCGAGGTGACGTCGTTGACGACGACGCCGCCGGGCGACTGTTCGCGCACCCACGCGACGTGGTTGTTGCCGACCTCTCTGCCGGTCGTGAGGAGGAGATATCGATCCTCGTCGGTCCGGGTGACGGTGATGTCGGCTCTGACGCCACCGTTTTCGTCACACATCAGCGTGTACCGGACGTCACCCACGTCGAGGTCCATGTCGTTCGTACAGAGATACTGGACGAACTCGCCGGCTTCGGCGCCGACGACCTCCATCTTGTTGAAGGCGGTCATGTCGTGGAGCCCGACCTTGTTCCGGACGTGGAGGGCCTCGGCACCCTCGATCGGCGACCAGTACGTCGCCTCCCAGCCGTCTCGATCCGGAATCTGGTCGCCGTACTCCGCGAGCAGGTCGGCGTTGGATTCGAACCACTGTGGCTCCTCCCACCCGGCCTCGGCCCACAGTTCGGCGTCGTACTTTTTGTGGGTGTGATACATCGGGGTCCGACGGATGTCCCGCTGTTTGTCCGTCCAGACCCACTTGGGGTGGACGATGTTGTAGACGATCCGGTACTCCTCGCCGCCGATGTCCCGGGTGAAGTCCCAACTGCCCTCGTGGTCGTCGAAGCGGTTCACGTCACAGTGGGCCAGGTCGATCGGTCCGTCGGGCAGCCGCGGCGTTCCGTTCTCCATCCACTCTGCGAGTGCCTTCCCGGCACCGCCGGCGTGGGTGACCCAGATCGCAGCGGCGGTCCAGAGTCCGTCGTACTCCTGAACCGGACCCATAACCGGGAGGCCGTTCGGCGATTCGGCGAACATCCCGTTGTATTTGAATTCGAGGTCGGCACCCTCCGTGGCGGGGATGAGTTCGTCACTCGCCTGCCGGGGGGCCTTGTCGGGTCGATCCGGATGGGTGGCGTTGTTCATGTGGTAGTCGGTGAACTCGTGGACGGATCCCTGTTCGCCGTCGGGATCGTTGCCACCCAGTTCCTGTGGGTCGGGCACGATCGGCTCGTGGTTGTACGAACCGATTCCGTAGGAGTCGCCGTGGGTCCGGTAGTACATGGCGTTGTCCTGATCCCGGAGGATGGGTCGGTCGGGGCCGACGAGCAGCCGTCGCGCCTTGTCGCCGGAGACGTTCTCGTAGTTTTCGAACAGCGGATGATCGGTGATATCGACCGCTGCCTCCTCCATCTCCGGCAGCGACTCGGTCATCGTGTACTGGTGTTCGACCGGTGCCACGGGCAGGTGGACGCCCAGCTTCTCGCCGAGTTGTCTCGCCCAGATGTTCGTCGCCACGACGACCTCGTTGCACTCGATCGTACCGTTTTCCGTGACGACGGCCTGTACCTCGCCGTCGTCCGTCTCGACGTCTTCCGTCCGGGTGTGGGGGACGAACCGAGCGCCGTTGTCCATCGCCTCCCGCGCGAGGGCGGCACAGGCGACGACGCCGGAGACCTGTCCGTCCGTCGGCGAGTAGTACCCGCCGAGGATCTGATCGGGATCGACGAGCGGGAGGTGTTCGGCCACCTCCTCCGGTTCGAGGAGCTGCGGATCCGGAACGCCCCAGGCCTTGCCCCACTCGACGCGGCGCTGGAGGAAGTCCATCCGCTCCTCACTACGTGCGACCTCGATTCCGCCGACCTCGTTGTAGGCCGGATTGCCGTAGTCGTCTTCCAGCTCGGAGTACAGCTTCCGGCTGTAGTTTGCAAACTTCGTGAGCACCTTCGGTTCGGCCGTCTGGAACATGATCCCGGGTGCGTGTGTCGATGAGCCGCCGGTGGTCGGCATCGGCCCCTGATCGACGACGACGACGTCGTCCCGACCGTATTCGGTCAACTGATAGGCAACGTTACAGCCGACGATGCCGGCGCCGACGACGACTGTATCCGCCTCTCTCGGTACGGTGTCGTGGGTCTCCATTATACCCCACACTCCCCGTGGAATCCGCATATACCTGTCGTCTACCGGGGATTCGACAAAACCAATCACTCAGCGAACAGTTCGTGTTTCGCCGTCACTCCGCGTCGATATCGCGGTCGGCGACGGCGTCGAGAAGTTCGACGAGGGCTGTCGTCGCGCGTTCGAACAGCTCCTCGCCGAGTTCGGCGTTCGCCTCGCGGGGATCGCCCACCACGCCGTTTTCGCTGAACTCCTCCGTGTCGTAGGCGAGGTTCGTCTTGCCCTGCCAGTCCCCCCAGCGGTCGCTACCGCCGTCTGCCGCCGCGTCGAGTCGGTCCGTTCGGACGAACTCGGGGTTCGAGTACAGAAGGAGTGCCGTCTCCAGCGGCCCGCCGTGGCCCATCTGTGCGGTGTACTCGCCGACCTCGTCGAACCAGGTGAAGGTGGCCACGAAGGCCGGTTCGTCTCGGGTGAGACCGGCGGCCACCTCCCGCAGCGCCGCCACGTTTCCGCCGTGGCCGTTGACGAACACGACCCGATCGAAGCCGTGGAAACAGAGGCTCTCGACGACGTCCTCGAGGTAGCTCCGGAACGTCGACTCGGAGACCCAAAGCGTTCCGCTGAACGCGCGGTGTTCCTCCGCGACCCCGACCGGAATCGCCGGCGTCACCACGACCGTTCCGTCGTACCGGTCTACGGCGCCGTCTGCGATCGTTCGGGCGTTCTGCGTGTCGGTTCCGAGGGTCGCGTGTGGACCGTGCTGTTCCGTGCTTCCGACAGGGACCACCGCGAGATCGGTGCCGACCGCCTCCAGTTCGGTCCAGGTGCTCGATTCGATGTGCACGCGGGTGGCTTCCGGCCGGTCGGGATTAAACCCCCCGTCGATCCGGCAGACACATACAAGCACGTGGCACCAACGAACTCCGTATGGAATACGCCCCGGTGTCACACCAGGTAGAAAAACACAGGCTCGGACTGCTTCCGTCGGGGGACGGGCCGACCGTCGCGGTTCATCGATACGACGGCGGAGTCGGTCCGACGGTCTACCTACAGGCCACACAACACGGAATCGAGATCAACGGACCGGCGGTGCTGCGACGGCTCCACGAACGGCTGCTCGAGGCGGAAATCGCCGGCACGGTCGTCTCCGTTCCCGTGAGCAACCCCCTGGCGTTCGATCAGCGGACCTACATGACCCCTCCTGCCTTCGATGTCGTGAATCCGAATCTGAATCGGATCTGGCCCGGCGACGAAAACGGAACGATGCTCGAACAGCTTGTGGCACGGCTGTGGGAGTTCGTCGCCGATGCGGATGCGGTGGTCGACCTCCACACCGGAACCCCCGACATGCTCGAACACGTTCGGTTTCAGAACGGCGATACGGCGGCCGAGGAACTCGCCGAGGCCTTCGGGAGTGAGTTTCTGCTCGCCGGAACCGACGAGACGACGGCTGTAACCGAAAGCGGTGGCAAGCTTCGGACGGTCGCGTCGGCTGAGGGGATTCCGACGATCGTCCCCGAACTCTCAAACAGCCGGTGTATCGACCACGAGGCGGCCGAACGAGGCGTGTCCGGGATCGAAAACGTGCTCCGGACACTCGACGTGCTTCCCGGCGCTACCGAAACGCCGACGACGCCGACGCGGCTGAAGGACGTCGGCGAGAACAGCGTCGCCGCGGCGTCCGGGCTGTTCGAACCGCGGCCCGACCTGTCCGTCGGCGACGAGGTCGCAACCGAAACGAGGGTTGGGACGATCTACTGTCCGTCGACCTTCGAGACACGACAGACCGTCTCCGCTCCGGAACGTGGCGTGGTGTACTCACTGACACGGGAGGCGACGGTGATGGCAGGTGAACGATTGGCCGGAATTGCGACCGTCGTCTGAGTCGGCGTTGTGCCGTTCGGTAGCCGCCACGAACCGTCGTCTGCGACTACCATTTTAATACGTGGAGTATAGAGCATGTACTGTTATTCTGTGTCACGGGCATTGTCTGTACAATTATGTCACTTGGTGGTGCACTGGACACACTCTCTCGGATCGTCGAGGAGTACGAGTCCACGGACCGATCGATACGGGAGGTGGACGCGACGCTGTCGCCCGCGGATTCGACGAATCGACTGGAAGCAACGGTCGACGTACCGCTTCGGCTCTGTGAGGCAGATCCCCCGACGCCGACGACAGCAGACGTACGATCCGACGGTCGGCTTCAGGTCGCGTTTTCGTCGTCGATTCTCCCGGAATTCGGATCGGAGACGCCAGAAAACGTGTCCGTCTCTCGTGAAGACGTTCGGGTCACGGACGGCGAAATCGTCGTGACCTTTCGACTCGACATCGAGTCACCCGAGGAGACGGATTCGGGGACCGACGACCGACCGCCTCGGGTCGCACCCTCGGAATCCGACGCATCCGAGGACCGAACGGACCGTCTCGAACCGGCGGAGCCCATCTCCGCCTCCGATACCGATACGTCGGCCAACGGCTCAGCCGACGCGAACGAAGCCGACGCCGACCTTCGGGCGATCCGGGACGAGGACCTCCGTCCGTACGACGACACCGAGTATCTTCAGGCGCTGTACGACCGGTGTGAGACGTTCGCCGAGATGCGGGATCGATTCGAAATCGACGTCTCCTCGGAGACGGTCCGCCGGTACATGATCGAGGCCGGGGTCCACGAGGCCAACTCCTACGACACCCAACGAGGGAGCGACGCCGCCGAGACGCAATCCGAGAACACGAAACGCGCGAATTCGAACGCTCGGGTCGAATCCGACCCACTCGAGGCGATGCAGGAAGACCAGCTCATGGCCGACGGAATCGGCCTCCCCGACGGACTGACGATCGAGGAACTTGCCGACGCTGTCGAGAACGCGATGACGCTGTATCAGGTCCAGCGACGACTCGAGCTCGATCGAACGCAGACACAGGAGATCCTCGAAGGGTTGAATCTCATCGATCTGGTGATGACGCGGGTCTCGAACGCACCGGAGACGACCGTCTCGCGCGAAGAGATCGCAGATCGGATCCGTCGTTCCGCGACCGCCTGAGCGATCGGCCACCGTCTGGTATATAAGAACACGATATTTACAACCCGGGACCACAAGTAACACACGAGGATAGAGAGTCCATAGATGTCGACTAGCACACGGACACAGACGCGGCAACCAAACACGGAGCGCCTGCTCACGGAGGCGCGCTTCGAGTTGATGCCGTTCGACAGCTTCGACGACGAGACGAAACATCTCCAGGATGGAGCGAAGATTGCGATCACCGCGTCCCCGCAACTCGGCCTCGACGCGACGATCGAGAAGACAGAGCAGGCCGCAGCCGAGGGATACGAGGTCATTCCGCACGTTGCCGCAAGATACGTCCGGGACCGAGACCACCTCGACGAGATCGCCACCCGGCTGACCGAAGCCGGTGTCACGGACATCTTCGTCCCCGGCGGCGACCGAGAGGAACCGGCCGGTGAGTTCGATTCGGCGTACTCGCTGCTGGTCGCCCTCGACGACCTCGGTCACTCCTTCGAGGAGGTCGGCATCACCGGGTATCCCGAGGGCCACGACTTTCTAGACGACGCAACCCTGGCCGAGTCGATGGCGAAGAAGGCTCCCTACGCCACGTACATCGTCACGCAGATCTGTTACGATCCAGAGCAGATCCTCGAGTGGACGGAGGCGATCCGGAGCCGGGGTATCGACCTCCCGATCGAGGTCGGCATTCCGGGCGTGATGAAATACCAGCGGCTGTTGAAGATTTCACAGAAGGTCGGCGTCGGCGATTCGATCGACTTCCTCCGAAAGACGACCGGCATCCTCGGGTTCGTCCGGCAACTGATCGGATCGCGCGGGACGTACCGCCCCGACGACCTCGTCGACGCCCTCGCACCGTATCTCGACGACCCGGAGTACAACATCCGCGGCCTCCACATCTACACGTTCAACCAGACCCCAGACACCGAATCGTGGCGCCGGAAGCGTCTGAGTTGAGCCGACATGGCCCGAGTGTTCTGACACTCTTCGAATTCCAAAACGTATTTGGAATCTGTTAGGTTCTGCTTTCACGCCAACTAATAAACAGCCACAGTACTGAGCGGGAACATTGATGCTGGTCGAAGGCGTACTGAAACCACCGAATAAGAGACTTCGCACCGACAACCGTGACCCACACCGAGGTCGACGGGATACTGTAATTTCGAATACAACTCACATGCAACACAGCACGATAGCGGACGACATCGAGGGGCCATCGGGGGAATACAGCGACGTCGTTCAGCGGGCCGGCGGGTCCGTCGTCGCAGACGAGGTCATAGTCGAGTGTGGGCCGGTTCTGCGTGAGGAAGACACGGAGATTACGGTCGCCGGATACCGGATCGGCGACGAGGGCGTCGGCGTGGAACTCTCGACACAGGTCGATAGCGTCTGGGTCAACGCCGGGTTGACGCCCGAGGCAGCCAGAACGCTCGCCGACAGGCTCCGATCGGCTGCTGCCGCCGCAGAGGGCGCCGCCGACGGCGAGGACCCCGACCGGACGTCGATCGACTGACGCCGGCCGCTGTTTTCTCTGTGGCGTTTTTGATCCCTGACGCGGCTGTCGATTCCTCTGTGGCGTTTTTCACTTCTGTAAAAAAATACCGCACACGCCGCGAGGACGATCAGTCCTGCTTTGCGTCCTGTCGGGCGTTGAGCTTGGCCTGTTCGCGGGCGCTCGGATTGACGGACTCCTTGAACGGCACCTTCGAGACCTTCGCGTAGACGGGTTCACCCGGCTCCTCGGCGTACTCCTCGGGCAGGTGGACCTGGAACTCGATGTCGGTGTCCTCGTCGTAGACGCGGTCGTCGAGTGGGGTGTCGAGTTCCGCCTCGAGTTTCTCCGCCGGGACGTGTGCGAGGGCGACGTTCGTCTCCAGGTCGGGGTTCCACCACGGCGAGGTGACGTACCCACAGTACTCTCCGGTTTCGGGGTCGGAGACGAGCCAGAAGTCCTCGGCGTAGTCCTCGATCGGTTCGCCGGCCATCTTCAGTCCGACCATCTTGAGTTCGAAGGGGTACTCGCCGTCCTCGATGAGTTCCTTCTGTCGTTCGAGTTCCTCCTTGCCGATGTAGTCGGCGTCCTTGTCGTCGGGGACCTGATAGCTCAGGTTGACCTGGAACGGCGACGTCTCGTGGTCCATGTCCTGGCCCCACGAGAGGATGCCGGCGGCGATCCGCCGGTGGTGAGAGGGTGCGATCACGTCGCCGCCGTGGTCTCGGACCGTCTCCATGACGGGATTCCAGACCGCCTCGGCGTTTTCCATCGAATCCTGGACGTAGATTTCGAAGCCCTTCTCGCCGGAGAAGCCGGTCTGACTGACGAGCACCTCACAGCCGTTGACGACGGCTTCCATCAGGCCGTAGTACGGAACGTCGTGGACCTCGTCGCCGATGAGATCCTGCATCACGTCGACTGATTTTGGCCCCTGAATCTGCATCGGCGAGACGTCGATTTCGTCGATTTCGACGTCGAAGTCCTTGCCGACGTTGACGCCCTGCAGCCACTGCATGAGCGTCGAATCCGAGATCGAAAACCAGAACTCGTCCTCGTCGGGGCGGAGCAGGACCGGATCGTTCAGGATGCCGCCGTCCTCGTTGCAGAGGATGACGTACTTGCCGCTCATCGGCTCGATCTCCGTCGCATCCCGCGTGATGACGTAGTTCGTGAGCGCCTCGGCGTCAGGACCCTTCACGCGAATCTGCCGTTCGACGGCGACGTTCCAGAGGGTAACGTCGTTGACGAGCAGTTCGTACTCCTTCATCGGCCCACCGTCTTCGGGTTCGATCATTCCCCGTGGGTGGTACATCCGGTTGTACACCGTTGCGCGCCAGCAGCCCTCCTCGACGGAGAGATGCCAGAACGGCGACTTCCGAACGCGGGTCGAAATCAGGAGTTCGATGTCTGCATCGCCCGTCTGCCGGAGGTTCCGCGGCAGAACGCGGTCGGACTGATTTACCGTCGGAAAGTTCGGGTGTTCGAGATCCTCTGCATCCGGTAGTGAGTCACCTTGCATACCTCTGGGGTATCAGTATGGAATCATAAACCGTGTCGTTGCGTGTTCCGGGGGTTTATAAACGACCGCGAACGCAGTCCGTTTCTATCCTCCTTCTCCAACGCTACGACGACTCCTCGTCTTCGAGTGCGGCCGAAATCAGGTTTCGCATCCCGCGCCGCATCCGGCCACTCATCGCCGTCGAGGACAGGCCGATCTCCTCGGCGACCTCGTTCAGCGACATCTCCCGCGGTTCGTCGAAGTATCCGTTTCTGAACGCGACGATAAGCGCCTCTCGCTGTGGCTCGGTCAACCCGTAGGAGGCGTCGACGTCGGTCCCGCTATCGCCGTAGATTTCGATGATGTCGATTCGGATCCCCTGCGTCTCCGCGTACTCCCAGATCGTACTCAGGGCCTGTCGGTCGGGGAGGTGCAGTTGAACGAACCAGCCCCGATCCTTCGTCTCCGTGTGAACGACGAAGCCGTTCACCGAGGTCACGATGCTGCTTATGAGCTTTGCCTCCTCGGTGTGTTCGATGTAGTAGATCCCCGTGTCGTTGTTCCTGTCGACGAGGTCGTAGGCCTCGATCGTCGGATCGGCATCGAGGGCCGCTTCGAGTTCCGCCTGATCGTGATACTCGATGAGAAACGGAAACGTGTTCGACCCCGGATCGGTGTTCACGTGGGTGATGACCTGGATATTCACGTCCTCCAACTGCTGCAGCGTCGGGACGAGGGCGAGATGTTCGTGATAGACGTTCGCTTTGACCGTTATCGACATGATCGGAGGTCCTGCCCGGTTGATCCGGGAGTGGTCGTCGGGCGGGTTCGGACACCCTGGCGGACACCCACCGAAGAGACACCGGTTGCTGAGACACGCTAGGTGCAGTTTCGGTTTAATCCTATCGGAGCGGTCGGCCCCGAACGACCCGAGGGGTCGAACACAGGCGTCACCGCACGCAGTACGCCGTCCGTCTGCGGCACCGACCTCAATCGATCATTCGGCTGCCCCCCGCCGGACAGAACTCCTGAATTCTGTCGGGGCTCGCCACCTTCCGGACGAAGCTCGTATCGCGGAAGCGCTCCCGCAGGCTCCGGTAGATCCGCTTTGCGATGTCGTTTTGTGCGTACTGGCCGGGTTCGATCTCGACCGTCGTTTCGGCCTGTTCGGTGATCGGCTCCGGTGGGCCGCCGATCACCCGCGTCTCCGGCTCACAGGAGATGCCGACGGCGACGCCGACGGGCGTATCCCGGTAGTACTCCCGGTCGCCACGGATCACGAAGCTGCCCTTCTCGATGTACTCGCCGCTTTCCGGCGTCTTCGAGACCTGATCGGGCGAGACCTCGTAGACGTCTCCGGCGAACTTGCCGTCCTTCCACACGGAGGAGTACGACACCGCAAACTGTGCGGCCTGGGCTCGACTCGAATCCGGGATCGAAACGTCTCGTGCCGGCTCGTCGGGTTCGGTTGCCTTCAGGATCGTCACCGGCGCACCGTGGGCCTGGGCGTGGAAGAACCGATCCGACGGGTCCATGTACTTTTTGACCAGTTCCTCGTTGTCGTCGGCGTCTCTGCCACCCAACACCAGAAAGCCGTCCGTCGTCCGGAACCAGCGGAACCGCTCGTACCACTTCTCGTCGTGTCTGATCGGAACCGACTCCATCGACAGATAGTCCCGTTTGCGATTCGGTTCGTCGTCTTCCTCCCCCGCATCCTCGGCTTCCCACTCCGATCGCCGCTGTTTCACCGCCTCGAGGTCCTCGCGGGTGTTCTCGATCGCCTCTAATGCGCCTTCCTTCTTCGATTCAATCCGCTTTGCCTCCGTGTACAGCCGATCTGCGTTCTTCTCGACGCCCGTCGTCGGATCGATCTCGATCGATTCACCGTCGAGGTCGATCTCGACCATCTCACCGATGCCTCTCACCGCCTCTGCGGCTTCGATGCCCTCCGCTGCGGCCTCCTCGAGTCTGGATTCGATTTCCTCGGGATCGACGTCCTGTGTCCTGGCCCGCTGGACGGTCGTGATGATCTCGTCGACGAGATCGTAGTTTGCGTACAAAAGCTCCGCCTTCCGGCGTTCGGCTGCGGCCTGTTTCTCGAAGTTCTCGATTGCGCCTTCCTGCTGTTCGATGATCCGTTCGTGTTTTGCGATCTCGGCCTCGAAATCCGGTCGATCGGTCGTCGAGTCCGTCTCGTCGGCCTCCAGCCGATCGAAGTAGATGTCGAGTGCGCCGTTGAACGTCTCGACGTCCGTCGCAGAGAGCCCGGCCGCCTCGTGTTCCTCCAGCGGAATCGGGGTCGCATCGACGACCGAGCCGTCGTCCTCGTACAGCCGTGGATCGAGATTCCCCTCCTGAATCGGTGTCCAGAGCCGCTCGATGGCTCCGAAGATCGCCTCGTAGTGGTCGTCCGTCGCCGCCTCGATGTCGAGGGTCTTCTCGACGCCGGCCCGGCGACACAGCTCCTCGCCGTACAGCCCACCGAAGTTCAACTGCGTCGCAAGCGTCCGGACGAGGTCGGTGTCGGACTCCGCCATCTTCGCCCGAAACGCCTCGAAGTCGGCGTCGAAGGGATCGAACCGAAAGTCGGGGTAGCCGTACTGCGACCCCGCGGCGACCGTCCGAGACCGCAACCGGACGGTGTCGAGACAGCCGATCACCTCCCGGTCCTCGTTGCAGACGGCGACGTTGCCGTCGCCGAACAGCTCGACGACGAGCAGCGTCGTCGCGTCGTCGCGTTCGAACTCGAAGGTGAGGATTCGATCGAAGCCGTACTGCTCGACGCCGACGAACGTCCCGCCGGCCATCCGGTTGCGAATCATCTTCGCGAAGTTCGGCGGTCGCTCCGGGGCGTCGGGGACGCGTTCGGGATTCGAGATGTGGACGCGCTTTGGGTCTCTGATTTCGATCAGCAGTTCGACCCGACCGCGGTCGAAGTCCCGACACTTCAACCGAAGCATGTCGTCGGGGTACAGATACGCCTTGTCGAGTACCATCCCCTCGTACTCGCGCAACTCGACGAGAAGTGCGGCGAGGTCGACACTCGACAGCTCCCGCTTTGGATCCATACCGAACCGAGTGGTGGACACCTAAAGGGCGTGTCGCTCTGGAGAATCGGATCAGCTCGTATCGGCGATCCGCTCGCCCGTGTCGAGACCGACCTCCACGGCCCGGTGCAGTCGGGCGTCCCCGACGACCCAGTCGCCGGCGAAAAACAGCCCCTCGGATTCGGCCTGCCGGAGCGTCGCCTCGTCTGCACCGTCCTCGGGGAGTGCGTACAGCCAGCCCTGTCTGTCGGTCCACTCCGGATCGGCGAGACGCTCGTCGGACAGCAACTCGGCGACGCGATCGGTCACGTCCGCCTTCACCGCCTCGGAGGGGTCGTCGTAGCGGCGCGTCGAGTACTCCGGCGACATCTGGATTACGAGCAGCGATCCGTCCGGGACGTGTCCCGGCTTCAGTTCCTCTCTGCCGACCCAGCCGATCGGATGTTCCTTCTCGACGTCGACGATGCCGTACCAGGGCCGATCCAACTCGAAGGGGTACCGCGCGACGACGGTGTAGATCGTCCGGTACGGGACCGCTTCGACGGTTGCCTGCAGTTCGGCTCCGAGTTCGGCTTTCTCCGCCCACGTCGTCTCCGCGAGCAGATCGGCCGTCTGTGGAGCCGGCGGGGTCAGAAGTACCGCATCGAAGGTTCCGAGCGGGGTGTCGTCGACATCTCTGAGACGCCACCGGCCCTCCGTTTGCGACAGGCTTCCGACCCGCGTCTCGAATTCGATCTCGGCGTCGGTCTCCTCGAACAGCCGCTTTGCGAGGCCGGTGATCCCCGTCCGGTAGGTCCATTTGTGTTCGTCGGCCTCGCGACCGGGGCTGATCTCGCCGTCGCCGTCGAACACCCACACCGGTTCCTCGATGTCGACGAGATCGTCCGACGGTAGCGTTTCGGTGACGAGTCGGTTGATCCGCTCGCTTTTGCTCTTCAGGTAGTTTGCGCCGTGGTCGTACCGACAGTCGCCGCGTCGTCGCGTCGCGGCGCGGCCACAGACGCCGCGTGATTTCTCGAAGACTGTCGTTTCGACCGGCGTCTCCCGGAGTGCGTAGGCGGCGGCTGCACCCGCTGCTCCGGCACCGACGATGGCGAGTTCCATACGTACGACATCGGCTCTCGGGTACAAAAGACCCTCAGCCGACGACGGTTCTGCCGGCGATCGGAGGCTACGACAGGCTCTCGGCGAGCGTCCGGAGGGCCTCGGCGGCCCCGGGAGAGATCGGTCGTCCGTGGCCGGAGCAGCCGTGGTCGATCGAATCCGCCGAAAGCTCCGCCGCGACCCGTCTGATACTCTCCGTGGCACGATCCGTGTCGTAGGAGTCGAGCCACGGCGGCGGGAGGTAGACCCCGTCGCGTTCGTTGACGAGATCACCGAAAAACGCCACCCGTCGGCCCTCGTGGAGGTAGATCGTGTGACCGGGGTTGTGCCCCGGCGTGTGCAGCGCCCGGAATCCACCGATCCTCTCCCGGTCTCTGACTCCACGAACCTCCGTCGTCGAAAGGGAAAACAGGCGTCTGAGAACCCGGTGAAACGCTCCCTTGTGGTGGCGCCACGGCGGCCGGTCAGCGCCGACGAGCAGCCGTCGGTCGGCCTCGCCGAGATACACCGGTGCGTCGACCGCCGATCCACGGAGGCCGCCGGCGTGATCCAGATCGTAGTGGGTCAAAAGCACCCGGTCGACATCGGACGGGTCGTGTCCCGTCGCCCTGATTTCGGCATCGAGTGACCGACGACCGATCGGCAACCCGGCGTCGACAAGGGTCGTCTCGTTTCCCGACCGTTCGGAGAGCAAAAACGCGTTCGCACCCACCGGTTCGGGCCAGCCAACGTCGAGCAGCCAGACGCCCTCCGTCACCCGCCGCGTCATACCACCTCTTGTGGCAGACCCGATATGAAATGGTGTGGTCCGAGAGGGATGGATTCAAATCGACCGCACCCGTAGGGATGGTCATGTCAGATGGGGCGGCCGGTATCGACGTTCTGTCGCACGGCGGCGATCCTGTCGTCGGGATCGTTGGAACGACCGCGGCGATCAACGACGCACTCGACCTCGACGGCCGTGGGATCGCCTCGAAGCTTCGAGACGGCGTCGTGGTCGTCAGGATCGACTCCCCACAGATCACGGCCGAGGCCGCCGATACGATCACGGCAGCGACGGAGGGGGTCCCCACGGTCGTCGTGACCGCGGCACACCGAAACGAGACGCCGATCGCCTTCTTCGATCGTGCGTATCCCGACGCCATCGATGTCGCCGCAGAACTGCCGACGCCGTGGGCCGTCGATACCGGTGGCGCAGACGCCGAATGGAGCCTCGATCCGACCACCGTCGGAGCCGTCGTCTTCGAAATCGGCGTGACCGACCCGACCGAGGCCGTCGACGATCTGCTTCGATCCCTCGGCATTCTCGACGCCGACGCGGACGCCGAGGTCGTCTCTCCCGCATTCTACACCATCGCCGACCGGATCGACGCCGACCCGGAAACCAGAACCGACGTCGAAAACTTCGAACCTGTCCCGAAGCTCTCGGTGTTCGGCACCCACGCCGGGGACAGACTCGTCGCGAACTGGACGTTCTACCCCGTACTGTTCGGGGAGTGTGGTGACGGGGACACGCTCGGATACCGTGCAAAGAAGATCGGCGACGACGCCGCGACGGCGCGTGCGGCGTTTGCCCCCGGCCGTCTGGGCGACTAGATCACAGCCACGTCGAGACGTACGGTCCGTCCTGGACGTACCCGAGTTTCTCCCGGTAGTACTGCCGGACGCCGATTCCGGAGATGACGGAGAGTTTCTCGTAGCCGGCTTCTCGGGCCAGCTTTTCGGCTTCGGCGAGCAGCCGCTTCCCGTGTCCGCGGTGCTGGTGGTCGTCGCCACCCAGTTCGCCGACGCCGACCTCGTTGCCGTAAACGTGCAGTTCACGCACGATGGCGGCGTCTTCGAGTTCGCTTCTGACCGGATCGTTCGGGAACCGGAGCCGACAGAAGCCAACGAGGAGGTCCTTCTCGAAGTCCTCGACCGAAATGAAGTGCTCGGTTCCGCCGGCGACCTCGTAGGTGTCGACATTGTACTCCAGCCGTTCCGGCTCCTCGTCGTTCATGCCGACCTCACGACACCGGATGCAGTCACACGTCCAGCCGTGGTCGTCCATCCGTTTGCGGGCGAGCTGTCGCAGGTTCGACTTCCAGACGCCGGCGTCGATGAAATCGGCGGGAATGTCCCGCTGTACGCGCTGGAGACGCGTATACCGGGGGATCATCGATTTGATCTCGGCGATCAGTTCGGCCGCCTCATCGTTCGTCAGCGGGTCGTACTCGTCCCGGCGCCACATGTCGTAGGTGACGGTATCCCTGACGACGAGCGTGGGGTAGATCTTCAGGTAGTCGGGCCGCCAGTCGGTGTTTTCGAACAGCTCCCGGAAATCCTGCAGACACATCTCCTTCGACATGCCGGGCTGTCCGGGCATCATGTGGAATCCGACCTTGAATCCGGCATCCCGGAGTCGACGGTTGGCGTCGATCGACGCCTCGACACCGTGGCCGCGGTGCATCTCGCGGTTGATCCGCTCGTAGGTGGTCTGGACGCCGACCTCGACCTTCGTCCCGCCGAGCCGAAGCATCCGATCGATCTGTTCTGGATCACACCAGTCGGGCTTCGTCTCGAAGGTCGTCCCGATGTTTCGGATGTCTCCGGTCTCGTTTTCCGCGATCACGTCCTCGAGATACCGGAACTCGGCGTCCTCGGGGTCGGGTTTGAACGACTCCGTCTCGCTTGGATCCGGCTGCGTATCGAGGTCGTAGTCGTTCATCGCCTCCAGTGCACGCTTGACGAACCACTCCTGGTAGTCGTGAGAACGCGCGGTCATCGTCCCGCCCATCAGGATCAACTCCACCTTGTCGACCGGGTGGCCGATCTCCCTGAGCTGTTCGAGCCGCAGCGTCACCTGTCCGTACGGATCGTAATCGTTCTGCACGCCGCGGGCTGCTGCCGGCTCGTGGCCGGTGTAGGACTGTGAGGAGGAAAACTCCGAGGCCGGGCCGCCGGGACAGTACAGACACTTGCCGTGTGGGCAGGTGTGTGGCGAGGTCATGATCGCAACCGGCGACACGCCGGATGCGGTCCTGACCGGCTTGCGACGCAGGACGGATTCGAGTTCCTCACGGCGATCCGGTGGCGCGAAATCGAGGATATCCGTGTTCTTCGGCACCTTCGGTGCGGAGTGTTCACGACAGGCCTCGAGTTTCGCGGATTCGACGTCGTCGCGGTCGATCTCGCCGTCGAGGATCGACTCGACGAGTGACTCACACACCCGCCGGAAGGCTTCCGATTCGGTCGCGCCGTCGGTACTCATCGGGAAAACAAACGGATTCCGCAGGTAAGTGGCTACCGCCTCGAGACGAGCCGACGCGCGCGATCAGGCCGACGCCGCGGTGACCTGCTCCGTGACGGAGTCGACGACCGATTCGAGAACGGCATCCCGCTCTCCGGCGAGGAATTCGAGCTTCAGGTCACGGGCACCGGGGTCGACGACGCCGGCGTTCGGTGCCGCCTCGCGGAGCGATTCGACGACGGAATCGGTGTCGATCGGCGTGTCGCTGCGAATGTGGAGTTCGTCCGTCGCGACGCCGACGACCGCATCGGCGTCGAGTCGACGGTGCAGTTCGTCCAACAGAAGACGCGTCGGTGGGAAATCGAAGCGGTGGGTGTAGGCGTCGGTGTCGAGGACGGTGATCGTCGTCCCGTCGACCGTCCGCTCGTCGACGTTTGCGAGTGCGGTCTCGATTTCGGCGTCCAGCTTGCGCTCGAACTGCTCTTTGATCTGTGCGGCGAGTTCCGTCCGTTCGCCGAAGAGCAGATCCGCGATCAGCTCCCGTTTGTCCTCGTAGGACTGGTAGTAGGCCTGCAGGGCAACGGCCTTCCGGATGTTCTCGATCCTCTCGGGTGCCGCGTCTGCGGCCAGTTCCTCGTAGCCCGACGGCACCGCCTCCCAGTAGCTCACGGCCGGCAGGTGTAGCAGGTCCGACCGGACATCGTCGTTGACTGCCGCCGCAATCGTCGCCGCGATCGTCGTTGCGCTGCGATCGGGGACGGTGACGAAGTCGGCGTCGTCTTCGATCGCCGCGGCCGGCGATCCGCTGTCGACGACGATCCGTGGGGCGTCGTACAGTTCGAGAAACTCCAGTCCGTCGGCCGAGGCCGCCGTCGATCCGGCGGCGGCGAAGACGAAAAGCGGGAGTTTCTCGTCGTGTCGTTCCCGATCACCGAGCATTCGGGTGACGTCCTTCGTCGCGTCGTTCATGTCGTAGACGCCATCCTCCAGCGGCCGGCGATCGAAGTAATGATAGACGGCGTCGGCGGAGGCGTGTTGTTCGGTGACGAGCGGCAGGACGGCTCGCTCGATCGCAGCCCCGGCGACGTAGCCGTCCGTCGTCGCGTCGTGGCGAACGACGACCGGTCGGGATTCGAGTACGGCCCGTCGGATCGCCGTCGCCGCCGTCTCGACGTCCGCCGACACGGCTTCGATGGCGTCGTCGTCGGTCAACGGCCCGACGGAGTCGGGACTCGCCTCGGCGTCCAGCGCCGCCTCCATCCGCGACTCGACCGTCTCTCGACCTTCGCCTTCGAGTTCGACGAGCGACTCCGTCTCGACCTGTATCTCGTCGCGGCGGAGTCGCACCTCGCCGTCGAGTCGAACGATCGCATCGGCCTCGATTTCGGGATAGGCTCTGACGCCCGCCTCGACGAACGCCGCACAGTCGACGACGCCGGTCTCGTCCCGCAACTCGAAGACGGTCGGCCCGGAGGTCTGTCTGACGCTTGCGACCGCCCCTTCCAGCCGAACCGAATCCCCGACCCGATCTCGGAGTTCCTCGACCGGAACGCGGGTGAGGTCGGCGTCCGACTCTTCGCTTTCGTCCTCGTCGGCAGAATCGGCCGTATCGGCATCCGGCTCTTCGCTTTCGTCCTCGTCGGCAGATTCGACCGTATCGGCATCTGACTCTTCGTCTTCGTCCGCCGCCGTTTCGACGGCGTCGGGTTCTTCGACGGCTCCCGGTGGATCGGAATCGGTCGGCTCACTCGCCGTCTCGGCACCGTTCGCCGTGGCCGAAGTCGGTTCGTCGTCGGCATCGGAGTCGGTCGTGGCCGAAGGCGTCTCCTCGGCTTCCCCGACTTCCTCGGCCGATTCCTCCTCGGCCAGGTAATCGCCGTCCGGGGCGTCGACGACGACGCCGCGGAACTCGCTGTCTTCCTGTCGGATCGACCAGCCGAGGTCGATGTCGCCGTTGTCTCGGATGCTCTCGACCTGTACACAGATCGTGTCTCCGGAGTCCCAGTCGAGACTCTCGATGCGGCGGTCGATCTTGCTTCGATGCAACAGCCCGGTCACGGGACCGATGTCGATGAAGACGCCGAAATCGGCGTACCCATCGACCGTTCCCTTGTAGTAGCGGCCGGGGGTGAGTTGATCGGGGCGGTCGCCTTCGAACTCGAAGACCACGTCTTCCTGATGCGTGTCACAGACGGGGCCTTCATCGGGCGCACCGCAGATGATACAGTTACCCATTACAACAGAACAGCAGTCGATGCTTGAAACGGTTGTCGGATTCTACCCGCCCGCCGGGTCGGTGGTCAACTCGACGCCGAGCAGCGATTCCAGCGACCCGATCCCACCGAAAGCAAGGCCGAAGACGAACAGGCCGGGAACGACGGCGGAAAGAACCGCTCGCGGAACGGAGATCCCGTGGACGACGACGAGGCCGACGACGAGGAGACAGAACCCATACGCCGCCGCAAACAGCTGTATCGCAGGTACCGGAACGGCGACGAACACGCAGGGTGCAACCGCGTACCCGACGACCTGAACGGTCTCACTGACGCCGGCACGGTCGTCTGCGATCGGGATCAACGCGAGGGTCTGAATCGCCGCGGCGAGATGCAAGGCGAGTGGCGCAACGAGCACGCAACCGACACCGAGGACGATCGCCGCGGTCAGGATCGACCCGCCGAAGGACGGCAGCGTCTCGGGCGCGAACACGAGTCGCCCCCCGAGATACACCGCCGTCACGCACATCGCGAAGATGAGGCCCGGGGCCTGATCGCCCGGTGCGATCCCGTTTTCGAAGAACCGACGCGGCCGGATCGACACCTCGATCCACGCCCTGAGAAGTCCCCGCGGCCCACGGTCGCGGCCACCCTGCGGGTTTTCGACCCACTGTGTCACGGACCGATGTACGCCGACGGCCCGTATCAGTTCTCCGAATCGTTCCAGCTAGTCCTCTGCCCCGACGTTCTGTGTGCTCTCGAGCGTCCGTGGATCGGGCTGGATGTCGGCGTACTCGACGGTTCGCTGTCCGAGAACGTCGACGCGCCGTCTGACGTCCGCGTCGACGAGTTCTCCGCCGTCGAACTGTCCGGACACCTTCGGAATCGCGACCTGATGGGGGAGCACCCACGCATTCAGCGCCCGACAGACCGACCGCAGGTGATCCAGTGTCGTCGTCGGGAACGACCCACCGGCGACACACAGCAACCCGACCGTCGTCTCCTCGAACTCGTCGAAGCCACAGTAGTCGAGGGCGTTTTTTAGTGCCGAGGAGTACGACCCGTGGTACACCGGCGTTCCGAGGATCACCGAATCGGCCGCCTCGACCCGATCGGTGAGGCTCTCGGCGTCCGGTGGCGTCTCCCTGTCGGCGTCGAACACCGGCAGATCCAGTTCCCGCAGATCGATGTAGTCCGTCTCGACGCCGTCGTATCCCCCGGCGGCATCGAGTGCGATCCGACAGGCTCGACGGGTGTAGCTGTCCGCCCGAAGACTGCCGACGACCGCCACGACACGTACGTCGTCCATGTACGGGGTTTGTCGCCCCTGATCAAAGCCCCTTGGGGTCGATTCAGGCCGGCGATTCCGGCTCTGTACCCTGTTCTGCGTCGTCGGCGTCGTCTACGGCCTCGTCGACCACGTCGACACCGGCCACCCAGTCGCCGTCGAGTCCCATCAGGACGACACCTTTCGTGTTCCGCCCGACCGTCGAGACCTCTCCTGCGACCGTCCGCATGATCTGCCCGGAGTCGCTCATCACGACGAGGTCGTCGTCGGGTTCGACGGCCGAAAGCGAAACCACGTCGCCGTTTCGCTCGTCTGTTTTGATGTCGATCAACCCCTTGCCGTAGCGGGACTGCTGTCGATACTCCGAGATCGGCGTCCGCTTGCCGTAGCCGTTTCGCGTCACGGTCAACAGATCCCGGTCGTCGTCGGGTTTGGCCGCGACGAGTCCGGCCACCCGATCGTCGCCGGTTAGCTTGATGCCGTTGACGCCGCGTGCAGACCGACCCATCGGTCTGGCGTCTGACTCCGGAAATCGGATCGTCATCCCGCCGCGGGTCCCGACGATCAGATCCCCATCCCCGGCGGTCACCTCGACATCGACGAGGGCGTCACCGTTCTCGAGCGACACCGCCCGGATTCCCCCCGAATGGACGTTCTCGAAGTCAGAAACCGCCGTTCGCTTGACGTAGCCGTTTTCGGTCACCATCGCGAGATACCCCGAGTCGATGTCGTTCACGTCGACGACGGCCGTGATCTCCTCGCCGTCGTCGAGGTCGATCACGTTCACCGCCGACGTTCCCCGGGCGTTTCGGCCCATCTCCGGAATCTCGTAGACCTTCAGCCGATACACCTGTCCCTGATTCGTGAAACACAGCAGATAGTCGTGGGTGGAGGCGGTGAAGACGGCCGAAACCCGATCGCCCTCCTTCGGTCGGGTGCCGATGATCCCCTTCCCGCCGCGGCGCTGGGCGTCGAAGCGATCGATCGGCATCCGCTTGACGTAGTCGTCTTCGGTGATCACGACGACGACCGTCTCCTCGGCGATGAGGTCCTCGCGGGTGACCGTCCCGGTGTCCTCGATGATTGCCGTCTGTCGGTCGTCGCCGTACTCCTCGGAGACGGCCCGGAGTTCCGATTTGATGACGTCGAGCAGTTCGGATTCACTGGACAGAATCGTTTCGAGTCGCTCGATTTCGGCCTGTACGTCCTCGTATTCGGATTTCACCTCACCGGCCTCCATCGAGGTCAACGACCCGAGTTGCATCCGGACGATGTGTTCGGCCTGCCGCTCCGAGAGCTCGAAATCCGCTTGGAGTCCGGCGATTGCGGCCGTCCGATCTTCGCTGTCCCGTATCAGCGACACCACGCTGTCGACGTTCTGCAGTGCGAGCAGCCGTCCCTCCAAGATGTGTGCTCGATCCTCTGCTTCCCCGAGAAGGTACTCCGAACGCCGGCGAACGACCTCCTTTCTGTGTCCGACGAACTCCTCGAGAAGCTGTTTGAGGTCCAACACCCGTGGCTGTCCGTCGACGAGTGCCAGAGAGATGACCGAAAACGTCGACTCCAGGTGCCGCTCCAGCAGCTGGTTTTTGATGACGTCCGTGTTCGCCCCTCGTTTGCACTCGATGACGATCCTGACGCCGCTTCGATCCGATTCGTCTCGGATATCTCGGATGCCTTCGATCGTCCCGTCGGTCACGTCGTCTGCGATCCGCTCGATCCGACGTGCCTTGTTCTCCTGATACGGCAACTCCCCGACGATGATCTGATCCGTCCCGCTTTCTCGTGGCTCGATGTCGATGTCGGCTCTGACCCGAATTCGCCCTCTGCCGGTCGTGTAGGCGTTGTACAGTCCCTCGCGGTTGACGATGTTCGCTCCCGTCGGGAAGTCGGGTCCCTTTATGTACCCGTCGGACTCCGGGGTGTCGATCAGCTCCCGGATCTCACACTCCGGGTTGTCGATGAGGTGGATGGTCGCATCGACGACCTCCCGGAGGTTGTGCGGCGGGATGTTCGTCGACATCCCGACGGCGATGCCCGAGGCACCGTTTACGAGCAGATTCGGAATCGCCGCCGGCAGCACGTCCGGTTCGGTGAGTCGGTCGTCGTAGTTCGCGCTGAAGTCGACGGTATCCTTCTCGATGTCGGCCAGCAACTCCTCGGCGATCGGTGCCATCCGGGCCTCGGTGTACCGCATCGCTGCCGGTGGATCACCGTCGATGCTGCCGAAGTTCCCCTGACCGTCGACGAGGGGATACCGCAGCGAGAAGTCCTGTGCCATCCGCACGAGCGCATCGTAGATCGCGCTGTCCCCGTGTGGGTGGTAATCACCCATGGTTTCGCCGATGATTGAGGAGGACTTCCGGTGGCTCCCCCGGGGTGAAACACCCATCTCGTGCATCGCATAGAGGATGCGCCGCTGGACCGGCTTGAGCCCGTCCCGTGCGTCGGGCAGCGCCCGCCCGACGATGACGCTCATCGCGTAATCGATGTAGGATTGTTCCATCTCTTCGTCGATCCGCACCGCTTCGACGCGCTCTGCGATTTCCTCATCGTTCGGCTGTGGTACGTCAGAACTCATTTTGCTTGATACGCTGTGGTGATCGTTCGGTTCGTCCTGTCCGGTCGACGTCGAACGCTTCGGCGAGGCGATTTCCGATCATTCTCAGATGTCGACCCACTCGGCGTCCTCTGCGTGTTCCTTGATAAACTGCTTCCGCGGTTCGACCGCATCGCCCATGAGGACCGAAAACATCCGGTCGGCCGCCGCGGCGTCCTCGATCGTGATCTGTTTGAGAATCCGATTTTCGGGATCCATCGTCGTCTCCCAGAGCTGTTTCGGATTCATCTCCCCCAGGCCCTTGAACCGCTGGACGCCGTCGGGTGAGCCGCCACAGACCTCCTCGATGATCCGCTCCCGTTCGGCTTCGGTCATCGCCTCGTGCGTCTCCCCGCCGGAACGGATCCGATACAGCGGGGGCTGGGCGGCGTAGACGTATCCCGCCTCGATGAGCGGCTGCATGTGCCGATAGAGGAAGGTCAAAAGCAGCGTCCTGATGTGGGCTCCGTCGACGTCGGCATCGGTATTGTGCGCACAGAGGCCCCCGGAGCCGGCGATGAAATTCTCCTCTGTTTCCACCGAGAAATCATAGACGTACTCGCCGGACGGTTCGATCTCCTCTGCGGACCGAACTGGTAGCGCGACGAGGTCGTCTGAAATCTCCTCGTAGCTCCGATTTGCCGGCGTTTCCCAGCCTGAATCGAGATGATCCTGCAGTGCGTCGGCGTTTTCGTGATCCGCCCATACTGCCGACAGTGATTCGATATCTGCCTTTCTCGTTATCGTGATCGTGTGCCGGTCGTTTACCGCTCGAACCGGATTTCCATCGATGACTCCATCCGGCCGCGAATTGGACTCCACGACCGATTGGGAAGCGACGATCCCCTGTGCCGACAGCAGATAGCAGATTCCACTCGCGAGACTCCGCGACGCTGTCGTCCACGCGATTCGATCTTCGGTGGCCGTTCCATCTCCGAGGAAATAGCCACGAAGGAATGTCTTCTGTAGCTCCACGGAGACGTTGAACACGAGGTCCGGAATCGTCTTTTGTGTGGCTTCTTCGGCCTCGAAGCCGAATACGTGCTCCCAGACGACAGCCGCAACGCGGTTCAGGAGCTTTATTTCGTCGATTCGTTCGTCGTACTCGCTGTGTTTGGCCCGGATCCCAAATACCGTCTCGAAGGCATCCCGATACCGTTCGATGAGCGACCGGTTGTTCGGTCCCATCGCAAGCCGGACGCCGTTCCGGGGCGACGACGAGCCTTCAGCAATATAAAAACCGAACAGCTCTAGGAGCGTCTCGTCGATTTCGACGTACCGATCGATCCCGTGATCGGCGTAGTGTTCTGGAGTGAGTTCGACGTCCGCGTCGTCGGGAATCCGATCGAGATCGTCCTCGTCGAGTTCGCTCACGCGGACGTACTCTCGCACGCGGTTCGCCGGTGCGCCCTCGTACTGGTTGTTCCACCGTTGCTCCAGCAGCGAATCACCGACAGAGACGTTCTCCATGACGGCACCTGCTGAAACCCCGATTGCCTCACAGTACGCCCGGAAACGTGAGACCGTCGGACGTGACTCCCCGCGCTCCCACTGAGAGATGGTTATCGGCTGGGCGATACCCACTTCCTCACAGACGTCCTGCTGTGTCAGTCCGGCTTCGTTTCGCTGTGCCCGAAGCTCAGACCTCACCGATTCGGGTGCCTCCACCCGAGCCTCGGCGCGCGCGACCGTTCCGCCATCGGCGGCGTATTCCTCCCGAACCTGCTGTTTGAACAGCTCCTCGATACCGGGGCCACGTGCGTATATCTCCGAGTCGAAATCGTCGGCGCAGTCGATGAGTCTTTCGAGGAGGTCTATCCTGTCGCCATCTCGCTCACCCCGTAGCGGAACCGAACGCGGTGCAACGATCTGGTCTCCGGGCTCGATTTCGTCTCCCTCGGCGAGTTCGACGTTTCCATCTCGATGGACGAACACGCTGTGGGAGGCAGTCACCTTCAGATTCCGACCGTAGGCGGTCGTGATTTCATACAGCGGCTCATCGATTTTGTGTCTGATGACCTGATCGATCGGCCGGAACTTCGTTCTGTTGTCGTCGCGACCAAAGCAGAGCACCTGATAGTCCTCGTATCCGTCGCCGTCGGATTCGATCACTGAATCGATGAACGGACCGATCTCGACGAATCGCGTCATTCCGTCGTCGTCCCGGATGAAGCAGTGTTCCTCGCCGTCGACGCTCATCAGGATAACCTTCTCGTATCTCGCCTCCTCGATGTCGAACTCCTCGCCGAT
>JARWGK010000090.1:0-7259 GCA_040409725.1 Natronomonas sp.
GCGCGACGACGACGACGACGGTGAAACGCTCCGGTCGGTCACGAGTCAGGTGACACACCTGCTGTCACTCGCCCGAAAGCACGACCTCGCCGTGTGTTTGACGAATCAGGTGTACTCCGACCCCGAATCGGAGTCGGGTCGGGCGAAGCCGCTCGGCGGTCACACCCTCACCCACTGGACCGGAACGGTCGTTCGACTGGAACGGTTTCGGGGCGGCAAGCGACGGGCGACGCTCGAGAAGCATCGATCGAAGGCAGCAGGCGACAGCGTTCGGTTTCAGATCACCGATTCGGGGCTGTCCGGCGTCGAGGAGCCGTAGCGGCTACAGTTCGCCGAGTTTGCGGAGCACCTGTCCCTGATACTCCTTGTCGGCTTTCGTCCCCTTCAGTTCCAGGACGTTCCGTTCGAGTTTGTCGAGCGCGACGCGGAAAGCCGTCTCGGAGCCGTAGCCCTCGCCGGACCCGGCGACCTGCCCCCGGTTCGTCCGGAGCCGAATCTGACACTGGATGAGCGGCGTTCCCCGGAGCCGTTCTTTGTGTTCGTGGAACCGGACGTGGGCGTGGTGGACCTGCATCTTCCGGTATTTGTCGGCCACCTCGGTGATCCCGTCGCGGATGTCGTCCCGGGAGATCGTCTCGAGTAGCTTGATGTTCGTGATCTGGACGTCCATCCGTTCCTCCTCGGTGTAGGTGAGGGCCCGCAGCACGTCCGTCTTCGTCACGACGCCGGCGACGACCCGGTCGTCTTCCGGCGGGGTGACGACGAGTCCGGCGTAGTCGTTGTCGAACATCGACTCGACGGCCGTTTTGACGCTCGCATTCGTCGAAATCGTCGTCACCGGACTGTTCATGAGGTCGTAGACGGGGAGATCGAGCATCCGGTCGGTGTCGCCGGATCGGTCGCCCTTCTGTTGGCGCTCCATCGTCCGGACGGCGAAGTCGGCGATGTCGTGGGTCGTCACCATTCCCGAGAGCTGTCCGTTCTCGTTGACGACCGGCAGCCGGGAGATGCCGTGTTCGCGGAGGTAGTTGATGGCCTTGCCGACGTGGTCGTCCTCTCGGATCGTCACGACCTCTGCGGTGTAGATCTGATCGACGGTCAGAACGTCGAGATTGTCGAGGACTGCCCGCAGGATGTCGTCCTCGGTGACGACACCCCAGAGTTCGCCGCCCTCGAAGACGGGCGCGAGCTTCGTGCCCCCCTCGACGAGCATTCGGGCGACGTCACGGACGCCGTCGCGCCGACCGACCCGTGGCGCCGTCCGCATGAGTGCACTCACCTTCGTGTTTTCCTCGATGTGTGATTGCAACAGCTGTCGCTCGGTGATCACACCCTCGTACGCCCCGTCGTTGGTGACGATGATGCCCTTGGGATTGTCGCGCTCGAACAGTGACCGAACTTTCCCGAGGCGCTCGTCGCGGTCCACCTCGACGTACTCGGGGGTGGCAATGTCTTCGATATCCATCGTTGTCTCTCAGGAACCTTTGCTGTCGTCACCCTTGAAACTGTCTCATCAGCCGTGGAGCCAGCAACCGGTGAAACGGATTCTCAGAGCGTGCACCGATCGTTTCGAGTCGGCCAAACGGCTTTGACCCCGGGACACGGAGGTGTGGCCGTGAAACCCGATATTACCGTCTTCGGCCGGTATACGTACCTCGTCACGGAGCTTCTGTGGGGCGTCGTTGCGGCGCTTTTGCTGCGAAAGACCGACTCGGAGTGGAAGGCACTGCGTGTCTGTCTCGTCTTGTACCCGTTTGCCTACCTCTGGGATCGATACACACTCAAGATCGGCGTCTTCGACATTCCGCTTCGAACCGGCGTCGAAATCGCGGGGATTCCACTCGAAGAACACCTGTTCATGTTCCTCGTCCCATCGATGGTCGTCGGAACGCACGAGGCACTCGAGTCGCTTTTCGAGGAGTAACGTAGCGGACGGCTGTCGCCGGCATCAGAGCCGCGCCACACTCGTCGACACCAGACGGCCGGCGTGGCTGTTCCCGACACGCTGATACGACAGGCGGTTGCAGATATGAACGTGTCAGGGGACGATCCGACGACGATCACCGTAGTCGCCGTTACCGTCGAGGACGTCGTGGCAGCGATCGAGGCGAACGAACGGCGGAACGCCGGCGCGGTGCTGCGGGTCACGCCACCGTTCAGCGGTCGGATGCGGGCCCGACTCCACATCGCCGGAGCCGAACAGACCTACGGCGATCCGGCACCGCTGCACGTTCCACCGGGTCGGATGGTCGAATCGGTGCCGCCGTTTCCGACCCCAGACGAGGTGGCGGACGAACTTCGATCGGATCCGGACGAAACGTACTCACCGGAACGACAGCGGGAGCGCTACGAGACGGCGCTGCAGTCCTGGCGGCAGGCGATCGAGGACGGAATCGCCGAAACCGCGACCATCGATACGCCGTCGGGGCCACACGACGTTCGGATCGCCGCACTGGGTTGATCAGGCGCGGTATCGGGCGATCTGTGCCTCGATTTCCCGTCGCTTCAGGAGCACGAAGCCGGTGAAGATGATCAGAAAGCCGACGAGCGTTCGGGAACCGATCGTCTCGCCGAGCAGCAGAAAGCCGACGACTGCGGCGACCAGCGGTGCAGCATACGAGACGAGATTGATCTCGATCGCACCGAGTGCGTCAAGCAACTCGAAGTAGATCAGGAATCCGATCGCACTCGCAACGACGGCGAGATACAGCAGCGCAACGGCCTCGGGAAGCGGTGGCAGACCGTCGGGTGACTCCCCGAGAGAAACGCTCACGACGTGCATGAGGACGGCGCCACCGATCATCGACCATGCCTCCATCGTCTCGATCGGAAGGTCGGCGTCGATCCGTCGCGTCAGGACACTGCCGAGGGCGAAACAGACGGTTGCACCGAAGACGTATCCCTCAAATCGCGTGCCGAGTACGTCGCCGAGATCCGGGTTTGCGAGGACGAACACGCCGATCAACCCGAGGAGCATTCCGATCAGTCCGACGGCGGTGAGCCGTTCGTCGTCGAGAAGCCCCCGAGCGAACGCCGTCGTCAGGATCGGTGACAGCGAGACGATGACGGCGGCGGCGGCGCTCGTCGTTCCTCGCTGACCGACGAACAGAAGTGCGTGGTATCCGCCGATGATCAGCACCGAACCGACGACGACGACCGCCCACTCCTCGCGGTGACGGGGACGCCAGCGGTCGGTGACCAACGCGGCGTATCCGAGCATCAACACGCCAGCGATGTCGTAGCGGACCGCAGCAAAAAACACCGGCGTATCGAAAAAGTACGCGGGTGCGGCGGCCGTTCCGAGGCCGGCCTTGATGGCGACGAACGCCGAGCCCCAGATCACGGCCAAAGCGATGAACAGTGCCGTGTTGCGGTACACAGCGAAACCGGGAGTCGGGACGGCCTGAACCTTACGACCGCTACCGGCGAGCGCCGAGCAAAAGAAACAGAAACACGGCACCGAGTGCAAGCGGGAGGAGTGCCGCCGCCGGTTCGTCGAATTCGACTGCCGCGATGACGAGAGCCGCGAGCAAAAGTAGCGTCAGACCGATGCCTGCATATTCGAGAAGTCGGGTGTATCGGTCGCTGCGACGCCCCGGTCGTGGGCCGTCCACGCTACTCACCGCCCTGACGCCGGTGTCGACTGGAGGAGATCACGGGTACAGAAGGGGTTCGGTGGTCGTGGATGTTTCGTTCCGAAGCCCTCACAGCAACAGGCCGTCGACGACGACCTCCTCGAGGAAGAACATGAGGAAGGCGCCGACGACGAAGGCTGCGACCGTTCGTCGGGTGACGACCGATCCGGCGTCTCGCTGGATGAGTCGAACCATCTCCCAGACGACCTGCAGAATGGCCCCGAAGGCGATTGCGAAGAAGGTGGTCGCAACGAGCGGCGAGGTGACGGTGCTGCCGAGCCAGCCGCCGATGACGACGCCGCCGCCGGCGAGAACACCGAGGGCGGCGAAGTGACGCAGCGGGGGGCTCTCGGCGTCACGGGCAACCGCGGAGACGACAGCCGGCCCTTCCGTGACGTTGTGGATGATGAATCCGAGCGTCAAAAGCGCGAGCAGCGACCAGTTTTCGAGTGCGAAGGCACTCCCGATGGCGAGTCCCTCGCCGATGCTGTGGAGACCGAGGCCGATGGCGACGAGATACGCGACCCGGAGGCCGTCACCGGTCGATTCGACGCTTTTCGACTGTCGCCAGCGGCTCGCCGCTTCCATCACGAGGAGCGTTCCGAGGACCCCGACGACGGCCACCGTCTCTCCGAGGAGCGGAGTCGAGACGGCGGCGGAAAATTCGATCGTCTCCTCGGCCATCTCGACGGCGATGAAGGCGAGTACGCCGGCGGAAAGCGCCAACACGGCGTGTATCCAGGTCGCGTCGAGACGGCGGACGTAGGGAAACCAGAGCATCCCAACGGCAACGGGAAGGATTCCGGCAACGATCCCGACGGCTGTCAGCACACCGAATGCGGAAAGCGAATCGAGTTCGCCGAGTACGGTGAGATCGACCGTCGATACGACGAAAAAAAGCGGCGTAGCAACGGCGGCGAGGACGAGAAACGGACCGAACGCGAGGATCCAGTCGGGAAGGTCCTCGGTCCAGCCGATATTCTCCGCGCTCATACGTCGATTAGACGTATCTAAAATAAATGTGTTTCTCATCTCTGAGACGCCGCGGCGAGGCCGACCCTGACCTCTGACCCGCTGTCGTCGCCAACGTGTACCTCCGGCGGATAGCGGTGGGTTTCTGCCGTAGGTTTATGTACGACCGCGGCTGAATGTTCGTATGGCCGCGTACCGCCGGCCGGTGTTGCGCAACCTGTTCGACGACTCGCCCACGCCACACATCGCACATCCCCCGCGGACGCACCGACGGGACTTTTATATCGCCACCGATGGTTCGTACCGTGACGGCGGAACCGGTGGGTTGGGTGTGGTGATAGAAACGTGCGACGGCAAGCGCGTTGCGCGTCTCTCGATGCCGGACTCGGTTCCCGACAACAACGTCGCCGAGTATCGGGCACTCCACCTCGGGTTGGACGTACTCGCCGCGCGCGCTCCCGCCGGAGCGCGCGTGGGTATCCTCGTCGATCACGACGACCTGGCAGCGAACGTCAACCGGACGACGCTCGCCGGACAGCGACCCGACGATAGCCCGCCACATCCGGTGTGTGTTCCGGGGAATACGGCCCGACACTGGCGCGGGATCCGCGCACGGGTCGCCGGCTTCGACGAACTGCGCGCGGCACAGATCGACAGCAGGGACAACCCGGCCCATCCGCTCGCAAACGCACCCGACGAGTACGCACACGTCAACAGCGAGCAGGACCGCTGTGTCCTGCCGGTCAGAGACGAGCGGTGGCACGCGCCGGAGGACGACCGGTATCCGCCGCCGTCGCGCGGCGGTCGCGAACGAGCCTCCGACTGAGGCTCCGGGTGCGGTCGCTGTTCGACGTCGGATCGAAAAAGGGCCCTCGGTCAGTAGTCCAGATCGAACTGTTCGTGTTCTGCGACGGTGTTCAACACGACGGACGTGTTGGATTGGTCGATGTCGGGATCGACGAGAAGTTCCTTGATCTGGTCGTTCATGTGGTCGGTGTCGGCGAACTTGCCGATGGCGATGATGTCGTGATCGCCGGTTACCTCGTACACCGACACCATGTGTTTGTGCTCGCTGAGGCGGTCTGTGATCTCCGGAAGCGCGCTTCCTTCGACCTTGAGGTTGATGATCGCGGTGACGTCGTATCCGAGTTCACCGTAATCGATCTCCGGGGCATATCCCTCGATGACCCCCGTCTCTTCGAGGTCGGAGATGTGATTCGAAACCGTCGTGACGGAGACATCGAGTTCCTCGGCGAGGGAGCGAAGCGACGCTCGGCCGTCGGCGAGGAGTGCATTCACCAGCTTCTCGTCCAAGTTTTCGTACGTCATCACACCTGAGTACTCGCTCCAGGGATTAGAGTTTTACGAATATACAGTTCTGCCACAGAAGACAGAAGGTTTGCTCGGAACAGTAGCGTTTTAGTGGTGGCAGACGAGAACTCCACCGTCGAGAAAGATGACGAACGACAACGCAGTCACCGATGGTGGCATTTCAGCAGAAGCACAGGACGTACTGGACGAAATCGAAGAGGAAAATGTCGAGTTCCTTCGGCTCCAGTTCACGGACATTCTGGGAACAGTAAAGAACGTATCAATCCCGGCAGATCAGGCCGAGAAGGCCTTCGACGAAGGAATCTACTTCGATGGCTCCTCGATCGAGGGGTTCGTTCGCATTCAGGAATCGGACATGCGGCTCAAGCCCGATCCGGAGACGTTTGCGATTCTCCCGTGGCGGTCTGACGGCGACAGTGCGTCCGGCCGGCTCATCTGTGACGTGATCGATACGTCGACGGGCGAACCCTTCGCCGGCGACCCACGTCACGTTCTAAAACAGGCACTGGGACGGGCCGAGGACCTCGGCTACACGGTCAACCTCGGTCCGGAGCCGGAGTTCTTCCTGTTCGAGGAAGACGAGAAGGGTCGAGCGACGACGGAGTTTTCCGACGTCGGCGGCTACTTCGACCTCGCACCGAAGGACCTCGCAAGCGACGTCCGCCGAGACATCATCTTCGGACTCGAGGACATGGGCTTCGACGTCGAGGCCTCCCACCACGAGGTCGCCCAGTCCCAACACGAAATCGACTTCAAGTACGCCGACGCGCTGACGACGGCCGACAACGTCGCCACCTTCCGAACGGTCGTTCGCGCAATCGCATCCCAACACGACCTGCATGCGACCTTCATGCCGAAGCCGATTCCGCGCATCAACGGCTCCGGCATGCACACCCACATGTCGCTTTTCACCGAGGACGGTGAAAACGCCTTCCACGACGACGACGACGAGTTCAACCTCTCGGAAACCGCAAAATCGTTCCTCGCCGGCGTTCTCGAACACGCCCCGGCGATCACCGCGGTCGCCAACCCGACGGTCAACAGCTACAAGCGACTCGTCCCCGGATACGAAGCCCCGGTCTACGTCGCCTGGTCCGACGTCAACCGCTCGGCGCTCGTCCGCAAACCGGCCGCCCGTCACGCGGCCGCAAGCCGGATCGAACTGCGTTCGCCGGACCCGTCGTGTAACCCGTACCTCGCCTTCGCGGCGATGATCCACGCCGGCCTCGACGGCATCGAAAACGACCTCGAGTGTCCGGACCCGGTTCGGGAGAACATCTACGAGTTCGACGACGAGAAACGCGAGGAGTACGGCATCGA
>JARWGK010000091.1:0-7029 GCA_040409725.1 Natronomonas sp.
TCGACGATGGCGTCGCGGAAGTAGTCGTAGGTGTCGACGTCGTTGAACGTGACACACGGCGAGTAGACGTTGACGAAGCCGAAGCCGTCGTGTTCGATCGCCTTCTGGACGATCTCGGCGTGACGCTGTGAATCCGACGAGAAGGACTGGGCGATGAACGTCCCACCGGCAGCGAGCGCGAGCGCGAGTGGGTTGACCGGTTGCTGGTTGGTTCCTTCCGGGGACGTCGAGGTCTCGAAGTCCTCCCGGGAGGTCGGGGAGAACTGTCCCTTCGTCAGCCCGTAGATGCGGTTGTCCATGACGACGTAGGTCATATCGACGTTTCGGCGGACGGCGTGGACGAAGTGGCCGGCGCCGATCGAGTAGCCGTCGCCGTCGCCGCCGGCGACCATCACCTCGAGTTCGGGATTGGCCATCTTCACGCCGGTTCCGACCGGCAGGGCGCGACCGTGAACGCCGTGGAGGGCGTAGCTGTGCATGTACGTCCCGATCTTCCCGGAGCAGCCGATGCCGGCGACGACGAAGGTGTTGTCGGGGTCGTTGCCGGTTTCGGCGAGTGCTTTCATCATACCGTTCATCGTCCCGAAGTCGCCGCACCCGGGACACCACGTCGGCTGCTTGTCGGACTTGAAATCGGTGAATCTGATCTCTGAGCTCATTGTTGTGCTTCGACCTCCTTCGTCTCGCCAACGACGGATTTCACCTCTTCGGCCAGTTCGTCGGCCTTGAATCGGACGCCGGTGTACTTGTTGATTCGTTTCACACGCGTCAGGGCGTCGTGTTCGATCAGGTCTGCGAACTGCCCGGTCGCGTTGCACTCGACGACGATCGTCTCCGAGGCGGCTTCGATCTCCGCCGTGAGATCCGGCCGCGGGAAGATGTACGGCACGGAGATGAACCGGATGGCGATCCCTTCGTCGTCGAGAAGTTCGATCGCCTCTCGCATCGCCCCTTCGTTGGAGCCCCAGGAGAGAACGAGCGTGTCGGCCTCGGGATCGCCGAACTCACGATAGCCGAAGTCCTCCCGTTTTCGTGCCGTTTCGACCTTCCGATCGCGCTTGTCGACCTGTTCGACGCGCATTTCCTCCGCCTCGGTCCGTCGACCCAACTCGTCGTGTTCCAGTCCGGTCGACATGTGTGCACCGCCGTCGACGCCGGGGAAGGTTCGTGGGGAGACCCCATCGTCGGTGATCGCGTGGGGTTTGAACTGCCCCTTCTCGTTTTGCCACTCCTCGATCGAGTCCTCGTCGACTACCTTGCCGCGATCGATCTCGACTTCGGACATGTCGAACTCCTCGGGTTCGAACGTCTGTTCGGTGACCGCGAGTGCGAGATCTCCCGTGAGATACACCGGAAGCTGGTACTTTTCGGCGAGGTTGAACGCCTCGACGGTCTTGTGGAAACACTCCGAAATCGTCGTTGGAGCCAGGACGAAGCGGGGGATCTCGCCGTGGCCGCCGTACAGCATCGCGTTGAGATCGCCCTGTTCCTGTTTGGTCGGCATTCCGGTCGACGGCCCGGAACGCATCACGTTACAGATGACGAGCGGCGTTTCACTCGTCGCGATCAACCCGAAGGTTTCCGTCATCAGATCGATCCCGGGTCCGGAGGTGGCCGTCATCGACCGTGCGCCGGCGCGGGCGGCGCCGAGGGCCATGTTGATCGCCGACAGTTCGTCCTCGGCCTGGACGACCTTCCCGCCGTAGCGGTCGATCCGACCGGTCAGATACTCCATCACGTCCGTCGCTGGCGTGATCGGGTAGCCGGCGTAGAACCGACAGCCACCGGCGATTGCCCCCATTCCGATCGCCTCGTCGCCGTTCAACAGCACGTAGTCGTTGTCTGTCGTCTCCAGATCGTAGTCCGTCGAGAGGTCGTACTCCTCGCGGACGTACTCCGCGCCCAGTCGGGCGGACTGCTTGTTGTTCTCGACGATCGCCTCGCCTTTGTCGCCGAAGCGCTTTTCCAGTGACTCGTCGAGGTAGGCGGTGTCGAATCCGGCGACCTCACAGGCCGCCCCGAGGGCGACGATGTTTCGCATGATCGCGCCGCCGGCGTCCTCGGCCAGACGCTTCAGCGGCACGTCGAGGCCGGTCGTCTCGCCAGGTGCCTCGAAATCCTTCATCATCGTCCGCTCACCGTCGTAGATGATCACCGATTCATCGTGTAGCTCGTCGAGATTCTCCTCGACCGTTCGCTGTGTGAGGGCGATGAGGATATCGAGGCGGTCGACGACGCTCTCGACGCGATCGACCGACGTCCGTACCTTGTAGGCGGTGTATCCGCCGCGGATACGCGAGGCGAAGTCCTTGGAGGTAAAGACGTGACGCCCTGCTCGAGAGAGCGCCCGGGCGAAGATCTTCCCGGTCGAGTCGATCCCGTCGCCGGCCTCGCCGCCGACGGCCCAATTGAGGTCCTCTGGCATACTACATCTGGGTTTCTACCGATGGACGTTAAGCCTTCTGAACGAAGCCACGAACTGTAATCTCTTTTGATTACACCCGCCGCGTCGTCGGCCGGAATTGCCGACCGTTACAGACCGGTCGACGGTCGAGAAATCTCCGTGGAAGCGGGTGATTTCGAATCAGTTCGGCGATCAGACTGCCGCGGCGTCCCGTCGCTTCGAAAGGGCCTTCCGATATCGAATCCCCCTACCCGTATGGATCAGACTGAAGCGAGCGTTACCGCCGTCCACGACGTCGGGACAGACGCGATCGCACTGGAGATAGCAACGCCGTCGGGGTTCTCCGCCAAACCGGGACAGTTCGTCAAACTGTCGGCGATCCTCGACGGCGAGAACACGTCGCGGTTTTACACCGTCTCCTCGCCGGACACCGACGACACCTTCGAACTCACCGTGAGCTTCGATCCCGCCGAGGGAGGGCCGTTCAGCAGGTATCTCCTCGAACTGGAGGCCGGCCACGCCGTCACCATCTCCGGACCGTTCGGCAACAACTTCTACGACGGCGCGGCCCGGACCGTCGTCCTCGCCGGTGGCCCGGGCGTCGGGCCGGCGCTTGCGATCGCCGAACGAACCCTCGACGACGGCGGCGAAACCGCTGTCATCTACCGTGACGACGACCCACTACACGAGGAACGACTCGCAGCCCTCGCAGCCAACGGCGCCGAGGTGTTCGTCCTCTCGACCGACGAAGAGATCGACGACGCGGTCCGGGCGACCCTGACCAACGCCGCCGACGAACAGGTGTTCGTCTACGGTTTCCAGACGTTCGTCGACGCCGCCGAATCGGCGATCACCGACGCCGGCGGCGATCCCGGCGAGGCCAAGGTTGAGAGCTTCGGCTGAACCTTTTTTCGCCTCGGGGTCGCCTGCGGCGACCCGCTCGGCAAAAAAACGTTCATGAAAAAAGGCGTCGACTCGCGCCGTCGGCGCTCCTCGACGGTGCTGTTTCGTGACCGCTACCGCACCGCAATGTTGATGATGTGGTGCCCGTCCTGTGGCCTGGATACGGCAATGGCCACCCCACTGCGCTTAGATAAATAAACTGCCACTCGCCTGTCGAGGGTGGGACCGCCGCCTCGAATCTGCTGAATCGTACCTCACCCGACAGCATCGGAGATCGCAGCGCCGGACAACTGCTGGACGACGTAGTAGGTGATAATCGAGAGAACGACGAGTGGGTCGGGATACGCGAGGGCGATGAGGAGAGCGATCCCGAGATTCTTCAGACTACCGGTGAAGAACAGCGCGAGCGTTTGGCGTCGAGAGAGCTGTAGGGCGCGCTCACAGACCAGCGAGACGAGCAAACCGAGGACGACGAGGAGTGCCGACACACCGACGACCGCGAGAAGCACCCACGCAGAGATACCGGTCGGTTCGACTCCCGCGACGCTCGTGTAGATGAGGAGCAGGATCGCAACTGTCGCTCCGAGATCGATCGTTCGGGGAGACACTACGTCGGCCGGCAGCCCCGCCGCGAGGACTGTGCCGCCGCCGACGATCACTATCAGATCGATCAGGATCGAATCCACTGGAACCTCGGCTCCCGATCCGACCAACTGCAGGAGTACGATCGGCGTCACGACGGGGGCGACGAGAAGCGAGGAGATAGACGTGATCGTCGCCAGTTGAACGTCTCCCTGTGTCAATCGCGTCCAGATGATCGCACTCCCCGCCGTCGTCGGGACCGCAAGTGCGATCGCAAAGCCAAGCACAGCGCCATCAGCGAGGACGCCATCGGCGAGTCGAATTCCGGCGACCGGTAACACCACGTAGGAGATACAGAGCGAAAGCACGACGAGGGAGGCGTACGACGAGACATCGATCTTCCCGAATTCCAGCCCTCGAAGCGAGCTGAACACCAGAAAGATCACGAGCGGCGTCACAAGCGGCTCCAGATACGGCCCGAAAAACGGCACGGACAGCCCCACCCCGACGGCCCCAACGACGAGGAGTACGTTCCGATACCGATCGAGAATGTCCCGGAGCATCACTATCCCTCGTGTCACCTGATTCGGCTGGTGTCCGCGAAAGACTTTGTGTACCTCCGACAAATGTGACGCCATGTCCTCAGTTGCAATCGTCGGCGGCGGCCCCGCGGGATTGAGCGCAGCCCTGTTCACCGCGAAAAACGGGCTGGAAACGACCGTCTTCGACACCGACGAGACGTGGATGCACAAGGCACACCTGTTCAATTACCCGGGAATCGGCTCCGTCGACGGCACGGTGTTTATGAACAACCTCCGGGATCAGGTCGACTCCTTCGACGTCGAGCGCCGACAGGACACCGAGGTGACGGCTGTCTCCCGGTCCGACGACGAGGGGTTCAGCATCGAAACCGACGACGACATCCACGACGCCGAGTACGTGATCCTCGCAACGGGGGCCGATCGGAGCCTCGCCGAGGGGCTCGACTGTGCCTTCGACGACGAGACGGTCGACGTCGACGTCAGCATGGAAACGTCGGTCACGAACGCTTACGCGACGGGGGCGATGGTTCGTGCCGAGGAGTGGCAGGCCGTCATCTCCGCAGGCGACGGGGCTGCCGCAGCACTCAACATCCTCTCGAAGGAGAAAGGCGAACACTTCCACGATTTCGACGTTCCTGCCGACGCAGACCGCGTCTTCGGTGACCTCGTCGACGCGCAGTGAGGGCGGCAGAGACGATCAGCGTTCGACGAATTCGATCAGGACGCCACCCGTCGAATCGGGGTGTAAGAAGGCGACCTCGTGACCCCACGCCCCCGGACGCGGATTCTCGTCGATCAACTCGACGCCGAGGTCCTCGGCCTGCCGTAACGCCGTCTCGACGTCCGTCGTCTCCAGTGCGACGTGGTGGAGTCCCGGACCGTTTTTATCGATATATCGGGCGATTGTCCCCTCGTCCTGTGGTTCGAGCAACTCGAAGTAGCCGTTTCCGAGATCCAGAAACAACACCCGGAGTTCGCCGAAGCGTTCCTCGTGGACGATCTCACACCCGAGCAGATCCTCGTAGAGGAAGGCAAGGCCTTCGGCGTCGTCGGTTGCGACACCGGCGTGATCGAACTGCATATCCCACCGTCCGGCGGCGGCGATAAAACAGTTGATACACGGCCGGAGTCAGATTCCGGCGCGGTGTTCGCCGAAGACGTCCCGCATCGCATCACAGATCTCGCCGGTCGTCGCGTAGGCCTTCACCGCATCGACGATGTACGGCATCACGTTCTGCCCCGAGTCGGCGGCATCCCGCAGGGCGTCGAGGGCGGCCTCGGCGGCCGCCTCGTCACGCTCCTCGCGGATCGATTCGACGCGCTCCCGCTGTCGGCGTTGTTCTTCCTCCGAGACCTCCTCTAATTCCTCCTTGCGCTGTTCTTCCTCGATCCGATACTCGTTGACGCCGACGATGACCCGCTCGCCGGCTTCGATCTCCTCCTGTCGTTCGAAGGCAACGTCCTGGATCTGTCGCTGCACCCAGCCCTCCTCGACGCATTTCCGCATCCCGCCGCGTTCGTCGATCTCGTCGATAATCTCCATCGCCTCCGTCTCGATTTCGTCGGTGAGTGATTCGACGTAGTAGCTGCCGGCGAGGGGATCGATCGTGTCTGCGGCCCCGGATTCGTGGGCGAGGATCTGCTGGGTGCGGAGGGCGGTCCGGACGGACTGCTCCGTCGGCAGACTCAACGCCTCGTCCTTACCGTTCGTGTGCAGCGACTGGGTGCCACCCAAGACGGCGGCCAGCGCCTGATAGGCCACCCGAACGACGTTGTTCTCGATCTGCTGGGCGGTGAGCGTCGATCCGGCCGTCTGGGTGTGGAACTTCAGCTGTTTCGAGCCCTTCTCCTCGGCGTCGAACCGCTCGTCCATGATCCGATACCACATCCGTCTGGCGGCGCGGAACTTGGCGACCTCCTCGAAGATGTTGTTGTAGGAGGCAAAGAAGAACGATAGCTGTGGTGCGAAGTCGTCGACGTCCTGTCCGGCGTCGATCGCCGCCTCGACGTACTCGATGCCGTTTGCGAGGGTGAAGGCAATCTCCTGTGCGGCGGTCGACCCCGCCTCCCGGATGTGATACCCCGAAATCGAGATGGTGTTGAAGTTGGGGACCTCCTCGGCACAGAACTCGAAGATGTCGGTGATGAGCCGCATCGATGGCTCCGGCGGGTAGATGTAGGTGTTGCGGGCGATGTACTCCTTCAACACGTCGTTTTGGATCGTCCCGCGTAACTCCTCGCGGTCGACGCCCTGTCGATCGCCGACGGCGATGTACATCGCAAGCAGGACCGAGGCTGGGGCGTTGATCGTCATCGAGGTCGAGACCTCGTCCAGCGGGATGCCCTCGAAGACCGTCTCGAAGTCGTCCAGTGAGTCGATGGCGACGCCGGATTTCCCGACCTCTCCTTCCGCCATCGGTGAATCCGAGTCATAGCCCATCTGCGTCGGCAGATCGAAGGCCATCGAGAGGCCGGTCTGTCCCTCGTCCATCAGGTAGTGGAAGCGCTCGTTCGTCTCACTCGCGGTGCCCATCCAAAGGTCAAGAACACCATGCGGAACGTGTAGAAGGCTGTTACGGGCACCGCCAGCAGTCCGAA
>JARWGK010000092.1:0-6966 GCA_040409725.1 Natronomonas sp.
ACGCAGAAACACCGACAACCGGAGGTGAACATCGGGCTGGTCGGCCACGTCGACCACGGGAAGACGACCCTCGTACAGGCGCTTTCCGGAGAGTGGACGGACCAGCACTCCGAGGAGATGAAACGCGGTATCTCTATCCGTCTTGGGTACGCCGATGCGACGTTCCGACACTGTCCCGACGTCGAGCCGCCGGGCTGTTACACCGTCGATGAGACCTGTCCCGACGGCTCTCCGAGTGACCACCTTCGGACGGTGTCGTTCGTCGACGCGCCGGGTCACGAGACGCTCATGGCGACGATGCTTTCCGGAGCGTCGCTCATGGACGGGGCGGTGCTCGTCATCGGTGCGAACGAGCCGGTGCCACAGGCACAGACGGAAGAACACCTGATGGCACTCGACATCATCGGCATCGACAACCTCGTGATCGCACAGAACAAGATCGATCTCGTCGACCGCGAGCAGGCGATTCAAAACTACGCCGCAATCGAGGAGTTCGTCGAGGGGACCGTCGCCGAGGGCGCGCCGATCGTTCCGATCTCCGCTCAGCAGGGAGTCAACATGGATCTGCTGATCGAGACGATCGAAGCGGAGATCCCGACGCCGGAGCGGGATCCGGATGCCGACGCACAGCTACAGGTCGCCCGGTCGTTCGACATCAACCGACCGGGGACGACGTGGGAGGATCTCACCGGAGGCGTCCTCGGCGGGTCGCTCTCACAGGGTCGGCTGGCCATCGACGACGAACTCGAGATCAAGCCCGGCCGGCAGGTCGAGGAGGGCGGACAGACCGAATACCGGCCCGTCGAGACGACGGTTCGGTCGCTGCAGGCCGGCGGCGACTTCGTCGAGGAGGCCGATCCGGGTGGGCTGCTCGGGGTCGGAACCGGTCTCGATCCGTCGCTGACGAAGGGCGACGCCCTGGCCGGGCAGGTCGCCGGGCCGCCCGGAAGTCTGCCGCCGACGCGGGACTCCTTCGTCATGGACGTCGAGTTGCTGGATCGGGTCGTTGGCGAAGACACCGAGGAAGTCGAGGAGGTTTCGACCGGCGAACCGCTGATGTTGACCGTCGGCACGGCGACGACCGTCGGTTCGGTGACGAGTGCCCGCGGTGGCGAGTGTGAGGTTCGGCTGAAGCGACCGGTCTGTGCGGCCGAGGGTGCGACGATCGCGATCAACCGTCGCGTCGGCGCCCGCTGGCGGCTGATCGGCATTGGGACGCTTCGGTGACTCGCGTGGTCCTCGACACGAACGCGCTCATGATGCCGGTCGAGATCGGTGTGCGGCTGTTCGAGGAACTCGACCGGCTGCTCGGCGAGTATGAACCCGTCGTTCCCCGGGCGGTCGTCGAGGAACTCCGCGACCTCTCCGTGGGCGGCGGCGAGGAAGCGACCGCCGCGAGCGTCGGATTGGATCTCACAGACCGCTGTACGGTCGTCGACCACGACGCCGATTATGCCGACGATGCGGTCCTCGAAGTTGCGGCCGAGGCCGGGTGTGTCGTGACCAACGACGACCCACTCAAACAGCGGCTACTGGAACAGAACGTTCCCGTAATACGTTTACGGGGTCACACACAACTGGAACGCATACAACCGTAATATGTACAAACGGGTCAGACTCACAGATACGGTCGAGGTGCCGCCGGAGCACCTCGCCGAGGTTTCGCCCGAGCTCGTCAGGCGGCTGCTGCAGGACAAGCTCGAAGGACGGATGGACGAGGAAGTCGGCAGCGTCGTCTCCGTGATCAACGTCCACGACATCGGTCAGGGAGCCGTGCTTCCGAACCGACCGGGGGTGTACTACGAGGCGGAGTTCGACGCCGTCACGTACGATCCTGCGATGCAGGAGGTCGTCGACGGCGAGGTCGTCGAGGTGGTCGAATTCGGCGCGTTCGTCGGACTCGGCCCCGTCGACGGCCTGCTGCACGTCTCACAGATCTCCGACGAGTATCTCGCCTTCGACGGCGAGAACCAGCAACTCGCCTCCCGGGACTCGAATCGGGTGTTGAGCGTCGGCGACGCCGTCCGGGCACGAATCGTGACGAAAAGCATCGACGAACGAAATCCACGGGACACGAAGATCGGACTCACGGCGAAACAGCCGGGGCTCGGCAAACACGAGTGGCTCAAACAGGAACGCAAGCGCCGCGAGGCGCAGGCAGGTGATTAGATGGCAAAGCGTCTGGTCTGTCGAGACTGCCACCGCGTCCTCGATATCGATGCCGACGAACAGTGTCCCGTCTGTGCGTCGAACTCCCTCACCGAGGACTGGGCCGGATACGTCGTCATCGCCCATCCGGAGGAAAGCGATATCGCGGACAAGATGGGCATCAACGAACCCGGTCAGTACGCGCTGAAGGTTCGGTGATGGGCGACGTCGTCGTCGAACTTCCCGAATCGCTCCGCGGCGAACTCAAGAAGCCGTTCGGTCGGATCTACACCGACACCGAGGGGCTGCTCGCCGACGCGGGTGAGCCGATCATCGCGGTCGGTGACGTCGTCACCGGCCACCTGATCGAGGCGAATCGTCGGCCGGCGGTCGCACTCGTCGACGGCCGAACAAAGCGGTCAGCCGTCGACGAGGAACTGCTTTCGATCGCGGACTCCTTCGAGCGGCAAATCGAGGTGTCGAACCCGCCCGCGACGCTCACGGCGGAACTGCTCGAAGCGCTCTGTGAGGCAGTCTCGGCTCCGGTCTCGACGGTCATCGTCGTCGACGGCGAGGAGGATCTGGCGGCAGTTCCGGCCGTCGTTTTGGCGCCCGACGCGTCGGCTGTCGTCTACGGACAGCCGGGCGTCGGCATGGTCCTTACGACCGTCGACGCTGAGACGCGGGATCGCTGTCGGTCGCTGCTCGACCGGATGGACGGCGACGTGGCGCGGCTCTGGACGATTCTCGATCAGTAGGTCGAAATCCTTTTAAGTGTTTCGAGGGAATCTATGGCCAACGTAACCATGGAAATCGACATTCTGGAGGAGACGGAAAATCCGATGTTGCACCGGATCGACGTTCGCTTCGAGTTGACACACGAGGAGGCGACGCCGACGCGGCTGTCTGTCCGTGACTCACTCGCTGCGAAACTGAACAAGGACGCCTCGGAGGTCGTTTTGCGCCAACTCGACACCAAATACGGGATGCGGAAGACGGTCGGTCACGCGAAGGTCTACGACACGGAAGCCGACGCCCGTGACATCGAACAGGACTACATGCTCGATCGAAACAAGATCGCAACCGACGAGGCCGACGCCGAAACCGAAACAGAGGAAGCATAATGGGACGACACGAGTTCTACAACGACGACGGGACGACGGACAAACAGAACTGCCCGCGTTGTGGCGACACCTTTCTCGGAGATCACGGCGACAGACTTCACTGCGGGAAGTGCGGTTACACCGAACACCGCTGAGGCGTGACCCGCGTTATCGGCATCGAAGGCACCGCCTGGGCGGCGAGTGCGGCGTTTTTCGACGCCGATGCGACCGATTCTGACGACGGTATCGTGACGATCGAAACCGACGCCTACCAGCCCGAAAGCGGCGGCATCCATCCGCGTGAGGCCGCCGAGCATATGCGCGAGGCGATCCCGACCGTCGTCGGATCGGTCCTCGAGAAGGTCCGTGCGACCGCCGGGGATCCGGCCGAAACGATCGACGCGGTCGCCTTCTCCCGCGGTCCCGGACTCGGCCCGTGTCTCCGCATCGTCGCCGCTGCGGCGAGGGCACTCGCCGGGCGACTTGATGTCCCGCTCGTCGGCGTCAACCACATGGTCGCACACCTGGAGATCGGCCGCCACCGCTCGGGGTTCGACTCGCCGATCTGTCTGAACGCATCCGGCGCGAACGCACACGTACTGGGCTATCGGGGCGGCCGGTACCGCGTCCTCGGAGAGACGATGGACACCGGCGTCGGCAACGCGATCGACAAGTTCACGCGTCACGTCGGCTGGGACCACCCCGGCGGACCCAAGGTCGAACGCCACGCCCGAGACGGCGAGTACGTCGAGTTGCCCTACGTCGTCAAGGGGATGGACTTCTCGTTTGCCGGCATCACCTCACACGCGAAGACGCTGTACGACGAGGGGACGCCGGTCGAGGACATCTGTCGTGGCCTCGAGGAGACGGTGTTCGGAATGCTCACCGAGGTCGCGGAGCGCGCACTATCGGTGAGCGGGAGCGACGAACTCGTCCTCGGCGGTGGCGTCGGACAGAACGACCGCCTCCAGGGGATGCTCTCGACGATGTGTGCCGAACGCGGCGCCGACTTTTTCGCCCCGCCGAATCGCCTGCTCCGTGACAACGCCGGGATGATCGCCGTTCTCGGCGCGACGATGTACGACGCCGGCGATACGATCTCGATTCAGGACTCCCGCGTTCGACCGGACTTTCGACCCGACGAGGTTCCGGTGACGTGGCGGTCCGGCGAGAGCGTGACGCCTGTCTCCGAAGCCGATCGGATTCGTGGCGCCGAGGCCGTCGTCGACCTCAATCGGTCCGCCGGCCGCGTCTCGAAACGCCGACGGCCGAAATCCTACCGTCACCCTGCCCTCGACGACCGACTCCGGGACAGACGCACCCGTTCGGAGGCGCGGCTGACGAGTGCGGCCCGCCGCAGCGGCGTTCCGACGCCGGTCGTCTTCGATATCGATCCACGGGAGGCGTTACTGGCGTTCGAACTCGTCGGCGAGTCGGATCTCGCCGCCGATCCGACGAAATCACGCGTTCGGGCCGTCGGGCGACACCTCGCCGCGGTCCACGAGGCGGGCTTCGTCCACGGCGATCCGACGCCTCGAAACGTCCGTTTGGGCGACGAACGGACGTATCTCATCGACTTCGGCCTCGGCTACTACACCGACCACCGGGAGGACTACGCGATGGACCTCCACGTCTTCGAGGGGGCACTCGGCGGCACCACGGACGACGCCGAACCGCTCGTTGCGGCCTTCGAGGCCGCCTACCGGGACGCTGGCGACGAGCAGGTGCTGGATCGACTCCGGGAGATCGAAGGCCGGGGCCGGTATCAGTGACCGGTTTCCGTTCGGTCTCGTTGTAGAGGCCGTGGCTATAAGTCCTGCCCCGACGTAGATTCGAATATGACAGACAAGCCACAGTCAGGCGAGCTATTCGGCATCCCGTACAACTTCGACAAACCCTCTCTCGGCCGGATGCTGTCGTCGTACTGGCAGCCCGGTGACGGGATGTTGGTGGAGAAACCCTTCGGCATCGGCTACACGCTGAACCTGGCGAACTGGCGGTCGTGGGTCGTCCTCGGCGTCGCCGGACTGCTGTACTACCAGGACAAACGCGGCGAGGGATCGACCGAGACCGAGGCCGACGAACCCGTCGAAGTCGTCGTCGACTGATCCCGTGCGTGTCTGATACCGACGATCGCGACGAATCCCACGCCGCCTCGATGCGGGCGTTTCGAATCGCATACGACGGCACGGACTACCGAGGATTCCAGCGACAACCACACGAAAACACGATCGAGGACGAACTGCTTTCTGCGCTTTCGGCACTCGGCGTCACGGACGGGATTCCGCCCGGATACGCGGCCGCAGGACGGACGGACGCCGGCGTCTCGGCGCTCGCACAGACCGTCTGCTTCGAGGCTCCGCCGTGGCTGACGCCCGCGGCGTTCGGGTCGGAACTGCCGGCGGACATCCGACCGTGGGCCGTCGCCGACGTCCCGGAGACGTTTCATGCGACCCACGACGCCACGGAGCGGGCCTACCGGTACGCCCTCGTCGCCCCGCCGGAGACCATCGACGACGACCGGGTTTCGACCGCCTGTCGTCGACTCTCCGGAACGCACGACTTCCACAATCTCACGACCGACGACGAGGGGACCCGGCGACGGCTGTCGGTCGACGTGACCCGCAATCCGACCCGGGAATCGATCCTCTACGTCGACGCCCGGGCGGGCGGGTTTCCGCGAGGGCTCGTCCGACGCCTCGTTTCGCTGCTGTCGTCGATCGGACGCGACGAACGGTCCCTCGACGCTCTCGATCGCGTTCTCGACCCTCGGCCGCTCTCGGGTCCCGATGGGGTTCCCCCGGCTCCACCCGAACCGCTCCTCCTGCGGGAGGCGGTGTATCCCGAGGTTTCCTTCGCGGTCGACGGTGACGCCGCCCGCCGTGCCCGTGGGGCCTTCGAGGAGCGTCGTCGCCGCCGGCTGGCGGGCGTCTCCGTCGCCGACGAACTCTCCGACATCGGGACGTGACCCTGTCGGCGTCGCGGACGCTGGGTTTAGGATCGACCGACCCCTACGTCGTCGCATGAGTTCAGTCCCCGAACGCAGCGAGATCGACGACGACTACAAGTGGGATCTCGGTTCGATGTTCGCCGACGACGAGGCCTGGGAGGAGGCATACGCCGCAGTCGAGGAGCGTCTCGACGAGCTACGGGCCTACGAGGGGCAGGTCACGGACGATCCGGAGACGCTGCGTGCCGCGTTGGAACTGCGTGAATCGATCCAGCGGGAGGTCTCAAACGTCGCTGCCTACGCCCGGATGCGGCGCGACGAGGACACGACGAACGACACCTATCAGGCCCTCCTGGCCCGTGCACAGTCGCTTGCGGCCGACGCCCGAAGCGCCGGGAGCTTCCTCGAACCCGAACTGCAGGCCGCGGATCGAGAGCGAATCGAGGGCTTCCTCGAGGACGACCCGGAGCTGTCGACGTACGAACACTACGTCGAGGACGTCTTCCGGACGGCAGCACACACCCGATCGGCCGAAATCGAGGAACTGCTCGCGGATCTCTCCGAGGTGACCGGTGCTGCCGGCGAGGTGTACAACATGCTGAGCAACGCCGACATGGAGTTTCCGGCGGTCGAGGTCGACGGCGAGGAGCGACGGATCACGCTGTCGAACTTCACGACGCTGCAGAAACACACGGACCGGGACGTTCGCCGACGGGTCTACGAGGCCTTCTACGACGAGTGGGGCAACTACCGCAACTCCGTGGC
>JARWGK010000093.1:0-29777 GCA_040409725.1 Natronomonas sp.
TACACCTGCTTTCGGGCGTCGTGGAAGGAGTACCGCGAATCGACGAGTTCCTCGTCTTCGAGGCGATTGAGCGCGTAGCGGACGGTTCGATCCGGGAGCAGCGACTCCTCGGCGAGTTGGCCCTGTGACAGCGGTGCGTCACCTTCGAGCACCTTGGCGACGAGCTTCGCACTCGGCGGCAGTTCTCTGAGTGATTCACGGAACTCCGGGTCCGCAAGCGGTGACTCGGTCTGTGGCGCGTGGTCTTCCGTTAGCGTGGTCATGTACATTCATGCAACGATTCGACGTATAAAGGTTGGCTATATGGGGGTGAAAACAATACCTACAATAGGAAGTCTACCACCCATCCTTATACATACGGCCTCGACATTTATTGCCACCAAGGGCGTTTGGCGATCTCCCGTCCGCCGCGGCGTCCGCTGCGTCGGGACGGTTCTCTCCGCCGAGGCCATCCAGCATCCTTTTGTATTCCCCGACAGGAAGGTCGGTAGTGTGAAAGGTCAGGAGTGGTACCAGGCCGACGAAATCGCGGAGGCCTACGACGACAAGCGGTTCTCTCAGGGCGGGCAGTACATCGACCGCCGCGAGAAGGAAGCAGTTCTGAACGCCCTCGGACCACTCGAAGGCAAGCGAATCCTCGAGGTCGCCTGCGGAACCGGTCGATTCACGGTGATGCTCGAAGACCAGGGGGCAGACGTCATCGGGATGGACATCTCCGAGGCGATGCTCGAACAGGGCAGACAGAAGGCCCGACAGAGCGGCCTCTCTCCGGAGTTCATGGTCGGGGACGCCGGACGGCTCCCGTTTCCGGATGACCACTTCGATGCGGTGTTCGCCATGCGGTTTTTCCACCTCGCCGACGACCCCGAGTCGTTCCTCCGCGAGATGGGACGCGTCGCAAGCGAGCAGGTGTTTTTCGACACGTTCAACCGTTACTCCGCGCGGTTGATCTACAACTGGCTCCTCCCGATGGGATCGCGGCTCTACTCCTCGCGTGAGGTCCGCGAACTGCTGCTTGCCTCCGATCTCAGACTCGCCGACGCCGCCCACGACTTCGTCGTCCCCTACGGTCTGTACCGTGAGATTCCCGACTGGCTCGCCCGGCCGATCAGGGACGCAGACGTCGCATTCGGGCAGACGGATCCCGGCCGTCGACTCGCCTCCGTGTCGTACTGGAACGCCGAGGTTCGGTAGTCCGGGCTCGGTGTGGACACGTTTTTAGCCTCCGGGAGTGGTACATACCGGTATGGATGTTTCAGTGGTCGTGCCGACGCTGAACGACTGCGACGCGCTTCGGCGATGTCTCGACGCGCTGGAACCGGAGCGCCCGGCCGAACTCGTCGTGGTCAACGGCCCGTCCACCGACGGGACGAGCGGCATGATCCGGAGCCGAGACGACGTCGACGTGCTCGTCGAGGTCGACGACCGGAACGTAAACGTCGCCAGAAATGCCGGCCTCGATCGGGTGACAGGCGACGCCGTTGCCTTCCTCGATCCGACCGTCGTCGTCGAATCCGGCTGGTTTGCGGCCGTCAGAGCGGGCCTCTCGGATGCGGACGTGCTCACCGGCCCGACACACGAACGACTCCGGGGTGGCGTCGTCACCGACGCCCCGGAGCGTCGCGACATCCGTGGCCGGACGGTCACGTACTTCAACGGCGGCAACGCCGGATTCACGCGGACGGCCCTAGAGGCGATCGACGGCTTCGACGAGTATCTCGAAATCGGTGGCGCACGCGATGCCGCCCACCGCCTCGCCGCACTGGAGTTCGACGTCTCGTGGGCGCCCGGCATGTGCGTCGCACAGGAGGCCGCCGCAGACGGCGGCAGCAAGCGTCGTGACTGGTATGAACGGTATCGGTCGCTTTCCTATCGGCTGTCGAAAAACTACGGCTTCCACCCAACCGGCCCGTTTCGGACGATCCGTCACGCGATCACCGACGCCGGATCCGCCCTGATCGACGTGCTCCGCGGCGATGCCCGCCCGACGTCGTGGTTCGGCAACGGTCGTGACGTCGTCTCCGGGACGCTCCGTGGCACCCTCGACGGACTGCGCGCCCGATTCCGGGATCGAACTCCCCGCCGAAATCCACACGGCTGGTCGAGACGAACTGACCGCGCCGTTTCGGTGTACGATCGACGGGGCTGACGCGGACGAGGAACCGTCTCAGAACCGCTCTCTCGCCGACTCGAACTGTCACGCTTACGGAATTTTTATATAGAACCGCTTTGGACATAGTAAATGAGTATGTCACAGGAAATGCGCCAGCGGCGCGGACAGCCGATGTTTATTCTCAGCGAGGACTCCGAACGAACCCGCGGCAAGGACGCCCAGTCGTCGAACATCAACGCGGGGAAGGCGATCGCCGAATCGGTACGAACGACACTCGGCCCACGCGGGATGGACAAGATGCTCGTCTCCGACTCGGGGGACGTCGTCATCACGAACGACGGGGCGACGATCCTCCAGGAGATGGACATCGAACACCCCGCGGCGGAGATGATCGTCGAGGTCGCAGAGACACAGGAAGAGGAGGTCGGCGACGGCACGACGACCGCCTCCGTTCTCGCCGGGCGACTGCTGTCGCAGGCCGAGGACCTCCTGGACGACGACGTCCATCCGACGACCATCGTCGAAGGATATCAGGCGGCCGCCGGCTTCGCAAGAGAGGCGATCGACGAGGTGACGATCTCGGATCCCGACGACGACGAACTCGTCTCCGTCGCGGAGTCGTCGATGACCGGCAAGGGAACCGGCGACATCGACGCCGCCGCACTCGCCGAAACCGTCGTCGATGCGATCCGTCAGGTTGCGACCGACGACGGCGTCGACCGTGACGCCATCTCGATCCGTACCCAGACGGGAGCCGGAGCCTCGGCCACCGAACTGATTCAGGGTGTCATCTCCGAGGAGGAGCCGGTTCACACTGACATGCCGCGTCGGATCGACGACGCCACCGTCGGTGTCTTCGACGTCGATCTGGAGGTACAGGAATCGGACATCGACGCCGAGTACGACATCTCGAACGTCGATCAGCTGAACGCGGCGATCGAAGCCGAGGAGTCGGAACTTCGGGACTACGCCGAGACGATCGCCGAGACGGGCGTCGACGTCGCCTTCGTCACCGGTGACGTCGAGGATCTCGTCGCCTCACACCTCGCAACCGAAGGCATCCTCGCCTTCGAGAGCGTCGACGACGACGAAGCCGAATCGATCGCCCGCGCAACCGGATCCCGGATCGTCGGGACGCTCTCGGACTACGAGACGGGCGACTTCGGCGAAGCAGACACCGTCCGCGTCGAGCGCTACGGCGAGGACGATCTGGTCTTCGTCGAGGGCGGTGCTGCCGCGAAGTCCGTCACCGTCTTCGCCCGCGGCGGCACGGAACACGTCGCAGACGAACTCGAGCGTGCCCTGCAGGACGCACTCGACGTCGTCACCGCCGCCCTCGACCGCGGCGGCGTCGTCCCCGGCGCCGGCGCGACGGAAATCGCCATCGCGGATCACATCCGTTCACAGTCCGCGTCGGTTTCGGGCCGCAAGCAACTCGCCATCGAGGCCTTCGCCGACGCCGTCGATGTCCTTCCGCGCACGCTCGCGGAGAACACCGGTATGGACCCGATCGACGCCCTCGTCGACCTCCGGGCCACCCACGACGCCGAGGGCCGCGCCGGACTGATCTCCGGCGGTCAAAGCGGTACCGTCGGCGATCCGATCGAACACGGAATCCTCGATCCTGCCGCGGTCAAACACGAGGCCGTCGAATCCGCCACCGAGGCGGCGACGATGATCGCCCGCATCGACGACGTCATCTCGGCAAAATAAGCTGCCGCTAACTGTTATACCGCAGTTCGATTCGATCGCCTACCTCGACGCCGAAGGCGTCGTCTCCACGGCCCCGATTCACCGCCAACTCGACGTTGCCGTGGCTGCCGACGGTGACGACCCGGTCGCCCGGACTCGCGTGCGCGTACGACCGAACGACCGGGATCGATTCGCCGTCGACGCGGATCCGGTCGTGGCCCGACAGCACGTCGCCGGGGACGTTCGTGATGCTGTTGCCAAACTCGTCGACGACGAGGATCTCTCCCGTGGCTCCGTCCGCCGTTCGTTCCGGTTGTGGAAAGGAGAGGTCGACCGGATCGTCGATCCGGCCGGCGACGCAGTCGAGTGACTCGATCGCGCCGTCTGATTCGGCGAACGCCGCCTCGTGAACGGCGGCGGCCGCGGGTGCAAAGATGTCGCGGCCGTGAAACGTCGCGGAGTCGGGGTCCTCGATCCCGATTTCGAAGCAGACGAGTTCGGCGCTGCCGTCCGATCTGGCCCCATCGGCGAGTGTCCGTGCGGCCGGGAGTCCGACGCCGTTGTCGGGGGCGACGATCGCGTGATCGCCGGCGCGGACGACGATCGCCCGTCGATCGGTTCCGACGCCGGGGTCGACGACGACGAGGTGGACCGCGGGCGGAAACGTCGGCAGCGTTTCCCGGAGCCAGAAGGCGGCCGTCCGAACGTCCTGCCGCGGGAAGTCGTGACCGATATCGACGAGCCTGGCGTCGCTTTTCTGAAGCACGACCCCTTTCATCGACGCCGGATACGGCGTGCCGAAATCGGAGGTGAGCGTGATCATCGACTGTCGTTTGGATTATTCGTCGGCCGGATCGCCGTTGTCGTCGGAGCCGTGGGCGTCCGAGGCGCTGATCTGCTGGATGCGTTCGACGCCGTCGATCTCTTCGACGACCTCGACGACCGCATCCGGGACGAGCCGTTCCCAGTCGTCGGCAGCGGCCATCCGTTCCCGGATCTCGGTGCCGGAAAACTCCTCGCGGCGGTACATCGGCGACTCCCGGACCTCGATTCCGGCTTCCTCGAACAGCCGAACGACGAGAGGGTTGTTCGAGTAGGCGATGTCGAACCGAGGGCTCATCGACTGGACGTGGCTGACCCAGACCGCGTTGCGGTTGAGATCCTCGATCGGGACCGCATACGTGACGAGGTCGTGATCGACGAGTGCCTTCGTGATCATCATGATTCGCTCGCCGGCGGTGAAGGGGTTGCGCACGGTGTGTGATTTGTCGGCGCTGCCGATTCCGACGACGAGTTCGTCGACCTCGCGGCCGATCCGTTCGACCATCGTCTGGTGGCCCTCGTGGTAGGGCTGAAACCGGCCGATGTAGAACCCACGCCTCATATCGGGTGGACGGCATCTGATTTTATAAACACAGTGGGTCGTGCTCGCTCACGAGTCATCTGCCTCTAACCCACCGCAGTCTTGCGATATTCCACGGACGGGTGTCCGCCTCGGGGAGAAAGTATATCAGTCGACGGGCCGTCCCTAGAGGTGACAGTAACCGTTCTATGAGTAACGAAACGGACCCAGACGACACCGCCGGCGACAGACGCCAGGCGTCCGACGAAGACGCCCGGCCGGGTGAAGAGCCGGAAGACTCCCGGGAGCGAACCGATCAGGAGCCCGAGGAGTCGGAGGACCCTACGACGGGGGAGTCAGATCCCGACGACGAGTTCCCCGAACCGGGATCGCCGCTCGAAGACGCCATCACGCCGGACCCGGACCAGTCCCCGGACCGCGACCGGAGCAACAAACCAGATCAGCAACTCGGAGCCGACGAGGTGCTGGACGACGACGAAGACCTCCTCGACGGCTCCGACCTCGGCAGCGAGGTCCACGTCGACTCCGAGGTCGAAATCGACGAAGACGAGGAAGACAATCTCCTCGGCGGACTGCAGATCGATTCGAGTGACGACATCAAGGTCCCCGATCGGCTCGTCGATCAGGTGATCGGCCAGGACCACGCCCGCGACATCGTCCTCAAGGCGGCCAAACAGCGCCGCCACGTGATGATGATCGGATCGCCCGGAACGGGTAAATCGATGCTCGCAAAGGCGATGAGCCAGTTGCTTCCGAAGGAAGAACTGCAGGACGTTCTCATCTATCACAACCCCGACGACGGCAACGAACCGAAGGTTCGGACCGTTCCCGCCGGCAAGGGCGAACAGATCGTCGACGCCCACAAGGAAGAGGCCCGAAAGCGCAACCAGATGCGGTCGTTTTTGATGTGGATCATCATCGCCGTCGTCTTCGGATACGCGATCCTCATCGCCCAGCAACTGCTGCTCGGAATCATCGCCGCGGGTATCATCTACCTCGCCTTCCGGTACATGAACCGGGGCAGCGACGCGATGGTGCCGAACCTGCTCGTCAACAACGCCGACCAGCAGGTCGCGCCCTTCGAGGACGCCACGGGAGCCCACGCCGGCGCACTGCTCGGCGACGTTCGACACGACCCATTCCAGTCCGGTGGAATGGAGACGCCCAGCCACGACCGCGTCGAGGCCGGGGCGATCCACAAGGCCAACAAGGGTGTGCTGTTCGTCGACGAGATCAACACCCTCGACATCCGCTCCCAGCAGAAGCTGATGACCGCGATTCAGGAGGGCGAATTCGCCATCACCGGCCAATCCGAGCGTTCCTCGGGTGCGATGGTCCAGACCGAACCCGTTCCAACGGACTTCGTGATGGTCGCCGCCGGGAACCTCGATGCGATGGAGAACATGCACCCCGCGTTGCGTTCCCGGATCAAGGGCTACGGCTACGAGGTGTACATGGACGACACCATCGAGGATACCCCGGAGATGCGGCGGAAGTACGCCCGCTTCGTCGCCCAAGAGGTCACGAACGACGGTCGGCTGCCACACTTCACCGACGACGCGATCGAGGAACTCATCCTCGAGGCCCGCCGCCGCGCCGGTCGGAAGGGCCACCTCACACTGGAGTTCCGGAACCTCGGTGGACTGGTCCGCGTCGCCGGCGACATCGCACGTGGCGAGAACAGAGAGCTCACGCGACGAGAGGATGTCCTGCAGGCGAAGGCCCGCTCGCGTTCGATCGAACAGCAGCTCGCGGACGACTACATCGAACGCCGGAAGGACTACGAGCTCACGGTCAACGAGGGCGACGTGGTCGGTCGCGTCAACGGTCTCGCCGTCATGGGCGAAGACTCCGGGATCGTCCTGCCGGTTATGGCCGAGGTCACGCCGTCGCAGGGGCCCGGTGAGGTGATCGCCACCGGACAGCTGAAGGAGATGGCACAGGAGGCCGTCCAGAACGTCTCCGCCATCATCAAGAAGTTCTCCGACGAGGACATCTCACAGAAGGACGTTCACATCCAGTTCGTTCAGGCCGGCGAGGGTGGCGTCGACGGCGACTCCGCCTCGATCACCGTCGCCACGGCCGTCATCTCGGCGCTCGAAGACGTACCGGTCCGACAGGATCTGGCGATGACCGGTTCGCTTTCGGTCCGCGGTGACGTGCTGCCGGTCGGCGGCGTCACACACAAGATCGAGGCAGCCGCCAAGGCCGGCCTCGATACGGTCATCATCCCGAAGGCGAACGAACAGGACGTGATGATCGAAGACGAGTACAAGGAGATGATCGAGATCGTTCCGGTCTCACACATCTCCGAGGTGCTCGACGTTGCGCTGGCCGGAGAACCCGAGAAGGACGGTCTCATCGACCGCCTGAAGAGCATCACCGGTCAGGCGCTCGAACAGCGGGAAGTCGGTTCCGCCGGCAGCCCGAGCCCACAGTAACGCCGTGACCCGGTGGGGCGTCTTCGCCGGGATCACGCTGTCGGTTCTTCTGTTTCTTCTCGCACTCGCTCGACTCTCTCAGCCGGCACTCGACGGTGTCCGGCCACTCACACGCGGTGAGCGCCGGCGACTCGACCGGCTGCCCGACGGCACGGATCACCTCGAGGCCGTCGCCGTCGATACACAGCCGTCGACCCCGGCCGAACGGACGCTTTCGGCTGCGCCGTCGACCGAACTGCTGTTCGTCAACGTCGCACTCTCACAGGGGCTGTTCGGGGTCGTCTTACTTGCTGGCGTGTGGCTGAGCGGCGTCCCTTCCTCGGCGCTCGGTGTCGGTGCCGGCGTGATGACGCTCCGGGATGAACTGCTCGCCGGAATCGCCCTCGGAATCGCGCTTTCCTTCGCCAACACGCTCGCCGGCGGTCTGGCGAAGGCGTTCGGCGCCGATCCAGCCGAAGGGCTCAGGGGGCTTTTGACCCCGGATTCGACCGCCGGCTGGGTCGTGTTGCTCGTCGTCGTGTTGCCGATCGTCGCCGGATTCGAGGAGTTGCTGTTTCGGGCGGCTTTGATCGGCGCGTTCGAAGCCGGATTCGGCGTGTCACCGTGGCTGCTCGTCGTCCTCTCGTCAGTCGCCTTCGCCCTCGGCCACGGTGCACAGGGCCGTCTCGGCGTGATCGTCACCGGATCACTCGGGATCGTACTCGGAACCGCCTTCGTGGTAACGAACAGTCTCCTCGTCGTCGTCGTCGCCCACTACCTCGTCAACGCCGTGGAGTTCGTCGTCTTCGAGGGACTCGGCGTCGAACCCTTCGGCGAGTAGGTGGGGTAGTTCCCACCACCCGCGTGAGTCGCATCGAAGCAACGACGAGTGAAGACGCATCGACGACGGCGTCGAGCTGTCGCTACAGGCCTTCCAGTGAGCGAAGCCGCTGTTCGATCCCCGGCGGTGCCGCACTCGGCCCGTCCCGAATCCGGTGGTCTCCGATCACGAGCGGCGTCGGATTCTCCGCGAGAGCCGTTCGAACGAGCGTCTGATCCTCGCTGTCCTCCGGATCGAGCCCCGCCATCCGGGTAACGTCCTCGACGGACGCCGATTCGCCGTAGGGAACGTCCCGGACTGCCTCCAGAACTTTCTGATGGTCCGTCGGCATCGTCATCGCTACCTCGACGTCGTCGAACGCGTCCGTCGTTCCCTCCAGATACGCCTCGATTCGGTCCAAAAGCGGCTGTTCCGTCTGTGCGTCCGCTGGCGGTCCGTCGGGGAAGGAAACGGACAACAGTCGCCCGCCTGCGATACCGATCTGTACGTAACACTCGAGATAGGCCGACTCCCGCGCGTAAATGCCGGCTTCGCCTTCCGTCTCCATACCCTACGGAGCGGCCTCTTCGGCTTGAAACTTCCCGCTGTCGTGGGTTCCATCGCCCAGTTTGGCGGACTCGAACGGAAGTCTTATGTCCAAATGCGTCCATCATTGTACAACGATGGACAATAAAGCGGAGCTTGCGGCACCGGTTCGGTCGATTCTCGCGGCGGCGGCCGACCGCGGCGGCGGTGAGGATCGGCTGTCGGTCGAGCCCCGATCGCTCACCGATGCGTTCGAATCCGCGGAGGCGGACGGTCGGGTTCCGGTGATCGCCGAAATCAAGCCGACGAGTCCGACGACGGACGGCGAACGGACCGACGATCCCGTCGTGCTGGCGGAGGCGATGGTCGACGGTGGGGCTGCGGCGCTGTCTGTACTGACAGAACCGGAGCATTTCGGTGGCTCACCCGAAACGCTCGGGGCCGTCCGAGACGCCGTCGACGTGCCGGTGTTGCGGAAGGATTTCATCCTCGAGGAGTCACAACTCGACGTCGTCGAGGCCGATGTCGTACTGTTGATCGCTCGATTTCTCGACGACCTCGAGGCGATGCTGGCCGCCGCCCGCGACCGAGGGTTTCAGGTGCTCGTCGAGGTGCACACCGAGGCGGAACTGCAGGCGGCGATCGAGGCCGGTGCCGATGTCGTCGGGGTGAACAATCGGGATCTGGGGCGACTGGAGGTCGACCTTTCGACGTTCGAGGCCGTCGCACCGGCGGCTCCGGAGAGCGTCACGCTGATTGCGGAGAGTGGCATAGAGACGACCGAGGATGTCGCTCGGATGCGTTCGGCTGGCGCCGACGCATTGCTCGTTGGATCGGCGATCATGGACGGCAACGTCCGGACGAACACCAGACGGATCACGGGAGCAGACAGATGAGCAAGACCACGAATGACACAGACACAGACGCAGAAGCAGAGCTGAAGTTCGGCGAGTACGGTGGACAGTACGTCCCCGAGGCATTGATGCCGGCGATCGAGGAACTGACCGACGCCTACGAGCGGTACGTTCTCGAAAACGAGGACGGCTTCATGGACGAGTTCCGACAGCGACTTGCGGATTTCGGCGGCCGTCCGACGCCGTTGCAACGGGCCGATCAGTTGAGCGAGCGCTACGACGCCGAGGTGTATCTCAAGCGAGAAGACCTGCTGCACGGCGGTGCACACAAGCTGAACAACGCCCTCGGGCAGGTGTTGCTCGCGAAGTACATGGGCAAGGAGCGCATCATCGCCGAGACCGGTGCCGGACAGCACGGAACCGCGACGGCGATGGCCGCGGCCCACCTCGATATGCCGTGTGAGATCTACATGGGTCGCCGCGATATCAACCGCCAGCGCCCCAACGTCTTCCGGATGTTGATCAACGGCTCCGAGGTCAATCCCGTCGACATCGGCCGCGGGACGCTGAAGGAAGCGATCAGCGAGACGATGCGTGACTGGGCCGAATCCGTCGAGACGACCCACTACGTCATCGGGTCGATCGTCGGCCCGGCGCCGTTCCCGGCGATGGTCCGGGATTTCCACTCGGTCATCGCGGAGGAAACCCGGACGCAGTCGATCGAGAAAACCGGATCGCTGCCGGGGTCGGTCGTCGCCTGTGCCGGCGGCGGCTCGAACACGATGGGCATCTTCGCCGACTTCCTCGAGGAGGATGTCCAGTTGATCGCAACCGAGGCCGGTGGATCGACGCTCGAGGTCGACGAGGATCGTGGCGTCGCACCGAACTCGGCGTCGCTTTCCGTCGGCGACGAGGGCGTCCTCCACGGCGCACGGACGAAGCTGCTGCAGGATTCCGACGGCCAGATCATGGAGTCACACTCGGTGTCCTCCGGACTGGACTACGCCGGCGTCGGGCCACAGCTCGCCCACCTCGTCGACGAGGGTCGGGTGCGGCCCGTCAACGTCGACGACGACACGACACTGGAGGCCTTCCACCGGCTGTCGACCGCCGAAGGGATCATCCCCGCGCTGGAGACCGCCCACGCCTTCGGGTACCTCGAAGCAGTGCTCGGTCCCGAGGCCACACTCGATCACGACATCGCCGAACCGATCGTGGTCAACGTCTCCGGACGCGGTGACAAGGATCTGGAGGCGGCGATCGAGGAAACCGAAAAGCGCGGCATCGAAAACGCGCCGTCCATGGGGGTGCTGGAGTAGTGTCACGCCTCAAGGCGGCCTTCGAGGAGCCGGCCTTCGTCCCCTATCTGGCCGCCGGTGACCCCGACTTCGAGTCCTCGATTTCCTACGTCGAGGCGCTCGCAGAAGGCGGTGCGGACGTGATCGAACTCGGACTGCCGTTTTCGGAGCCGATCGCGGAGGGGCCGACGATCCAACAGGCCATCGTCCGTTCGCTGGAGGGGGGGATGACCCCAGACCGGTTCTTCGAGTTCGTCGAGGCTCTCGACGTCGAGGTGCCGCTCGTCTGTATGACCTACTACAACCTGATTTATCAGTACGGCGAGACGCCGATCGAGGACTTCGTCGACCGGGCGGCCGAGGTCGGCATCGACGGCTTCGTCGTTCCCGACCTACCGGCCGAGGAGGCCGACCCGCTCCGGGAGGCCTGTGACGACAACGGACAGGATCTCGTGTTCATCGTCGCGCCGACGACCCGCGGTGAGCGACTCGAACGGATCATGTCGCAGGTGTCGGGATACGTCTACGTGCAGGCCCGCCTCGGCGTGACCGGTGCTCGCACGGACGTCTCCGATCGCACCAGGGAGAGCCTCGAACGGCTCTCGGCGTACGACGTTCCGAAGGCGGTCGGATTCGGGATCTCCTCGGGCGAGCAGGCGGCGGAGGTGACCGCCGCCGGCGCAGACGGCGTCATCGTCGGTTCGGCACTCGTCGATATCGTCGCCGAGGGTCACGAAGACGACGTTCCGGCCGAGGAAACCGCCGACCGCCTCCGTGAACTCTCCGCCGAGCTCAAGGAGGGGGCCGTCTTGGGTGCGGGGCGTCGACCGCGACCGGAACGAACTTGAGGTAACCTTACACATTCACTGGTATGCAGACAGGCAAGGCCGCACGCCTCGAGCGGATCGGCACGGACGGCCGGTACGTTATCGTACCGATGGACCATGGGATCACACTCGGGGCTGTCCGGGGACTGGTCGACATCGAATCGACGATCGACGCGGTGACACGGGGCGGTGCAGACTCCGTGTTGACACAGAAAGGAATCGCGCCACGGGTGCACTCGAACCTCAACGACGCGGGCTACATCGTCCACCTCAACGGCTCGACGGCGATCGGCCCCGATTCGAACGACAAGCGAACGACCGGAAGCGTCAAAACGGCGATCCGGTCCGGTGCCGACGCGGTTTCCTTCCACATCAACGTCGGCTCCAACTACGAACGCGAACAGATCGAGGAACTGGGTGAACTCACCGACGAAGCCGCCGAATACGGCCTCCCGGTGCTTGCGATGACCTACGCCCGCGGTCCGGACATCGACAGCACCGATCCCGAATCGCTCGGACACGCCGCTCGACTCGGCGAGGAACTCGGCGCCGACATCATCAAGACGGGCTACAGCGGCGACGCGGAGAGCTTCGAGCGCGTCTGTGAGTCCACGCGGCTGCCGGTCGTCATCGCCGGCGGCGCGCCCGACGGCGACCTCGAAACGCTGCAGGCCGTCCGCGGTGCGATGGACGCCGGTGCCGCCGGCGTGTCGATGGGCCGGACGATCTTCCAGCACGACGACCCCGAGCAGATCGCCGCCGCCGTCGCCGGCGTCATCCACGACGAACTGACCGCAGCCGAGGCGCTGGAGGAAGCAGGTCTCACCGTCGAGGTCTGAACGACTTCGGCTTCTCGTTGCACATACCGTCGGTAGATACAAGTGTTTCTGCCCGTAACTACGGCTATGCGACGGACGACACGAATTGCAACGATCAGTGTTCTGCTACTTCTGTTGCTCTCGGGAACTGCAGCGGCGACAGACCACGGTGAGACTGGCCTGCTCGAACTGTTCTTTGAATTCGTAGAGATAGACCTGGAGGGCTTTTTCGACGCGTTGTACGGCGGCGAAGAGTAATAACATCGACTTCGGTATCGGCTAGCCAAGTACTCGACCGTTGCTGTCTCTGTAGCGATCTCAGCTAGCTTTTTCGCCATTTTAAATACCCTACCGTCCGACTCCGAGAGTATGACACGCTCCATCTGGCTGAAAGCAGACGACTCAGTCGGCGACTGGGAAGCGCGGAAACGGCGGATTACCGCCGGTCTCGAGGCCGGCGTCGACTGGGTGCTCGTCGATCGACACGACGTCAGTCGCGTTCGTGATCTGGGACAGGTAAACGTCGCGGCGTTTGCCGGCGACGACGTACATCTGCTGGACGACGAACCGGAGGACACCGCCGAACCGGATGCCGTCGTCGTCGGGAAAGGCGGCGAAGGCGACGGCACCGTCGACCTTCCCGGTGATTTCTCCGGATCGGCGGACCTGACGACGCTTCGGCGAACCGACGGCGAAACGGGCGCCTACGTCCGAATCCTCAACGAGGATTACGAGGCCTTCGCCGAGGCTGCAGCGACAGAGGCCGACCACACCATCGTCGTCGGCGAGGACTGGAAGATCATTCCACTCGAAAACCTGATCGCCCGGATCGGCGATGAGACACAGCTCGTCGCCGGCGTCCAGACCGCCGAGGAGGCCGAAACGGCCTTCGAGACGCTCGAGTTGGGTGCCGATGCCGTGTTGCTCGACACCGATTCGCCGGACGAGATCCGGGCGACCGTCGAGGTTCGAGACGAGATTCGGCGTGAATCACTCGATTTGGAGTACGCGACGATCACCGAGATCGAACAGACCGGATCGGCCGACCGCGTCTGTGTCGATACCGCGTCGATCATGACCGACGACGAGGGGATGCTGGTCGGATCGATGTCCAGAGGGCTGTTCTTCGTCCACGCCGAGACCGCCGATTCGCCGTACGTCGCCTCGCGTCCGTTTCGGGTCAACGCCGGTGCAGTCCACGCCTACGTCCGGACCCCCGACGGCGGAACGAAGTATCTCTCGGAGCTACGTTCGGGTGACGAGGTTCAGATCGTCGATACCGACGGGAACACCCGGGAGGCGATCGTCGGTCGGGCGAAGATCGAGAAACGCCCGATGTTTCGGGTCGAGGCCGAACTCGAAAACGGCGATCGGATCGAGACGCTGTTGCAGAACGCCGAGACGATCCGCGTCGCGACCGCCGACGGACGGCGGTCGGTGACGGATCTCGAGGTCGGCGACGAGGTATTGGTGTTCTACGAGACCGTCGCGCGACACTTCGGTGAAGCCGTCGAGGAGAGTATCATCGAGAAGTGACGGGACGATGGCCGGCGGTGTTCGCGGTTCGATTCCCGTTCACGGCGGCCACCCCGGTGATTTCTCGTCGATGATACCGTCGGTGTCGCCAACGCCGCTGCCGCCGGGTGGAACGACGACGACAACGGCCGTTTTGGTCCGAAACGTGACGCGATCGTTCGTTCCGAGTCGTCTGTGCTCTCCGCCGTGGTCGATTCGGGCAACGCTTCCGTCGCGTACGTACGTTATCGCGCCCGCCGGACCGCCACGGTTGGCCCGGAGGCTGAAGCGTTCGTACCGGCCACCGGATTCGACGTACCAGACGTTGGCCGTCGCATACCAGTTCGTCGGGGTCGGGAGGATGGGCAACCCGGCCGGCAGCGAGCCGAGTCGCTCACCGAGCACCCGGGTGCGTGCCCGTTCGTTTTCCTCGTCGAGGCCTTCGACCACGATGTCCTCCAGTTCGTCCTGTATTCCGTCCCGTACGACATCCTCGACGGCCGAGGTGGTCGGTTCCGGCGGTCTGGCTGCATCGTCTGCAAGCGCCTCCTCGCGTGCGGCGTCGAGCCGAATCCGGAGGTGGTCGCGTTCGACGTCCGTGTCGACCTGTGAGACGATCCGTTCGGTCGCCGTCCCGTCGGCGAGGGCGATCGCCGTCTCCGCCGGACCGGCATCCGTCCGGACGACTCGTCTGGCCGTCGATTCGGGGATTCCCTCCTCGACGGCAGCGGCGACGAGTTCTCCTTCGACGTGATCGATCGCTGCCTCGATTTCTGCTTCGAGGTCGTCGCCGTCGACCCCTTCGGTTTCGTCTGCAACCTGCAGCGTCCGCGCCGCGTTTCCGAGGTTGACTCGACCGCTTGCGATCGGAAGCGAATCGAAGACCCACCCGGCGAGTTGCTCGTGTGGCGAACTGAACAGGTTGACGTTCCGCGTCGCCATCGGAGTCACTGTTCCCCCGCCGCGGACGTCGATCCGATCCCGCGAAATTCGGTCCGTCGGGAGATACGACGGTGACGTATCGACGGCGACGGAGAGGTTTCCGGCGGGGTCGACGCGCTGCTCTGGATCGGGTCGCGTCGCTGCCCGGTGTGCAGCAAGCGCGCCGTCGAGGGTGTCACTGTCGGCGTACTCGGATATTCTGCCGGTGATTCCGTCGTTCGTCGTCGACTGCGTTCGTTCGCGCGCGGCGAGTCGGTCGTCGAGTTCTTCGAGATACGCCGTCCGAACTCCACGGAGTGTTCGTTTCTCCGGCGTTCGACCCATCTCGCCCTGCAGCGACGACCGCCGTTCGTCCAGTCGCTCCCTGAGTGCCGCCGGCGCGTTCACCCGTCCGGCGGCAGCGGCCGGCCCGGAAACTGTCGTCTCGATCGACCGAGAGCGATCCCGAAGACGGCGAAGGTCCGCTTCTACCGCCGCCTCGTCGATCGTCCGGTCGATCTCTGCGGTTCCCGTCGCTGAGACGCGTCCGGAGATGGCGGTCACGGCGACCTGACGAGATCCACCTCCGTCGTCGATCGCCTCCTGCACTGCGCGCTCTGTCGCCGACCGCAATTTCCCGTCGAGTCGTCCCTGTGGTGTCCCGTCTATCGGTGGTGTTCGTGCCTGCTTTGCGACGGTAACCCGGTGTGTCGTCCGACGTATCGACTCCGTCGTCGTCGTCTCGTTTCCGTGTTCCCACTGTTCTGTCGTCGTTTCTGTTTCGATGACCCGATAGCTCCGGGTTCGACGCGTCGTCCACCCGTCGCTATCGAGACGTCCGCTACCGCCCGGAAGCACCCGGTGGGACGTCGACGTCGAGACATCGATTCGTTCCCACCCTGACGGCGGACGATCGATAGACCGCGATCGATCGACGACGGTATCGTCGGCCACGAGTCGTGCTTCGACTGTGTGAGCACGATCCATGATAGTGTGAATACGACCGTCGTCTTCGAAGCCAACCATCCAGCTGTAGGCCTTCTCGGCGGAGGGCCCGATTTCGACCGTCGTCTCCGTCGAATCCGGTTCCTCGCGCCACGATCCGACCGGTCGCCGATCTGGACGCTTCCCTTCGAGTACGTCTGCAGCTTTCAGCGTTGCATCGGTCCACTCCTCCTTGCCGAGTCCTGCGAGCAGGTCGGTCGTCGCGACGCGTCGTCCTGCCGCGGCGATCCCCCGTTCGGCACCCGGGTCCGTGTCGCCGAACACAGCCCGTTGTTCGGCGATCAATGCATCGTTCGTCGCCAACTCGACGTGTCGCGTCCCGACGACGGTCGAAATCGGCGCACCGCCGTACTGGGCGTAGCCGCGCATCCAGGCAAGCGGGTACAGTCGCGTCGTCAACCGACGTGACAGCCCCGGCTCCAGAACCGACGCATCCAGCCGTTCGTCGAAGCGTTCGGTTCTGTCGTGCATGGACAACACCGGCGTCGAAACGACCGACTCCGTTTCGCGCTCGACCCGTTCGACGACGCTTCCCTCACGGGTGGCGACGAGTTTCAGATCGTCGATCCGAACACGGAGGGCAGCACCGTCGTCGCCTGCCCGTTCGACGTGGACGCGATCGATCGCCGTCTGGTAGCCCGATGTCGTCGGTTCCACCCGCGGAAGCACCGCCGTCGCCGTCGTTTCGCCTCGATTAACTTCGATACCGTCGATCCGTTCCCGTACGGCGAGATAGATCCGGAGTTCGAGTGCGTCCCTGAACGTTCGGTTCTCCGAAAGCGCACCGCCGACGACCGTATCCGCCGGCTGTGTCACCGGATCGACCGACGCCTCGGCTGCGGCCTCGGCCGCTCCTCCGTGCACCGCCGTCTGTACTTCCCCGGATGCCGCCTCGAGTGCTCGCTCCGTCGACGGCTGTCCGGTTCGATCGATGCCACCCGCCACCACGAGCGTCACACTCGACACGAGGAGCAAAACGCCGACGAGTGCAAACGGGACACGGCCTCGGTCGTCCATCTACTCCTCCCACCGTCGGATCGTAACCCGGACGGTGTGGTCGGCTCCCTCCGCCAGATGTCGATCCAGCGCCGCTTCGAGTGCGGCGTTTGCGGCGACTGTCGTGGCGTCGTTCAGATCGGATTCGACGGAGGTTCCGAGCACGTCGGCCGTCTGTCGGTATCGGGTCGCCGTCTCACTCGCCGTCCGAGCGTCCAACAGCGCGTGTCGGCTCCGTTCTGGCGGAAACAGACGGTCGATCACCGCCGCCGCCGTCGTCTGTCGAGGTCCTCTCGACACGACGGTGACCTCGACCGTCGTCGTTCCGACCGTCGCCCCCGCCGGCGGCTGGTTTCCAGCCCGAACCGTTCCCCGTACGGTCGATCCGTTCGTGGCAGCCGGATCCCACGTGGCTGTGACGAACGTTCTCGCCCCGAGTGTGGCGTCGACTGTCTTCTCGACGGCGGCCGGGTACGGTGATTCTGTCAGCGGCTCTCCGTCGATTTCTGCGTCGAACACCGCCGCCGTTGCGAGGTGTCCGACGAGTGTGTCGTGTGTCCGATGATCTTCGATCCCCGTCGGGACCGCGGCGGTGCTCGTCGCGAGGACGGTCGCAGGTTCGTCGCTATCGACGCCGCGGTCCGCCTCTGGAGGCCCGATCGAGAGTGCGGTGATCGCCGCCCCGACGAGCAGCAGACAGATCGCCACGTCGAGGACGGTACTCACGGCTCGGTCCACACGGCCACCTCCAGTCGTCCCGGGCGAACGATCCCGGTGTCGATACGGACGCTCACCTGCCGCTCTGCCCGCTCGGCATCCGGTGGTGGAGACGGTCCGACGGCCCACCGTTTCCCGCCCGTAGCGACCGTCACGTTCGTCGCGTGGCCGGTCGGCCGTGCCTCGTCTGCCGCATCGGCGATCGGCGGCGTGACGACGCCACCGCTCGTCGACTCCGCGAGCATCCGGTCTGCCACCGTCGGCGCGACATCCCTATCCCGATCGGCGGCGAAGTGGCCGTCGAGTGCGCCGACGTACAGCGTCAGTCCGGCGCCGACGGCGAACACCGCCGCGAGGGCGGCGAGTGGCTCGACCTGTCCTCTATCCGACAAGTGTGACATCGACGCCTCCCCAGGAAACGCGCCTGACGACGATCCGGTCGGTTCTGTGATACTCCGCCTCGGCTGTGATAGCGGCCTCGATAGCCTGTTTGAACGCCACCGGTGAGTCGAACACCGACTCCGGCGGCGTCCCTCGCCTGATGGCTGCGAGGTCGCCCTCGTGGGCCGGCGCCACCGGCCCGTACAGCAGCGTTTCGTCGACCGTTCCGCCCGGACCGCGCAAGGAGACGACGTCGCCCGCGATGCGGAGTTCGTCGGCATTCGACATCGGGTGTTCTCCGACAGCAGCGTACTGACTCGCGGCGACGTTGTCGATCGTCTCCGTTGCCCCAGCGGCATCCGGCGGCGGCGTCGCCGGAACGGCGGCCGCGATGCCGAAGGTCGTCGCACTTGCGATACTCAGACCGACCCAGACGTACCACGCATCGACCGGAACGTCGAACATAGCGGCTCTGGCTCCGTCTTCGTATATAAATACGGAGTCGCCTCGGATCGTCCTCACAGCCCGACCGAGATCTGTGAGACGACGAGAAACGCGCCGAGATACGTCGCAGTCGCCACGAGCAGTGCGATCCCGGATCGGTATCCGACGGTCGGACGGTCGATGCCGCGTGCGAGTCCGACCGACAGAACGGTCAGCACGACTGCGAGCAACAGCACGTAACAGCCGACGGCGATCCCGAGACCGGCCGTCGGTGGAGCACTGCCACCCATCGCATCGGTCGTTTCGACGCCCCTCGCCAGCGCGACGGTCGAGCCACCGACGAGCGGACCGAAGCCGGCGGCCGTATTCGACAGCGTCGAGGTAACCCGACCCAGATCGCGACGGGATCGCTGTTCGATCTCTCGAAGCGCTTCGAGGTGCTCTGCGGTTTCGACGAGCGCCTCTCCTGCCGGTGGCCCCTGCCAGGCAGCGATCCCGAGCAGATCCGCAACGGCGTCCGTCCGCCGACTCGGGACCGTCGCAAACGGTCCGTGGTCACCGGCGAGTGCCGCCTCGATCCCCATCCGGAGCTGTTTCTGTCGCCGAGCGGCCTCGCTGAAGGCCACACCGGCCGGTCCGTCGAGTTCGTCGGCGGCCTCCTCTACGGCTGTTTCGACCGCAACGCCATCTGCGACCCGCCGTCCGACCAGATACAGCCCATCGGGAAGCCGCGATTCGACCTTCTGGGCCTCGGCGCGTATCGCAATGACCGGCCGGTAGCGCACCAGAAGCCCCGTTCCAGCCGCCGTTCCGCAGACAGCTATCGGTGTCGTCCACCTCGGGAGTGGGGTCGTGAGTACGCTGGCGACAGTGCCGGCGACGAAAGCGGCGAGGATCGGCCGGAGCCACCCTTCGGGCACCTCGTGTTTGCTTCGATCGATCGGTGACGGCGGGAACGCCACCGGCCGATTGGCGAGCAGCCAGCCGGTCACGCCGAGGACACACGCCGGGAGCAGCAGATCGTACACGAAGACGACGAGCGGTAGTGTCGCCTCGATTCCAGCAGCCCCAGCGGCCGGCAGGACACCGATGAGCGCAAGCGGGAGGAGAACGCCGAAGGCATACAGCGCCGTCGCCGGTCCCTGTATCGACTCGGCGGCGTCTGCGGCCCGGTTTCTCGTTCCATCGAGCACCGCATCCATCGCCCGATCGAGCGTCCGCTCGCGTTTCCCATCCGGCGCGTCCGCGGCAGCGATGACGAGTGAGACCGATCGGCGGAGCGCCGGAAACGTCTCGCCCCAGGCCTCGGCGAACGAATCGAGACCGGATCGCGGCGTTCCACGCGCGCGTCGGACGTGTCCACCGAGGCTCTTCCCGAGTCGCCCGTCGTGTTCGGCGGCGAAGGCTGCTGCCCCCTCTGTCGTCGGTGCGATGCGGACGCGCAGCACCGCTCGCCCGACGACGTCCGGTGCTTCCCCGAGTGCCCGCGTCCTCCGACCGTGTGCGACGACGAGCAGGGTTCCCCGACAGATGGCAACGGCGGCAATCGAACCGAAGACCGCGAGAATCGCCACCGACGGTGATCCGAGAACGGCTGCTCCGAGGAGACACCCGACGCAGACGACGACACCGACCCCGTCGGCCGCAGCCGCGAGCGTGATCGGATCCCCTTCGAGAAAGCCGGTCACCTCGAGGACGTCATCCGGAACGTCCTCCCGCGGTGAGAGGCGAGCGAGCCGCCTCAGGAGCGAATCGAACACAGCTCCTCCCGGCGTCGATCGACGTCCGAGACGACGTCCTCGGCCGCCTCGGTTGGATCCGCGAGAGCGGCGACCGTGGCGCTGCCCTCGAGACACAGGCGGTCGTCGTACAGCGTATCGAACCCGACCTCGCCGTCACGTCGAACCTCCTCGATTCGCTTGAGTCGTCGCTGCCGCCCGTCCTCACCGTCGTACGCCTCGACCGTCACGACGAGATCGGTGTCACCGAAGGCCGATTCGGGGACGCCGAGGTCGGTGACGACGCGCTCTTTGACCGCCGCGCCGCCGTCGCCGTGGATCGTTCCGAGGACGGCACCGTCCGCAGCCCCGACCCGCATCGCCTCGTACAGCACCCGCGCTTCCTCGCCGCGCACCTCGCCGACGACGAGCGCGCCATCACCGAGTCTGAGGGCGGTTCTGAGGGCATCGGCCGCCTCGATCGACTCCCCCTCGCCGGTTGCGACCCACAGCGGCTGGACGTCCCGCCCCTCCGTCTGGAGCTCCTCGATCGGTAGCTCTGCCGTATCCTCGATGACGACCGTCCGAACCGACTCGGGGAGTTCCCAAAGCAGTGCACCGAGCAACGTCGTCTTGCCTGCCCCTCGTGGCCCCGAAAGCAGCGTCGCAGCGCCCCGCTTGACCGCGACCGAGAGAAATCCCGCCGCAGACGGCGGGATCGTTCCGTTGGCGACGAGATCCTCGAGCCGAAACGCCGTCTCGTCGTGAGCGCGGAACGTGAAGCCGATTCCGTCGCTGACCGGATCGGTGACGCCGGCGATCCGAATCCGGCGCGAGCCGGCGTCTGCGGTGGCTGCAAGCGTCGGACTGGCCCGCGAGAACGCCCGTCCGCTCGCCCGCCGAAAGCGAGAGGCGAGTGCGGCTGCTCCGTCCTCGGTGATCCGGACGTTCGTCCGGAACGTCTCTCCGTCGCGTCTGAGCCGAAGTCGGTTGTTCGAGACCGGAGCCGTCGCGAAGACGTCCGTAACGGCCGGATCGGCGAAACAGTCGGACAGCACACCCAGCCCACGGGTGTGCTTTCTGAGGACTCCGATGAGCGTCCCCGTCGGATCGTCCTCGGCCGCGACGGACCGGACCGCCCGCGGGATCGCTCGATCACCGCCGTCGATTCGCCCGGCTGCGAGCAGTTCGTGGGCCCTCTCGAGTGTCTCCGTCTCCGTCTCGTCGAGCCGGTGTTCGACCGGTGTCAGGTGATACACACCGAGTCCGTCCTCGTCGTACAGCCGGACGATCGCACCGGTGTCAGTCTCGTGTCGTTCACGGAGCGTCGCCTGCTGTGGCGGTCGTGTGGCGACCCGCGTCCGTGCGACCGTCGGCCCCACGTCGGGCCGGAGGATCGACTCGTAGCTTGCCCCATCGAACGCCGCCAGTCCGGTCTCTGCGGCGATCCTGGCCGCCGGATCGCCTCGCCCGGCAGCGACCGGAATCGCCCCGAGTGGATCGCGTCGTGCCCTGTCTGCGAGCGGTTCGTCGTGAAACGACACCGCATCGACGAACCGCCCGGCCGCGACGAGCAACCCGACCCCGGACCCCTCGTAGGCCCGTTCGACGCCGGCAGAGCGCGTGAGAATCCCCTCGACGTCACGGGATTCGAGCGCCGCGACGACGGTCTCCCGGCAGTCGGGCTCCGAGGCGAGTGCACCGCTATCCGCACAGTCGTCGGCATCGACGAGCAGCCGATCACCCTCGAAGCTCGTGTCGCACTGACACCCCTCCGTCGACGTCTGGAATCGATCGAACACGTGCCGTCTGGTCGCCTCATCCCGTTTCAACCTCCGGGTCGAACCGCTCGATCAGGACGACCGGCGTTTCTGCTCTGACGACGAGCGACAGCCGAACTCGACCGTCCGTGAGCGTCATCGGCTCCTCGACCCGAACGGGAACCGAAGCGTCGACCTCGTGTCTCTGTGTGTCCGTCCGCCAGACGAGTTCGTCGTCGGCAATCCGAACCGACCCTCCATCGGCGACCACCGATTCCGGGATCGCTATCGAGAGGACGGCCTGCGCTGGACCGTTTTCGACCTCGACCGGGTCGTTTTCGTCGTACAGCGCCGCCGCGGTGTCGGCGAGTGCCTCCAGTTCGGCCGTCGCCGTTGCGGCAGTCTGCTCCTGTTCTGCCCGCTCTGCGGCCGGAACGGTCACCCCGAAGAGGGCAACGGTCAACACGACGGCGAGGACGACACGGATCACAGCAGGTCGCGCAGCCGACCCGACGGCTCCGTCGCTGTGGTCGACTGTTCGTGTTCGTCACCCGTCTCAGACGCCTCCTCGGAGGCCGCGTCGGTGTCGTTCGTCGGCCGTTCACCCGGCGTCTGCCCGCCGCCTGTGTCGTCGTCCGCCGCGACCTCCGATCCGTCCACGTGTCGCTCCAGTGTGGCGACCTTCCGCAGTGCGAGGTCCGCCCGTCGCTCGATTTCCTCGTTGACGTGTTTGACAGTCCCGACGTACCCTCGGATCGCCTGCGTTGCCGCCTCCAGTTCGGCCACCCTCGCCTCCAGTTCGTCGATCCGATCCGTCCGTTCCTCAATCGACCCGTCGCCACCGACGGCTCGCTCTATGGCGTCGAGGCGACGACGGAGCGACTCGCTTTCGTCGTTATCTCCCTGTAGTCCGTCGATTTCGGTGACCGTATCCGTCCCGAGATCCTCGCCGCCGTCCGTCGTGTCGGAGCGGTCTAGGCTGTAGCTGTGGGGCTTTCGATCCTCGGTCATAGCCACTCTGGGCTCGCTTTCGTTGATAAAATCGAGGGTCGGTCTCGGACGACGATCAGACGACGCTCGCGCCGTCGAAAGCCGTCCGATCGATGTCCATGTCCAGCAGTTCGAGAATCGTCGGGGCGATGTCGTAGAGGTCCGTATCGGCCACCTCGGCGTCGTCGCTGTCGACGAACAGACAGGCGTTGTCGAAGCTGTGCATCCCGTTGCGCGGCCCGACGTCGAAGACGTCTTCACCGCCGCGAAATCCGGATTTGAGGTCGAAGCCGTGCGTCGGAACCACGATCAGATCCGGCGCAATGTCGACGTGTTCGCCGCGGAATGCCTCCTCGCTCGTGACGACCCGGTCTGCGACGGGACGGCCGTCCGGCCCCTCCATCGCCTCCAGTTCGGCCCGTAGTTCGTCCCGAACCGCCTCGTACTCCGATTCGGGGACGCTTCCGCGTGGCTCCCGGCCTTCGAGATTGATGTAGAACCGCCCCGGGATGAGCGAATACGCCCGCGTCTCGGCGGCGATGTCGCCCAGTCCGCTGTGGTCGTCCGTCTCGTAGGACAGCCAGCCGTTTTCTTCGAGCCAGACGTTGCAGTGAACCTCGTAGTCGAGTTTGCTGAAGCCGTGATCCGAGGCGACCATCATCGTCGTTTCCTTGTCGAGCATCGACCGCAGTTCCCCGAGATACCCATCGAGCTTCTCGTAGAACTCGAGGAACTCGTCGTGGTATTGCCCGTTCTCGACGTAATCCTCGAACAGGAAGTGATTGATCCGGTCGGTCGTCATGAACACGCCGAAAAACAGGTTCCAGTCGTCTTTCTCGATGTAGTGTTTGAACGCCTCGAAGCGCGCATCGAGCGTCTTGTGGGCGTTTTCGATGAACTCGGATTTGTCCTCCTTGTGTCCCAGCTTCGCGTTGACGTCGATCCGGTAGTTCGAATTCTCCAGTTGCTCCCGGAGTTCGTCGGGGTAGGCGGCCTTCTCGACACCCGGCGAGAGAAAGCCACTCACCATCCGCTGGATGTCCCGATCCGGCGGGAACGTGACGGGAACGTTCATCACCGTTGCCTTCCGTCCCGCATCGGTCGCTCTGGTCCACACCCGGGTCGCCTGTACGTCCTTGCCCATCGGAACGTACGTGTCGTACGAGCCGATTTCGCGATCCTGAAAGCCGTAGACGCCGGTTTCGCCCGGATTAACGCCGGTCGTCAGAGACGGCCAGCAGGCGCTCGATTCCGGTGGAACGATCGAGTCGATTGGCCCGCCTGCACCCTCGCGATCGATCGCGGTGAGGTTTTCAAACGTCTCGGGGTTGTCGGCGACCAGACTGTAGGGAACACCATCGATTCCGAAGAAGGCGACCCGTGGCCCTTCTCCGCCACGGAGTCGGTCGAACAGTCCCATACACAAAAAACAGAGAGGCGACTACAAGAAGGTTGGTTTCGTGTCCGAAACCCACAGGACTCACCGGAATCGGCAAAAAGACGCGGTTTCTCTCGAACCACGACTCGGAACTCATCGAGCGCTTCGCTCGGCCGACCTCGTCTCCGTCACCTCGTCGGCGTTCTCGGGAACGACTGTCAGATGATCGATCACGACGGGTTCGGTTTCGTCACTCATCACACCTGATGGTTCGTCTCGACGAATATATATCATTCCATAATCATAATAAATTTTAATGGGCCGAGGGATTAGCCGGACGTATACGACGGAACGGTCGGCGGAAGATGGCCGAACTCTGTCGAATCAATCGTATGGCTGTCCGTTTGCTCCATCGATCCGGAGGCCGTCCCGCGAGACTCCGTCACGCGACTCCGCCGGGTGATCGAACTCCAACCGCGACCGCGCCCGACAACTACGGTCAGGATTGATATGACCTCGGTTCCTGAAAACAGGTATGATGGAACGAAACGTCGGCGGAATCGATCGAAAGCTGCGTGCCGTCCTCGGTGTGATCCTCGCGGTGGCCGGTGCCGCGATCCTTTCGACGGACGCGACCGACCGGAACTATGGCCTCCTCGCCATCCTCGCAAGCGCCGGCCTGCTTTTCAACGCCGTTTTCGGACGCTGTCTCGGCAACCGACTGCTCGGGATCGACACCTGCGATCGATGACATCCTCCTCGGGGTAAACAGAGCGGAGCAAAGCTCCGCAAGCAGTCGGGCAAAGCCCGACGACGCCGAGGTTTCCTCTCGCATGGGGTCGGGCGGTCCGACATCATCGGAGGCAAGATTCCCCTCGCGGGTACTCCGGTTTGCACGCAAGCCGTCAGTCCCGTGAGGGAGTGATGTGTTTGGGTATCTGCTTGGCCCGTGCGGGCGGTGCCATCCACCTGACTCGGACTCGCGTCCGCGTCTGACTCGGGCAGGCTCGCGTTTTTGATGACGGGTGAACGCCAAACCACACCCACTTTTCCCGAGTTGTTATCCCCCGGTACGACCCCACTGGCTATAAATCCGTGGAGAGCGGAGTGAAAGTGACGCGATTCACGCCCGCCCTGTTCGGTCCTCGGTTCCGACAGAGCGTCGGAACGCTCGTCCCTCACGGGAAGGGCGGGACTCTCTCGTTGTTTTAGGTAGGTCGCCGAAGACGGGCCGTTTTATGTCTTCGCGGGCGCTGGGAGACACATGAAGCTATCCTTCGATTCCTTCCGTCTCGCGGCAGCGACGGCCGATCTGACGGAGGAACCGGCCGCCCGCGAGGCCGCCGACTGTCTCGAATTTCGGATGGATCTGGCCGAGGAACCGCTTTCGGCACTCGCCAACTACGACGGTGAATTGCCGCTTCTGGTGACGAACCGTCCGGAGTGGGAAGGCGGCGAGGCCGACGACGACGGCCGAATTCAGGCCCTCGAGACGGCGATCGATCACGAGGCCGTCGCCGCCGTCGACGTCGAACTGGCGACGCTTTCGAACGGCGACGGCCACGACCTCGTGACGGCGGCGACCCGCGACGACGTGACCGTCGTCGTTTCGACACACGACTTCGAGGAGACGCCGCCGCGGGCCGAACTCGACCGGCTGCTTCGACGCGCCGGCGAGGTCGGCGACATCGCCAAACTCGCCGTCACGGCACACGACCAAAACGACACGCTCTCTTTGCTCGCCGCCACCCGCGCACACGCCGAGTCGGGCGTTGCGACGATGGCGATGGGTGAAGCCGGTCGCCACACCCGTGCGCTTGCGCCCGTATACGGCTCCCGGATCGGGTACGCACCGGTCGACCCCGAGCGTGCGACCGCCCCCGGACAGTACGACCTAGAAACGCTTCGTCGACTCGTTTCGGACCTCTCGTGATGCGTTGCTCGATGCGTCCGTGTGCTTCAGCGAATTTATAAATGGTGGCGAAGAAGCCAACACCGAATGCAAGGGGGTTCCCGGAAACGACCGCTCGTTGCTGCGATGTTGAGCTTCCTCCAGCCGGGCCTCGGCCACCTCTACCTCCGGGAGTGGGGTCGGGCGGTGGGGTGGCTCGCGATCAGATTCGGGACCGTCGCCGCCATCGTGTTCCTCGCACCGTCGGAACTCGCCACGAGCGATGTCATCGCCGTCGCACTCGGGTTGTTTATCGCCATGGACGGTGTCCCGCTTCTCGTCGTCGCGGCCGTCATCGCCGTCACCGCGTTTGCGACAGCTGACGCCTATCTGGTGACAAATCGCAACAACGTCCGACTCGAACGCCGGGGAACCGGGTGTCCGGCCTGTGGAAAGGACCTCGACCCGTCGCTTTCGTTCTGTCACTGGTGTACGACCGAACTGGATACCGACGAGGCTGCGGACGTCGAAGACGGGTGAGGAATCCCGAACGGTATTACTGCAGCCGCCCAACGGGGGCGTATGTTTCACGAACTCGTCGAGGAGCCCACGGAACTGACGACCGATGAGCTGTACGACCGCTACGTCACGGCCGTCGCCGCCGCGATCGAAGACGCCGGCGTTGCGGCGGTTGCGGAGGCGACGAGCGTCGACCGCGAGACGCTCACGGCGATTTCGGCGGGCCGGTCGCCGGAATCGGAACTGACACTCGAGGACGCGGCGGCGATCCTCGGGGTGAGCGACGAGCACCCCGACGGCGAGACGATTGCGACGCTCTCCCGTGATGCGCTTCTGATGGGCATGACGACGGCCGTCCTCGACGTGGAGGCGATCGAATCGGGGCTTGGCGGCGAACTGGAGGCACGGGAGATTCAATCGAAGGTCGAGGGCCGATTCCCGATGACGCTCCGGGAGTTTGCCCTCCTCTACGGCTTCATCGAGGGCAAAAAATGACGACGGTCGTCCTCGGCTGTGGCTACGTCGGTCTGGAGCTGTGTCGACAGCTTCGGGCCCGCGGCGAGGACGTAGTCGGCGTCCGCCGATCGGAGGCTGCGCTGTCGGAGATCGAAGCCACCGGCGCGACGGCCGTCGCCGCCGACGTGACCGACGTCGAATCACTGGCCGCCGTTCCGGACGCCGATTCACTCGTCTTTGCGGCCTCCTCGGGCGGCCGGGGTGCGGACGCGGCCCGTCGGGTGTACGTCGATGGCCTCCGGACAGCGATCGACGTCTTCGCCGAACGAGACGAGCCGCCGGAACGGCTCGTTTACACCTCCTCGACCGGCGTTTACGGCGACCACGGCGGCGACTGGGTCGACGAGACGACACCGCTGGATCCGACGACTGAAAAGACGAAGGTCCTCGCGGAGGCCGAACGGATCACGCGGGAGTACGCTCCAGACCGGGGCATCGACGGTGCCGTCGCTCGCTTTGCCGGACTGTACGGTCCCGATCGCTACCGGCTACAGCGGTATCTCGAAGGGCCGGTAACCGAAGGGTATCTGAACATGATCCATCGGAACGATGCCGCCGGGGTCGTCCGGTTTCTGCTCACGACGGCCCGGGAGGAGGAACTGCTGCTCGCCGTCGACGACGAACCGGTCGAGAAGTGGGCCTTCGCCGACTGGCTCGCCGACGCCTGCGGCGTCGAACCCCCACCGAAACGGACGAAAGCGGATCGACTCGAGGACGACCTTTCGGAGCCGGCGACCCGACGCATTCTGACGAGCAAGCGCTGCTCGAACGACCGGCTTCGACGCCTCGGGTACGATCTGCAGTATCCAACGTTCCGAGACGGTTATCAGGCTGCCATAGACGAGTACGTGGGTTGAGTATCGAACGTTTGTCGAAAAAATGGGGCGGATAAACAACCCACCAGACTTACACCGACCGCCCTGCTACCGGTGAACTATGCAGTTAGAGAGCGTCGACGGGGTGGCGGCGTTCGAGACGCTGCGTCAGACGGCCGCCGAAGATCCGACCGTGACAGTGTCGGCTGTTCTCGTCGCCGCGATCGCACTCGTCGGCCTCGTTGTCCTGTTTCGCTGGTACCGCCGCTCGGAGGCCGATCGGTTCGTCGCGGCCATCGAAGAGTGCGATTCGGTCTCGATTCTCATGCACCCCGATCCGGATCCCGACTCGATGGCGGCGGCGATGGGCGTCGGTGCCCTCGTCGAGCAGGCTGGAACACGCGCCACGCTGCAGTATCCCGGCAAGATCCGGCGTTCCGAGAACAGAGCCTTCGAAACCGTACTCGACTGTTCGTTCGATCGGATCGAATCGGCCGACGAACTCGCCGCCGACACCGTCGTTCTGGTCGATCACAACAGCCCGCGCGGCTTCGATGGCGCAGAGGACCTCGATCCGTATGCGGTCGTCGATCACCATCCCGGAAACGGAGACGGCGAGATGTTCACCGACATCCGGCCCGACCGGGGAGCCTGCGCCGGGATCGTCGGTGAGTATCTTCGTGACCGCGGCTGGACGGCCGAACAGGACGGGGGACCGACGATCCCGCCCGAACTGGCGACAGCACTGCTGTACGGGATTCAATCGGACACGACCGCGTTCACCCGCGGCTGTACTGACGCCGAGTTCGACGTTGCAGCGTTTCTGTTTCCCGCCGCAGATTCGGGCAAACTCGACCGGATCGCACACCCCGAACTCGACACCGAAACGCTCGAGATCAAATCGCGGGCGATCGATCGACGGACGCACGATGGACCGTTTCTCGTCAGTCACGTCGGATCGCTGTCGAACCGCGAGGCCCTCGCCGTGGCCGCGGAGGAACTCGTCCGACTCGAGGGCGTCACCGCCGCGATCGTGACGGGTGAAAACGACGGTGCGTTGCACATCTCCGGTCGATCACGCGACGACCGGGTCCACATGGGGAAGGTGTTGCAGACGGCTCTTTCCGGGATCGACGGCGCAAGCGCCGGAGGCCATTCCCGGATGGGCGGCGGTCAGACGCCGCTGCCGCCGCCGACGGGTCGTGGCTCTCACCCGCAGTTGACCAACCGGCTGTTCGAATCGATGCACGGTTCGGTCTGACCGCCGTCGGAACTTTTGTTTCCGAATCACATATATGGGCCATGGCGACCCCTGGGGCGACGCGTGCCTATCGGAATCGATTCCACGAAGTATTCGCCCGGACGTATTTCAGACGCTTCGGCGACTGTTTCGCCTCTTCGATCGGCGTCGGAACGTACCTCGGTGCGGCGACCGACGCCGCGGACGAACGCTACCACGA
>JARWGK010000094.1:0-29412 GCA_040409725.1 Natronomonas sp.
CGAGCTGTCCCCGTTCCCGCGAGCGCAGCGAGCGGGAAGTCGAAAGATGAGCGACAGCGAGCCTTTCGGTAGTTCAAATCTGGGAGGTGGCATATTCTGAGACCGCAACCGCGAGCGTAGCGAGGGCGACCACAGGGAGCCCTCGATAGCGAACGGCGAAGCCGTGAGCAGCGAGCGGTCCGTCGAAGAAACGACGCCGACCGCGATTTGAACAGAAATCTGGCGCCCACGTAGTCAAGACCGCCTTTTGAATAGCGCCGATTTTATAAACCACTCCGGCCGGGGTTTTAAGACCTTCCCCACAGGTCAGATACCATGGCGGCGGAACCAACCGACGAAACGGCCGGCGGGGAGTCCCGTGTCGAAGACAGCGGCGCTTCGGACGTGAGCAGCGACGATCGAACGTGGGCGATCATCACGCACGCAGCAGCACTCTCCGGCTTCGTGATCCCGTTCGGGAACATTCTGGGGCCGCTCGTCGTGTGGTTGCTGAAGAAAGACGGGAGTACCTTCGTCGATCGAAACGGGAAACAGGCGTTGAACTTCCAGATCACCTGGACGCTCCTGTTCGTTCTGGTCGGGCTGACGCTTCTGCTCGGGATCGGGGTGGTCTTGCTCCCGATTCTCGGACTCGCGTGGTTGATTCTCGTCGTGCTTGCGATGATCCGTGCCAGCAACGACGAGGTGTACGACTATCCGCTCACGCTGGATCTGATCTCCTGATCGAGTCGGCCTCGATCGGTGAAAACGGCCGACACATCGAGTGTGGTACTCACCGACAAGCACTAAACGGAGGCGGGTGGATAGACGATATGGAAACGCTGGAACGTCCGACCTTCGAGACGGAGGCCGGAGAAGAGATCTATCGGTACGTCGAACGCCACGGAACCGCAGCGAGACACCAGGTCCGAGAGATGACGTCGCTTTCACCCGAGGAGTTCCAAGAGGCGCTGGAAGGCCTGCAGGCGCGGGGGTACGTCGACGACGACGGCGGGACGCTTCGGGTCGCCCTCGACGTCGGGTCCGTCGAGCGCTACGAGGCCGAGGATGGGCTCCGCTACACGATCCGTCCCGCGCGACACGACGATTTCGAGGATCTGATCGATACCATCAGGGATGCAACCGAAGAGGAAAGTTACGTCGTCGCAGAGAGCATCGCCGAACAGTTGCTGTACGAGGATTCCGTCACCCGACACAACACCGTCGAATCGCGGGTGTTTTTCGTTGCCACCGTCGAGGGGACGGTCGTCGGGTGGTGTCATCTCGACCTCCCACAGGTCGACAAACTCCAGAGCACCGCAGGGTTGACGGTCGGCGTCCGGCCCGAATTCCGCAAGGAGGGCATCGGCAGCCGACTCATCGAGCGTGGGCTGGAGTGGGCAGAGGCAAACGGCTATCGGAAGGTGTACAACAGCGTCCCGACGACCAACGACGAGGCGCTCGTCTTTCTGGAAAACCACGGCTGGCAGACCGAAGGAATCCGGAAGGAACACTACACCATCGACGGCGAGTACGTCGACGAGGTGATGATGGCCTACACGTTCGATTGATCGTGTCGAACTACTCCGACCTCTGGAGCCGTCGGACGTAATCGGTGTATCCATCCGGCACCTGCGCTTCGAGCCGATCGACGTCGGTTTCGCCGTCGATGTTCGTGAGGTAGCAACGCCCCCGGACGGTTCGGTACCCACCCTGGAAGTCGTAGACGAATCCGAGAATGCTCTCGTCGTCGGGGACATCGGGGCTGTTCTGCAGGAATTCGATCTGTCTGTCGACGTTGTGTTCGACGAGTCGGTTGACGATCGCATCCCTGTCGCTGTGTGCGGTCTCGTCGATCGATTCCAACCCGGACTCGATCACTCCGCGAAGGGATTCGATGTTGTCGGCCACGCCGGGCGGGACATCGTCGTCCGTCTGTCCGTCGCCGGCCACAGCCTCGTACGCTGCCGTGATTGCACCACAGCCCGTGTGTCCCACAACGGCGACAGTGTTCGTATCAGTGTATTCGATCGGATAACAGACACTCCCGTCGACGACTCGGTCGCCATCGACCGTGCTCCAGACCCGATTGCCGATGTTACTGGCCGTAAACAGCCACCCGGGTTCTTCGACGCTCCACATCCCTTCCTGTGAGACACGTGAATCCGAACAACAGATCGAGACGATTGCGGGCCGTTGTCCGAGTTGAACGGCATCGAAGTAATCGAAATCGAGTCCGTCTGCGTGTCTCTCGTTTCGTTCGAGCAGTTCGGCAAGTGTGACCCCGGTCATACGTCCCGTCGGTTCGGCTGTGAGCATAAACCCGTCGCCGAGGTTCGTGTGGCCGCGTTCCCGACGAGACCACGTCGAGCGCTACAACACGAGCGACGCCGAGGGCATATCGAGAAAGGCCGTCTCGTATCCCTCGTGACGTGCCACCTGTGGATGCGTGAGGACATCGATCGTCAACTCGTCGCCGTCCATCACGTCGTCGACAACCATACCGTAGTGGTATCCGAGACGCTCGTCGAACGTTCGCTGCAGTTCCGCTTCGACGACGGAGGCTCCGTCGCGCTGGAGCCGGCCTTCGAGTGCCATCGTCGGAAGAACGAGGTCGTTGTACGGCGTTCGGGCCGAAACAGCGATGTACGTTCCGTCACCCCCGATTCCGGCCGGCGGTTCGAGTGTGGTTACGACGAGTTGCGCATCGCCGCTCGTCGCCGTGCCGCGAACGTCTCCGGGAAGGTCCGCAATCGGTGTTCCGACGCCGAGTGGCATGTCCATGTCCATCACCGGTGGAACGTCCGGATCCCCGGCGCGGTCGGCCGTTCGCTCGAAGGAGATTTCGGCACGTTCTGCGGCACTGAATGAAAACGAAAACGACACCGTCTCCGGATCACCGAACCGGCCTTGGTAGGCTCCGGTTCGGCGGACGGTCGTTCCACCGATGGCGACCGTGATGTCGTACTCCCCGTCGCCGTCGAGTCTGAAGTTCGCGCCGTAGTGAAATCCCATCTGTGCCGACAGCATCGGATAGACGACGCCTTCCTCGATGGACTGTCCGTCGCGTTCGATCTCGAGTGTGACACCCGACTCGGGTAACGTCGTTTCGGTTTCGGGATCCCACAGAAGGACCATCAGGTGGGCGTCTTGGCTTCCGTCAACGTCGTGAAACGTCGCCTCTTCGGGTCGCGACGTGGTCGCATCGACACGCCAAAAGCGGTGCGGAAAGGTGTAAAACAGCCCAACGGCGTATTCGTCGGTCGCCGAGGTTCCGATCGGTTTCATTCCATCGACGTGTGTCGGGAAGTACACGCCAACGGGCCTGTCTTCGAGTATCGGCGGCGTCGACGGAATCTCACGGGTTTCGACGCCGTCGAGACATCCGGCAACACCGATCGCGGAGGCGGTGAGACACGCCTCCAGATACTTGCGGCGGTCCATCGTCTCGTCGTTACCGCCGGACGGCTATCCGGGTTTCGGTTCTCGGGACGGAAACGCACTCGAAGCCGGTGCCAGATACGGCAGCCCGCTCAGATTTCGAGTTCCAGTTCCTCTTCCTCGTAGAGATTCTCGAAGTCGAGTTCTTCGTTTCGCGCCTCCAGTTCCCGCTGGATTTCACGACGACGGCGCTGGTGTCGCTTCGTATTTCCTTTCTTCTCTCGACCTCGTTTCGTGTCAGGCATACTCATGGGTACCTCTGTCATGCACCTATATATACTTAGTGGGTGGAGCGGATTCTACCGGGAACTCGGGAGCAGTATATACCGACGGCTCGGATCGCTTCAGACCGGCGGTTCGCCGGGGAGGGAACCGCGGTCGTGGGAGGCCTCGAAGTCGGGGGCTGGGCCGACCGGAACGATTCGTTTCGGACTGACGTCCGGATGCGTCGTATAGTAATGCTCCTTTATGTGATCCATCACCGTCGTGTCGCCGAATCCAGGGGTCTGATACAGATCACGCAGATACGGCCAGAGGTTGTCGTACTCCCGGATGAGTCGGTGGTTACACATGAAATGCGTGTGGTACACTTCGTCGAATCTGACGAGCGTCGTGTACATCGCGATGTCGGCTTCGGTGAGTCGATCGCCGACGAGATAGCGCTGTTCTGCGAGCACCGAATCCCAGTGATCGAGCGCGTCGAAAAGCTCCGTGACGGCGTCGTCGTACGCCGACTGCGAGTCGGCGAATCCGGTTCGATAGACGCCGTTGTTGATCGGTTCGTAGATTTCGTCGAGAGTTCGATCGATCTCCTCGCGCCGGTCGGACGGAGCGAGGTCGATCCCGTTGCCGATGTCGGCGAAGGCCGTCGTCAGATTCCGCATGATCTCGCGGGATTCGTTGTTGACGATGGTCTCTTCGTCTCGATCCCAAAGCACCGGAACGGTCACACGCCCCGTGTAGGTGGAATCGGCGGCGGTGTACACCTCCCGAAGGTAGTCGACCCCGCCGATCGAGTCGGTCGTACACCCCTCTTTTTGTGGTGTGAACTGCCAGCCACCGTCGTCACGGTACGGATCGACGACGTCGACCGTGATCGCATCCTCAAGATCCAAAAGCGACCGCGTCACGAGCGTTCGGTGGGCCCACGGGCAGGCGTAGGAAACGTAGAGGTGGTATCGGCCCGGTTCGACGTCGTCCGGCTCCACCCGATCGCGGAACGTCGTCGGTTGGCGCTCGAACTCACCGTCCTCGTTCGTCGGATCGTAGTCCGTCACCCACTCACCGTCGATGAACTGATTGACCATGCGGAGGCTACGGCCGTGTTCCTGATAAACGACCTGTCCAACCGCGAGGTCGGGGGAATCGCAACGCTATTGTGGGGCCTTTCCTAACCCACCGCCATGGTTCAGACACTGGGCATCGCCGGTGGGCTGTTGCTCACCATCGCGGCGGTTGTCCTGCACTTCTCGAAGGGATCGGGGTGGACCCCCCGCGAGGACATCTCACAGGACGTCCTCGAAACGCGGGGCGAAACGACCCCACAGACAGAGTTCCCGGAACCCGGCAACCGAAGTGTCGGTGGCGGCGGGGCCGTTGCTGCGATCGATGCCGGTGCAGAGGGTGAGGCCGGTGCCGAACTCGACGAGGCCGAGGCCGTCGACGACGATCCGTCTGCGATTCCCGACGATGAGGCCGAAACGTACGAAATCGAGTACGTGAAGGAAGGTCAGACGATCGAGGTGAAGGAAAACGAAACCGTCCTCGACGCCGGCGAAGACGAAGGCTGGGATCTTCCGTACGCCTGTCGTGAGGGGCAGTGTATCTCCTGTGCCGGCCACATCACGGACGGCGGAAACTCCGAGGACTACGTCGAACACCACACAAACGAGATGCTCGGCGAACCAGAACTCGACGACGGGTACACCCTCACCTGCGTCGCGTACCCGAAATCGAGCTTCTCGATCGAAACCGGCGAATCGCCGTAGCGCCCGGCAGACGATTCCCCGACCCGCTTCACAACGGTTATGCCGTTGCTTCTGTTATCCGACTTCGAGGGCCCGTAGCTCAGCGGACAGAGTGCCAGGTTCCGGACCTGGTTGTCGCGGGTTCAAATCCCGTCGGGCTCGTTCCTCGCTTCGCTCGTCACTCCCCCGACGTAGTTCGCAGAGCCTTCGGCTCGGCTCACTCCCGTCGGGCTCGTCTCTCGCCTCACCCGTCACTCCGCCAGCGTAGCTCGCAGAGCCTTCGGCTCGGCTCACTCCCGTCGGGCTCGGTTTGGTGAAGAAACCACCGTCGGACAGCAAACAGGGGGTCGTGACGCTACGAACCGATTATAAAAAATACGCCAGCCTGAGTCGGTTCGAACCGGAAGTGTCGTTACCGTTCTGGGCCGCCCCGGTAGGATTCGGGGGAGACCTGACGGCGGACGCCCTGGATCGCCCGGGCGAGCAGCCACGCGACCACGACGAGGGTCAGCGCCGGGAGTAACACGACGGCCAATACGGCTGCAGCGACGATCCGGGGATCGGTCAGTTCGTCCTGTACGATTCGGCCCCGGGAGCCGAGTTTCTGCCGCACCAGATCTGGGGTGGTAACGTTGCCCATGATAAATATTGATAGTTAGTGGAAATGAGTCTTTTGTCGGGGGGATGAGAAAATACAGTATTGATATCTGCGCCGTTCTGTGTGGCGATATCTGTCCACAACGCAAAGTTAATTAAAAATTGAAGCTGTTGTGAGATTGTACCACGAAGGGTGGGACATACTACCATGAACTGGGACGAAATACCGGTCGAGGACGTGATGTCGACGCCGGTCAGGACGGTCGAGGGAGAGTTGGCCGTCGTCGAGGCGGCACGGATCCTGTGCGACGAACGGATCGGCTCCGTGGTCGTCCAGGGCAACGAGGAGGACGGGATTCTCACCGACACGGACATCGTTCGAGCCGTCAAAAACGGGCGTGACCCGGAGAAGACGGTGGTCACGGAGCTGGTGAGCAGTCCGGTGTTGACGACGGAGCCGGATTCGACGCTTCAGGAGGCCGCAGAGCGGATGAACAACCACGCGGTGAAGAAACTCCCCGTCGTCGAGGACGGCCACTACGTCGGAATCGTCACGGCGACGGACCTGATCGGTCGTGTCTCACCGGAACTCGACGACGTGGTCGAGATGTTCGTCACCGATTGAACCGAGAATCGAGGGCTACACTGCGGATGCGTGCAGGTGGCGTCCTCTATCGCCCCGGCTGTGACCGTTCGATGACTTCGAGACCACCCGTCAGGGTGGGGTCGTGTCCCGCGGCGTATCCGTTCAACGTCGCTGCGGCCGGTGAATCCCGTATCTCCTCGTCGTCGTACCCGGCGTCCTCGAAGGCACTTATAAGCGGTTGGGTTCCCCGAAGGGTGTACTTCTGGTGGTAGTCTTCGGCAGGGTAGAACCGGGAGAGGGGTTCGATCCGGGTTTCGATCGTCGCCGCGTCGAAATCGCGTTCGGCGAGATAGGAACCGAGTGCGTCGCGCTGTGACTCGGACTCGATCAACAGGAGGGTCTGGTACTGCGGCTTCGACCGCTGACGGCGTGGATCGTGGCTCTGAAAAAACAGTTCGAGCAGGTCGGCGTAGGACAACTCCGCCGGATCGTACTCGACTCTGAGAACTTCGGTGTGATCGCCGAGTGCGTGGTACGTCGGATCCGACTTCGTGCCGCCGGCGTATCCGACCCGCGTTCGGACGACGCCGTCCATCGCGCCGAATCGAGCGTCGGGGCCCCAGAAACAGCCGAGGCCGAACGTCGCGGTGGCTGTCTCCACACTCGGCGGTGTCTGTCGATCGTACGCCTCGATCGTCGTCGGGGAAAGCGGCATACTGGGTCTACACGACACAGGGGAGTCGACGGTATGACTCTTCCCCCGAGGTCGCCGCAGCCAAACGACAAAATTATACCTCGGCGGAGACTGCTAGAGAATATCATGGACATCGACACACAGGTCGGCGAACGAGAGGTAACGATCCTCGTCGAAGACGATCCGCTTGCGACGCTCGACAGGGAGTGGTGGGACGAGTGGAGCGAACGGATCGCGGGTGAACCGCAGTCCTGTATCGAAACCTGTCTCACGGACGAGACACACGCACAGTACGGCGACGCGGAACTCCGTGAGGAACTCGAAGAACGGGGCCTTCTGGCGAGGTAGTCATTCAGCCCGCGAGAGTTGGATCGACCTGTCGTGCAACCACGACGAGCGTTCCGAGGAGCAACGCGACCGCGATGGGGAGCAGTAACTCGAAGACGAGGAGAACGGCACCGGTGACCTGAATTCCGAGCAACAAAACGACGACCGGCGCACAGCAGGCCGCACCCGAAAGCAGTGCCGGTATCCCGGCGAAGAGCCCGGCCGACTGCGAGCCGATGCCGCAGGCGCTCGGCTGGCTATAGGCGAGATACGAGACGCCGACGTTGATTCCGACGAGCGTTGCGATCGCCAGCCCGATGAGCGTGTTCAACGAAAGCTGATAGGTGACGACCCCGGCGTCGAGCAGGACGACCGGCTCGTACGTGAACGTCCCGAACGTCTGCCGGAACAGCTGCTGCAGCGGCTGTTCGGCGACTACGACGCCAAAATCCCCGCCCCCGAAACGGAGCTTTCCGATCGCATAGAGGTATCCGGTCAGGTACAGAAGGGTCGAACCGACGACGATTGCACGCGCCCGTCGGTGCCGCAGCGTCGATCGGACCGCGACGGTCGTTCGCGTGACGACCCCGGTGACGAGACCCCGCATCGTCATCCGTAGACGTTCGTGTTCGGATAGTACGCGATCCACGCGAACCAGTAGGCGTCGAACGAGATGATGCGGTCGAGCGGGAGTTCGTCGGGCCGATGCGTCGTTCCACCTTCGTCTTCGACGACACCGTCCCGGTACTCGAAGGTCTCCTCCGTCGGGTTTCGATACACGTAGGCCGTATCGAGAGTCGGGTCGTAGACGGCGACGATCGGACGGTCACCCGCCGAGCCGTGGATGACGCCGACGTTCTGCAGCGTCTCCTTCAGAAACGCCGCCTCGCCGTCCTCGGTGCGTGTGCCGTACACCCACTCCTTGGCGTGGTATCGGTCGTGTTCGAAGGTGTTCCTGAACAGCGTTTGATCGGACTCGTAGTAGCCGCGTCGGGCGTAGGGATCGCGGCCGTAGTCCTGTGCGAAGCCGGTGTTTTCCGACATGACGGCCGTCTCCGGATGTGCGTCTCGCCACTGTCCCCAACTCGTCCGTACGACCTCGAACTCCCGGAGTGTCGCACCACCGTCGGTGTCGACCCACGACCACCGGGTGGGAATCGAGACGGCAGGAATCTGCGGCCACCACCGCTCCATCTCCCGATCGAACATCACGAGGTTGTTGTTTATCAGCATGCCCGAGACGCCGAGGGTGGTGTCACCGCGTTCGAACCCCTGTGCGGTGCCGGTGAGGGGACAGTACGTCACGCTCACCGGCGTCCCGTCGAGCGTGTCGTTGACGATCTCGTGTCGGACGAGGATCGACCGCGGGTAGGCCTTCTGTTCTGACTCGCCGGCGACGGCCAACACCACGTCGTCGTCGTCGAGAAAGTCGGCCTCCGACGGGGAAACGAACGCCGGATCGTCGACGGACGGAATGCCGTCCTTGGGTGGCCCACCGTCCTGCGCTTCACGATTCAACGATTCCGGCGTCATCGGCAGCGACAGCCGCCGATCCGCAAACGGCGGCGCATCGTCCGGTTCGTCGGCCGGCGGGTCTCCGCCGACGAGAACCCGCTGGAAGTCGTTGTCGAGTGTGACCATCTCGACGTCCTCGTTGTCTATCGCTGCGGTGGTTCCACCGGTCGTCGTCCCCTCCTGATCGTCACCGAGACAGCCAGCGAGAGCGGAGATACCGACAGAGGCGAGAACGGCACGCCGAGAGATGCGTTCCATACCGTAACTGTGCGGCTCGATACGAATGAACGTAGCCCCGGTTTGCATCGGCAATGCACGATTGCAAAAGCCGGCTGCCGACGGAACCGACTTTTTATCCGCGATCCGGCTACTCGACGAGGGCGTCTTCCAGCAGCTGCAGCGGATGCCGGATCTCGTAGCCGGTTCCGTGTTCCATCTGCATCGCACACGTCGGACACTCGGTCATCCCCACGTCGCCGTCGGCGTCTTCCATGTGTTCGAACATCTCCTCGCCGATTTCCATCGAGTAGTCGTACTTCTCGGCCTTCCAGCCGTACGTCCCGGAGATGCCGGAACAGGAGTCTCCGACGTCCTCGATCGCCGCGCCGCTCAACTCCGAAAACAGCTCGACCGCCTGTCGGTCGAGACCCTGATTCCGGGCGTGACACGGGGCGTGGTAGGCGAAGGCCTCGCCGTCGACGTCGGCATCGGCGAGTGCCCCACGGAGGTCCTCGTGAATCCGGAGGTACTCTAAGGCCTCGAAGGTGTGATTCGAGATGTCGTCGATGCGATCGATGTCGAACAGTTCGGGGTACTCCTGTCGCAGCGAAAGCGAACAGGAGGTACAGGAGGCGATGATGTCGGCGCCGTCGTCGATCGCAGCGGCGAGGCCCTCGACGTTCGTCTCGGCGTGGCGGCGAGCGTCCGAAAGCATCCCGTTTGCGAACATCGGCGTGCCCGAACAGCCCTGTTTCGGCACCAGGACCTCGTAGCCGAACTGTTCGTACACCCGAACCATCGCCTTCCCGACCTCCGGGGTGTTGTAGTTCGAGTAACAGCCGTGGAAGTACGCCACGCGCTTGTCGGGGTTCTGTACCTGTGCGCCACCGCGGGCCTTCCACCACTCGCGGAAGGTCTCCGTCGCGAAGTCGGGAAACTCCCGCTCGCTCGTGATGCCGAGTAGCTTTTCGCCGGCCCACTGGGTGATCGATCGGCTGGCGACGAAGTTCGCCAATCGGGGCGTCTTGCTCGCGATTGCCGCAAAGAAGCGGTAGTTCGAGAGGATTCGATTCCGGATGTACTCCGGATCGAGTTTGTCCATCTGCTTTGCGACGTACTCGCCGCGGGCCTCGTTGTGCATCTGTGACAGCGGCACCCCGGACGGGCAGGCGTCGTCACACCGCATACAGTTCGAACAGGAGGTGATCGACTCGTCGATGTCGGCGTCGTCCTTTCGTTTGAGTCGCCACTGTTCCGGACCCTGGAACTTCGGTCCCGGGAAGGAGTCGTCGACCTCCGCAACCGGACAGGAGGTGTCACAGGAGGTGCATTTATAACAGGAGTCGGCGCCCTCCCGGAGGTCCAGTTCACCACCGGGGAACACGTCGACCGGATCGGTCGGATCCTCGACGGCAGAGCCGCCGTCGGCGCGGGCATCGGCCTCGCCGGTCGGATACGAGTCAGTCAAAAGCGGGGAGTCCGCCGGGAGATGAACCTGGGTGTCTCCGGTCGCCTCCGGGACGTGTGGCTGTGCTGTGGACTGCTCGTCTGTGTCGTCCGTGTCGTGTGTGTCCTCGGTCATCTGTTTGCCTCGGTTGCTGCGGCCCGCCCTGCGGTGACGCCCGTTGCGAGTGAGACGCCGCTTGCGGACTTCTCGCGGGCGACGTCCGCACCGCCGACGACGGCGCCGGCGGCGTGTAGATTGTCGAACTCCGGGTCGTCGTTCGGATCGAGTGGACGCAGTGCGTCGTCGACGACGACCCCGAATCGGGCGTACGGTTGATCGTCCAGTGCGTCGGTTCGAAACCACTCGTATCGATCCTCGGGGTGGGGGACGTGGCAGTCGAAAACCGGCTCCCTGACGCCCTCGCGATCCGAATCCAGTCCCTTGCCAACGAGTCCACCCGTCGCGAGCACGACCGAATCTGCGCCGTAGGGAACGTTTCTGCCCTTCCGATCGACGAGCACCGTCTCGATGCGACCGTCTGCCGCCTCGTATCCGACGACCGGGTTGCCCGTCTCGTATCGAACACCCTCCTCCCCGAGGGCCGCGTAGAGTCGATCCTCGAGTCGGAGTCCCGGGAGACTCGGCGGCCCCATCGGTATCTCGAAGATATCCGATCCGAGTCGATCGCTCAACTCGGCCCGCACCGCCGTTGCCTCGTCGTCGCCGAGAAACGCCGGAAAGCCGATCCGTCCCGGGTCCGTGATCTCGGTTTCGGCGTCGTACAGCCCCCGTTTGACGGCGTCGGCGAGTGCTTCTCGCGCCGGAGTTCCGTCGATGGCTTCGTCGTGATCGAGGGCTTTCGCAAACCGGGTGATCTTCGCGTCCGCCCGGAAGGCCTCGGCGAATTCGACCTCGATGCCGGCGACGTCGAAGGGAACGGCGGCGGCGGCGAGGCGGTCGGCGACGACCGTCGCGTCGAAATCCGAAAGCGACCGAAAGCCGACGACGAGCATCGAGCGCTCGTCGCTCCCGAGGCCGGCGGCGGTGGCGGTCGGATACCGGGCCGTCGGCTTCAGTCGGCCGCCGAAGGTCGGGACGAGTGCGTTCGCCTCGGTGTGACTCCCCTCGTACGTCTCGGTGATCGAATCGAAAACCGCCAGTCCGTCGCGAAGGGCCTCGGGACCGACGATCCGGTAGGGGTGATCCTCCGGCAGTTCCTCGAAGCCGTCGTACGGGGACACGAAGGGGCCTGCATACGAACCGCGGTCGGCCTTCAGCCGTTCGACGTCGGTCCGTTCCTGCGTGACGGTTCCGGATCCGACCGGGGCGGCCGGACGCGACGGCGCGTATCCGAGCGCGTCGATCAGCCCCGAGGCCTGTCGGAGCGTGCTCTTTTTGTGCGACAGCAGTCGAACGTCGGCGCCCGTCCGCCGGGCGGCGATCGCCGCCGTCGTCCCCGCGAGACCGCCACCGACGACGAGAACGTCGCTTTCAATCGCCACGGCTGCCACCGTCCGGGGCCGCTTTCGGGGCCGATTTACCGCTGTCGAAGGCTGCGAAGTCGATTTCCTCGTCTGTCGCCGGCTCCACATCCCGGTTCATCGTCGTCGCGTGCAGCATGTGGTTCAGCATGGCCTGTGAGAGCTGTTGGCCCCACAGCGCGTGGCGCTGTCCCTTCCAGCGCTCCTGGTACAGTTCGTCGACCGCGCCGCGGATGGTCGCCTCGTCGAAGTCGGCGGCGAGTTCCGCACCCATCCGGTGACAGCAGAACCCTCCCTGACAGTTGCCCATCGAGGCACGGGTTCGGAGCCGAACCGCGTTGAGATCCGGGGCTGCCTGTTCGATTGCATCCTGCAGTTCCGCGCGCGTGACGGCCTCACACTCACAGACGACGGGATTCGGGCCCTCGACGTCGAGGACCTCCTCGGCGCGCGATCCGAGTCGCTGTTTGCTCCGTCGAGAGACCGGCGACCGGAGGCCGAAGTCGTCCATTCCCTCGTACAGCCGCGAGATGTCCGACGATCCCGGAAGGGGTTCGTCGGCGGTCGTACACGCGGCATCGATCCCGAGGCGATCACAGACGTGATCCGTGATGTCCTCGGCCATCATCCGGTACGTCGTGAGTTTCCCGCCGACGATGCTCGTCATCCCCGGCAACTCGTCCCGATCCGCGTGATCGAGGAGGAAGAAATCCCGCGTGATGTCCGTCGGGTCCTCCGTGCCGGTGTCGGGTGGCTCATACAGCGGCCGAACGCCCCAGAACGATCGGAGCGTCCGGGCCTCCCGCAGGGCCGGAACCAGCTTCGTGAGTTCCTCGATCATCAACTCGACCTCCCACTCCTCCTCTTCGTACTCCTCTGGATGGTCGACCTCCTCGTCCGTCGTCCCGAGGATACAGGCCGTCTCGTGGGGGACGACGATGTCCGCGTCACCCTTCGGCTGACAGCGGTTCACCACCGTATCGACCTGCCGGACGTTCATCACCGTCATCACCCCCTTGGAGGGTCGAACCTCGATGTCGACACCCGCCATCTCGCCGATCTGTCCGGCCCACGCACCCGTCGCGTTGATGACGTGATCGGCGTAAATCTCCTCTCGGTCGCCGATGACATTGGATCGTTTCCCCGGGCCCGAACCGTGTTCGATCTCGACGCCGACGACGGAGCCGTCCTCGATCAACACGTCGGTCACCTCGGCGTGGGTTTCGATCCGTGCGCCGTGGTCGGCCGCGTCGACCGCATTCGCCACGCAGAGTCGGAACGGATCGATCGCCGCGTCGGGCACCTCGATCGCCTTGTCGATGTCACGGGCGAGATACGGCTCCCGCTTGCGGGCTTCCTCGCCGGAGATCACCTCGGCGGGGATGTCACAGACCCGACAGCCCTCCAGTTTCTTCTGGAAGTACTCCTCCGTGTCCTCTGGCCGCTTGACGAACAGTCCACCGGTTTCCTCGACACAGTGGGTGGCGATGTCCCGTAGCACCCGATTTTCCTCGATGCACTCACGCGCACTCTTCTGATCGGAAACGGCGTACCGGCCGCCGCTGTGGAGCAACCCGTGCATTCGACCGGTCGTCCCGTGAGTCAGGTTTCCCTGTTCGACGAGCGTCGCATCGACGCCCCGGCGGGCGAGATCCCGGACGATGCCGCACCCGGTCGATCCCCCCCCGACGACCAGAACGTGATCTGTCGTGGTCATTGATTAGCGTCTCTTTGAACCGCCCGTACTTTACTTTACCTGTGACAGCGACCGCCGGATAAACATCTGTGATTCCTTCCGAACACGCCGTACGTAGCGCCTTCTTGCCCGATCGATCCGGGTATTACCAGATAAAACTGCCGGGAGTGAGAAGATTTATAACACTCTTTGTTGTTGTTTACTGACGACACGGGATAAAAAATAAAATAATGATGAACCCGTGGCAGTGACCGCGGTTTCCTCCAAACGGGGGAGTGCGGAACGAAAACAAAGGGATACAATATGACAGCATACGTTGGAGCAATCGATCAGGGGACAACCGGCACTCGTTTCATGGTATTCGACCACAGCGGTGAGGTCGTTGCCAACGCATACGAGCAACACGAACAGATCTATCCGGAGCCAGGGTGGGTCGAACACGACCCCATAGAAATCTGGGAGAACACACAGAGCGTCGTGATCGAGGGCCTCACAGCGGCCGACATCGATCCGGTACAGCTCGATGCACTCGGGATAACGAATCAGCGGGAGACGACGGTCGTCTGGGACAAAGAAAGCGGGAAGCCGGTGTACAACGCTTTGGTCTGGCAGGACCGTCGAACGACCGACCGCGTCGAGGAACTCGAAGCCGAGGGCAAAGTCGAGGACATCCGGAAGAAAACCGGCCTCGAGTGTGACGCGTACTTTTCGGCGACGAAAACGGAGTGGATTCTGGACAACGCCGAGCCGCTGAAGCTCCAGAGCAGCCGATCGCGGGACCTCCGTGATCGGGCCCGAGACGGCGAACTGCTCATGGGAACGATCGACGCGTGGCTCATCTACAACCTGACGGGCAACCACATCACGGACGTGACGAACGCCTCCCGCACCATGCTCTACGACATAAACGAGATGGAGTGGGACGACGAGCTACTGGCGGAGTTCGACGTTCCGATCGAGATGGTGCCGGAGGTACGACCGTCCTCGGACGAAAACCTGTACGGACACACGGATCCGGACGGGTTCCTCGAGGCGGAGATTCCCGTCGCCGGAGCCCTGGGCGACCAGCAGGCGGCACTGTTCGGGCAGACGTGTTTCGACGCCGGTGACGCGAAAAACACCTACGGAACGGGCTCGTTTTATCTGATGAACACGGGCAACGAGGCCGTCGAGTCCGATCACGGGCTCCTCACGACCGTCGGCTTCCAGCTTTCCGGAGAGCCCGTCCAGTATGCACTGGAGGGTTCGATCTTCGTCACCGGTGCCGCAATCGAGTGGCTCGAGGACGTCGACATCATCAACAACGCCGCCCAGACGGCCGATCTTGCGAGTTCCGTCGATTCGACAGACGGCGTGTACATGGTGCCGGCGTTCACCGGCCTCGGAGCGCCACACTGGGACGGTCGAGCCCGCGGAACCATCGTCGGAATGACCCGCGGGACGGGGAAGGAACACATCGTGCGGGCGACGCTCGAATCGATCGCCTACCAGACCCGCGACATCGCGGAGGCGATGGAGGCCGACTCAGGCGTCGAGACGACCACGCTGCGTGTCGACGGCGGAGCGGTGAAGAACAACTTCCTCTGTCAGCTACAGTCCGACATCATCCAGACCGACATCGCCCGGCCGGTGGTCGACGAAACCACGGCGCTTGGATCGGCCTACGCCGCGGGACTGGCCGTCGGATACTGGGAGGACATCGACGAACTGCGCTCGAACTGGCAGGTCGACCGCGACTTCAGTCCCGAGATGGACGCAGGGCGCGCCGACAAGATGTACAGTCGATGGGACGACGCCGTCGAACGCGCAAAGGACTGGGCTCGAGATGAGGAGGCGGGGTAGATGCTTCCCGAGGTCGCGCCAGCGCTTTTGACCGCCACAGAGGTCCCGCTGCAGAGCTGGAACCCTGGGTCTGTCGACGCGATCATCGACGCGCTCACCAACCCTGCGTTGTTGCTCGGCGCAATCGCAGGTGGTGCCTTCGGTGCTGCACTCGGGGCGCTTCCGGCGTTCGTCTTCACCGGCTTTCTCGTCATCGCCGGCGTCTTCGGCGGCGATGCAGCCGGCGGAGTCGGCGTCGGCGTCGGATTCGGACCGGTGTTCGGACCGCACATCTCCTTTGCATCCGGTGCAGCAGCGGCCGCCTACGCCGCAAAACAGGGCTACGTCGAATCCGGGTTCGATTACCACAACGGAAAGGACATCACGGTCGCACTGGGCAGCAAACCGGACATTCTGGCCGTCGGTGCCGCCTTCGGTATTGTCGGTATCCTGATCGAACAGTTCCTGCGTCAGGGTCGAATCCCGACGGATCCGATCGCGACGGCCGTCGTCCTCAGTGCGTTCATCCATCGTATCGCCTTCGGGTACTCCATCGTCGGTACGGTGAGCGACAAGGCCGAGGGGTTCTTCGATATGGGACCGTTCGAGCGCGAGGAGATGCGCTCGACGGGAGAGGTTCCCGGTGACGGCGACAAAGACGGCGAGGATCGACTCGCCGTCGAGCCGTGGCTGCCGAACATGTACAAGTGGTCACACGTCGCCGGCATCGGTATCGTCACCGGTCTCGCCGGCGGGTACGCCGCCCTGCAGACCGGCAGCGCGTTCCTCGGCTTCGGGATCAGCGCGGCCTCGCTTCTGTTCTTGAATCTCGGGATCGGGAAGATTCCGGTCACCCACCACATGACGCTGCCGGCGTCGACCGCCTATCTGGCGGCGATCGCACCGGGCACCGGCTTCGGCCCGACGGCCGGCTTGCTCTTTGCCGCCGCGTTTGGATTCCTCGGAGCGCTCATCGGTGAAGCGTTCCAGCGAATCTTCTACGCCCACGGCGACACACACGTGGATCCACCGGCGGCGTCGATTGCGATCACACACTCGATCATCGCAATCCTCTCCATCCTCGGTGTGCTCGGAACCGCAGTCTGGGTTCCCGGGGCCGTCTGACCGATCTCTTCCCGGTTTCTTTCAGGATGGAAGCACCGAACCGACCAATAAGTAGAGCAACACGCAGACGAGAGCGCCGAATCCAACCGCAGTGAGAAATCCGTGACCGAAAAAAAACACCAGAAGAGAAACGAAGGGCGATACTGCCAGTGCAACCCCCGCCGCGCCGTGGTGGTAGTCACCGGTGACCGGGTGCTCGCCGAGCGGCGTCCGCTCCGATTCGGGAACCCGAAGGCTGGCGTGGTGTGGGATGTAGAGCCGGACACCGATCCCGACGAAGGCGGCGACGATCGCGCTGAACTGTGGATCACCGACCAGTTCGCGGGCGGCAAAAAAGACTCCGATGGCGACGAACATCGCGACGACCTTGCTCCACCGGTCTGCGCTGACGACGGAGTCGTGGAACTGTTGATCCATCGTGCCTGCCGAGAGGCGACCGGCCTTCTTAAGTGTGCGGAATACGGGTATGGGAAGACGGATACCGGGCGGCCCGGTGTGACGATGGGGGTCGGTCCACTCACGCCGACCGGCGACAGATGGTGGTATTTACTACCCCGGAGGTCGATCGGCGGATATGGCGACATTCGGTGGGTTCGAGCGACGGGATGGGCGAAATCTGCTCGTGGTTGCGGTCATCGTGGCGGTGATCGCGGCGATCTCCGCGGACGGACCGCTCGGCGTTCGACTCACCGTCGGCGTCGTTTCCGGGACGATCAGTGCACTGGTGTTTCTCATAGTAACGCTGATCATCAACCGATTCAAACCGAATCGCCCGTAGGACGAACCACAGACGTATCGAACACACAGCATCGGAGCCAAACGGAGGGTCACGCGTGAACATCGACGACCGAATCGAGCGACGGTTGCGCTCTGCCGGAGATTCCGAGATCGTCCGGGATTTCGACGTTCTCTCGCCCGTGGTACACGTGGACAATCCGACAGGAAGGGGATCGGGGCTCGAACAGCTGCTCGACGCACTCGATCCGGCCTTCGCCGGGTCCCGACCGCCCGACATCTACGTTCACGGACCGAAGGGGACCGGGAAGTCCGCCGTCGTGAGCGTCCTGATCGATCGCCTCGCCGCACACGGGGGGCGGCAGGCCGACATCATCCACACGACGACCCGCGCGACGGGATCGATTCTTCCGGATGCGGTGTACGTCGATGCCCGCAGCGCCGGCTCTGCGTTCAGAATCTACCGGAGTGTTCTCGGTCAGCTAAGCGACGAACCGGTTCCGGAACAGGGCGTCAAGACGGACACGCTCCGGGAACGACTCGGTAGACGGGCGAGCCAGCGAACGGAGGGCATCGTCGTCGCCGTAGACCACGTCGGCGAGCCGGAGACACACGACCTCGACACCGTACTCGAGATTCTCGGCGAGGCGAGCAACAGAATTGCGTGTCTCGCGATCGGCCGACAGCCGCCGACGGAACTCGACGCGACGGTCGAAAAGACGGTCAGCTTCGGGCCGTATCGACACCACACGCTCGTCGATATACTGACGGCCCGAACGTCGGAGGCACTCACGCGGGACGTGCTCACCCACGAGCAGATCAGGGAGGTGGCCGAGTGGGCGGAGGGAGACGCACACGACGCGCTGTCGGCGGTTTTCGGTGCCGCCGTGACGGCCGAGGAGGCGGGTCACGACACGGTCGAAACCGACGACCTCGACGCCGGCGTCGGTGCCGTTCCGCGTCCCTCCGTCGCCCTCGGCCGGGTGCTTCGGCTGCCGGCCAACCGACAGCGACTGCTGCGTGAACTCATCTCACTCGACGAACAGGACAACCGCTCGGTGGCTGCAACAACCGAGGCAATCGCCGAGAGCGAACGCATCGATCTCTCGGAGTCGACGATCAAGCGAATCCTGTACGAACTCGCCGACAGCGGGTATCTCGAACGCAAACGACTCGAGACACAGTCCGGTCGCGGACGGCCACCGAGTCGGATCGAACCGCGGTTCCCGACGGCGGTCTTCGGCCGACTGTTCGACGCCGAGCAGTGACCGTTCCGGACGGCGAAACACTGTGACGAGGTAACAAACAAGGGCCTCCGGCCCCAAACTGTGGTATGGTTCGTGACAGTTCCTTCTCGAAGCGGTCTGGAATAACCGGAAAGCGATCGGCGAGTGGCGCAGCGAAGGCTGGCGCCAAGATCGGCGCGGCGATCGGATCGAAGAAGGGCCCCGTTGCGGCCGGCGTCGCGTCGGGGTTCGGCGGTGCCATCGGGTACCTGGTCGGTGCGAGCGTCGATGGAATCAGTCCGATTCCGGACGGCGGACGAATCGAAGGAAGCGACGTGGACTCGATTGCGATCGACCCGGAGGTGCCGTCCCGCGGAGCCGACGACAGCGGAAGAGATGCGGTCGAAATCGAAGTGATCGAGGAGTAGTTCGGCTCGACTTCGGCGGACACCCAGCACAGACACTCCGAACGCATGGCTTCTACGCTACGGACCGTCTCGGTCCTCGCAATCGCGGGGCTGCTCGTCGTTCCGCTCGTCGTTCCGGCCGGCGGGAGCGTCGGGACGGCCGGGCCACTCGAAACCGTCGAGGCGGACGTCTGGATCGACGGGCCACCGGAGACGATCGACGGAACAGCGGTCGTCAGACTGGAGCCGTACGATGCCGAACCGACGACGCCGGAGGCACTCGAGGAACACGCCGCGGAAACGCAGGCCGACGTGATCGAGTGGGTTCGCCAAACGGAGGGCGTAACGATACGCAACAGCTTCTGGCTCGTCAACGCGGTGACGCTGTCGGTCGATCCGGGGACCGACATCGAACCGCTCGCGGAGAAATCCGACGTCGAAGCGATCCGGGATTCCGTCACCGTGACCAGAACGGCCCCACAGACGCACCCGATACGGGAAACGGGGTCGGACGACGAGACGACCGATCCCGGGTCGGTGACGAGCGGTCTGTCACAGATCGGCGCCCCGGCCGCGTGGGAGCGGTTCGACGCCTCGGGTGACGGCGTGACGGTCGCAGTCTTGGACTCCGGCGTGGAGGCGTCACATCCCGATGTCGACGTATCGACCTTCCAGGAGTTCGACGAGAACGGACAGCAGATCGAAACGGAGCCGAGTGACCCCTCGGGGCAGAGCCACGGAACACACGTCGCCGGAACGGTCGCCGGAGGGGCCGAAAGCGGAACCGCAATCGGCGTCGCACCGGAGGCGGATCTTGCGGTGGGTGGCGTGTTGACCGACTGTGGCGCCTTCGGCTGTGGCGGAACGTTCGATCAGATCGTCGCCGGGATGCAGTGGGCCGTCGAGGACGCCGAAGCCGACGTCTTGAGCATGAGCCTCGGAGTCGGAGGCCGGTCGGACCGGCTCGTCGAACCGGTCCGGAACGCGAGACACACCGGAACGCTCGTCGTCGCCGCGTCGGGCAACGCAGGGCAGGGAGACAGCGGTTCGCCCGGAAACGTCTACGAAGCCGTCGGCGTCGGGGCGGTCGACGACGACGGCAGCGTGGCCACCTTTTCGGGCGGCGAGGTGATCCAACGCGAGGAGTGGGCGGATCCACCGGCGGAGTGGCCCGAGGAGTACGTCGTCCCGGCCGTGACGGCGCCGGGTGTCGACGTGATGAGTGCCCAGGGATCGGACGGATACGGGGAGTTGAGCGGCACGTCGATGGCGACGCCACACGTCTCCGGTGCCGCAGCCCTCGTCATCGAACAGCATCCCGATGCCGAGGTCGCGGCGGTTGCGGACGCACTCGAGTCGACGGCCAACAAGCCACCCGGAGCACCCGGACCACCGGAGGAGCGTGACACCAGATACGGGGCCGGAATCGTCGACGTCGAGGCGGCGATCACGGAAGCGGAACCGCAACCGGAGCCGCCGATACCGGACGAAACAGACGACCAGACGACGGATTCGATCGTGTCGGCCGACGCACTGGCCGCGGGATTCGACACGCTCCGTGGCGGTGAGGATCACACGGAGGTGGCAGTCGCCATCGGACGGCGGGAGGCGACAGGTCAGGAGTAAAACAGCGCCGGTCGGCGCTCGCCGCCGTCGTCGGGGTCTGCGAGTTCGCCTTCGTCTCCGTCCCCGAGCAGGTGATCGAGAACGTCGACCGCCGAGGCACGGAGCAGCGGCGCATTGTCGTTGCCACAGTTTTCATCGAACGTGCAGGCCGGACAGCCGTTCGGGCGTCCACAGCGGCAGTCCCGGAGCTGGTCTCTGGCTCGTTCGGCGAGTGCCTCGAAGTTCTCGTAGATCGCCCGAGCGAAGCCAAGGCCACCGTCGACGCCGTCGTAGATGAACCAGCCCGATTTCGGCCGGTCGTCGAGGGTCGCCCGCCGCTGTCTGAGTGCTGCCTCGGCGGCCTCGATCGACTCGCCGACGGCCTCCTTCAGCGGCTCCTGCTCCGGCCGGGCGTAGTGGGAGTTCAACACGAGCGTCGAGAGGCCACCGAGGTCGCCCTTCTCGACCCGGAGTTCAAGCGGTGCGGTCTGAATCGTCGCGTGTTCGGCGGCGTGGAGGCCGGCGACGTATCCGAGGTGGGGGCCGATCGCATCCGATTCGGCCGCATCGACGCCCGTCTCCGTTCCGTAATCGGCGTACCGCCGGATCAACGCGGCCTCGACGTCGTCGGGAACCTCGAGCCAGCACAGCTCCGTGTCGATCTGTATCGGCGGCGTGTCGGTCGGGATCATCGCCTCCTCGGTCTCGCCGGTTGCGATCGAGAGCCGATCGTAGGAGTGGTGGTGGACGAACACCGTCCCGCGGCCACGGTGGAGTTCGAACCCGTTTATGCTTCGCGTGGCCTCGGATTCGGCGTCGACGACGGTCACCTCCGTCCGGGTCCGGGTGTAGTACTCCCCGTCGACCGGCTGGAGTTCGACGATCGGCTGTGGTCGATCCGCCTCGAGTCGGAGAACCTCGTATGCCTGACCGTCGTGAAGCCGGATCGCTCCCTCGTGGTAGTCACGGAAGGCGCGGTTTCGGCCGACCGGTTCCAGATCGACATCGGTCGCCGCCGCAGAATTGTCGTCGGTGACGCGCAACTGGAAGTTCGTCTCGTCGGTGCCGTACAGGCTGATGTCCGTCTGTGGACGGGACGGGCCGACGTAACTCACGGCGGCGTCGAGGTGACCGTCGAGTCGTCCGGCTCGACGCCACATCTCGACGCCGGCTTTGAGGCGCTTTCCCGCCGCAAACGACCCACAGTCGGTCGAATCGAGGGCAACCTCGTCTGCGGCGGCGAGAAGATGCGTTGCGAACACCGAATCGTTGTTCGTGTCGACGACGGCGTCCTCGACGTCGGCTTCCAGCAGGTACTCCGGGCTTTCGAAGACGTACTGATCGAGGGTGCGGTGCTGGGCGACCAACACGGCGAGGCTGCGGTCTGTCTCTCTGCCGGCGCGGCCGACCCGCTGCCAGAACGACTGTCGCTGTCCGGGATATCCCATCAGCACCGTCGCGTCGATATCTCCGACGTCGATCCCCAACTCGAGTGCAGAGGTCGTCGCGAGACCACGCAGGGCGTCGGATTTGAATTCGGCCTCTCGGGCGTGACGGGTCCGCCGACCGAGGCCGGCGTGATACGGTTCCGCCGAGATCGATCCCACGGAGCGGTCACCAGCCGCGGCGTTGCTCCGTCGGTGCTGTGTGGCTCGTTTCGGTGCGAGTTCGGTCAGCTTCCGGCTCGGACAGAAAAGCAGCGTCTGAACGTCCGAGGAAAGAAGATGATCGAACACCCGCGGTGCCTCGACGGTCGCCGGCACCCGGTTCGTGATGCTGTCGGCGGAATCGTCCGCGTCGTCGGCATCGATCGCCGTATCGCCTTCGGCACTCGTCGGTCGGGACGGCTCCCGGTCGACGGGCGGTGGGTTCCAGAAGACGAGGTCCCGAGGACCGCGCGGAGAGCCGTCGTCGTCGACGACGGTGACGGATTCTCCGAGCAGATCCCGGGAGTGTTCGCGTGGGTTGCCGATCGTCGCCGAGGTACAGACGTAGCTCGGATCGCCACCCCAGTAGGACGCGATCCGTTTCATTCGCCGGAGGATCCAGGCGGCGTGCATCCCCTCGATGCCGGTGTAGGTGTGGGATTCGTCGACGACGACGAGCGAGAGGGCGCTGTAGAAGCGACTCCAGGCGTCGTGGTGTTCGAGATAGACGTTGAGCCCCTGAAAGTTGCTCAAGATCACGTCTGCCGTCTCGCGGATTTCTCGACGCTCCGACCGTGGCGTGTCGCCGTCGTAGATGCGGACCCGAACGTCGAGTTCGAGTTCCTCGTACAGCGACTCCATCGCCTCGTGTTGGTCACGGGTGAGTGCCTTCGTCGGATAGAGGCAGAGCGCGGTCGAAGCGTCGTTGCCCGTCGTCTCCCGGGTACCGTCGGCGGCCACGACGCCGGCATCGAGCAGGTTTTCTGCGATCCGCAGGGCGTAGACGTGTGTCTTTCCGCTCGCCGTCGGCGTCGAGACGGTCACGTTGTCGCCGGCCTCGAGGGCAGAGAGTGCCGTCGCCTGGTGGCTGTACAGATCGAACGGGTAGGCCGCGGCGAGTTCCGGTCGAAGCACCGACGCGGCAGGACGGCGGTCGGCCTCCGTCGCCGGCAGTTCGAGGACGGAGATGTTCTCGGAGTCGGGGGTGAGGCCAACCCGTGGAAACGACTCGACGAGGGATCTGCCGTCGATCGGTCCGTGGCCGGGGTCTGGGTTCGAGCGATCGTGTGCTGTCATACTCAAAAGTCCGTCAGTCCGGCCTGTCTGCCGGCTGCTCCGCCGTCGCCGCTGTCCGTGACGTCACGGCGGTCGGCGTCTTCGATCGCCCGGTACACCGCCCAAAGCGCCCGGCAGTCGTCCTCACAGTAGGATTCGTGTCGATCCCACGCTGGCTCGGCTGCAGGGTCGTCGGGATTTCGCATGAATCGGCGGTACGCCGCCGCCGTCGCCGCACCCGAAAGGCCCGTCTCCGAGCCCTCGTGTCCGATCGCCGCGGCGACATCTTCGAGCCGATTCGTTCGACCCGGCAACAGCGCGTTTTCCTCCCGAACCGCCCAGTCGTAGAGATCGTACGTCCACAGTTCCGTCCAGGCCTCGAGGAACTCGGGGTGATAGCGGCGAATGAACCGCTCGATCTGTGGGTAATCGAAACGGTGGCCGTTCCACGTCAGGAGGGTTCGGTCGGCGTGGGTGCCGAGAAGCCACGTCAGAAACGCCGACAGAACGTCGGTCGGATCGTTCGGCGTCTCCCGTTCCGTGAAGGCGTGATACTCGTCGGTTTCGGGGTCGTAGACGCCGAACTGCCAGATGATCGTCGGCGTGAGACCGTCGGTTTCGACGTCGAGACACAGCGGCGGCCGTCCGTGTCTCGTCTTGATCGGCGTCTCGTTCGTCACGACGAGTGGCTCGCCCGATTCGATCACGTCGGCGTGGGCCTGCATCCGTGCTGCGGTCGTGCGGCTGACGCCGGAGAGCTGTGCGAGGTCGGCCACCGCCCGGTCACGAAGGTCCGATCGTCGCCGACAGCCGATCTCTCGGAGTCGACGCGCCGTCTCTGATCCGACGCCAGAAAGCGCCCGGAGGCCGAAGGAGTCGACGCCGATCGGCGTCACCGCCGCGTCGCCGTGTGCCGAACACTCGATTCGAGAGAGCGTCCCGTCGTGTGGCTCCGTGCCGACTCCGACGACCGGAACGTCGACCGTGTCGTCGCCGGTCGAGAGCGACCAGACGTGGTGATACCCCGCCGGTTGTCCGCCGGCGAGGACGACGATTTGGCCCGCAAATGCGGCGGCAGCCTCGGCGATCCGTTCGGCGTCGGGCAGTTCCGCCGACAGCGCGGTCGTATCGGTCTCGACGCACAGCCCGGGCAAGAACAGATACGTCGCCGCGTCGGTCCGCCCCGGATCGACGTGAGATTCGAGGTCTGCGAGCAACGACACGTCCCGAACGGCGAGTAGATCGATCGCAGAAGCGGTCGTTTCGGTCGCCGGCGGATCGTCGAGGCGGCGACAGCCAGCCGCGTCGGATCGATACCGAACGATCGGATCGCCGCCGCGGGCGAGCCGTGGATAGACGACGGGCGTCTCCGTCACCGCATCGGAAAGGGTGGCGTACACACGACCGCTGTGTCCGCCGGGAACCACGACGAGCGACGGCTCGAAGTATCGGACGGCATCACGAACCGCCGGGGGAGTCGACGCCTCACAGACGGCGGCAGGAACGGAGAGGACGGAGAGTGAATCGGACATGGAAGCGGTGTCGGTGGGTTGCGGCGCGACGTAAACACCTGCGGCGGGATCAGGCGAACAGCTGTCGGGCGTCGTCGACGGCGTCGACGAGTTCGTCGACCTCTTCGGTCGTGTTGTAGATGTAAAACGAGGCGCGGGCGGATGCACTCGCGCCAAGGACGTCGTGAAGCGGTTGTGTGCAGTGGTCGCCGGCTCTGATGGCGACGGCCGAGTCGTTGAGAATCGAGGAGAGGTCGTGTGCGTGGACGCCGTCGAGGTTGAACGCGACGAGTCCACCGCGGTCGTCCCCCGGCGGCCCGTACACCTCGACGTCGTCCTGTTCGGTCAGTCGGTCGTAGGCGTACTCCGCCAGCCTGGATTCGTGGCGTTCGACGTTGTCCATCCCGATCGAATCGAGGTAGTCACAGGCCTCGGCGAGGGCGATTCCCTGACAGATGACCGGCGTCCCGGCCTCGTACTTCCACGGGAGTTCGTTCCACTCGGCGTCCTCGAAGGTGACCTTGAGGATCATCTCGCCGCCGTAGAGATACGGCTCCATCTCCTCGAGGATGTGTCGTTTGCCGTAGAGGACGCCGATTCCCGTCGGCCCGCACATCTTGTGGCCGGAGAAGGCGAAGAAGTCGGCGTCGATCGCCTCGACGTCGACGGGGCGATTCGGGGCCGACTGTGCGCCGTCGACGAAGATGTAGGAGTCGTGGTCGTGGGCGATGTCGGCGAGTTCGGAGACCGGGTTGATCGTCCCGAGCGTGTTCGAGACGTGGACGACGGAGACCATCTCGGTGTCGTCGGTGATCATCTCGCGGGCGGCCTCCATGTCGAGTCGCCCCTCCTCTGTGATCGGGATGTACTTACACTCCGCGCCGGTCCGCTTTGCGATCTGTTGCCACGTCACGAGGGAGGCGTGGTGTTCCATCTCCGTGAGGACGACCTCGTCGCCGGGACCGAGTTCGTTGAGTCCCCACGCGTAGGCGACGACGTTCATCGATTCGGTCGTGTTCTTCGTGAAGACGATCTCCTCGCGGCCACCGGAGGCGCCGATGAACTCCGCGACGCGGTCGTGGGCCTCCTCGTAAGCGATGGAAGCCTCCTGACTCAGTTGGTGGATACCGCGGTGGACGTTCGCGTTGTAGTGGCGGTAGTAGTCGGTGATCGATTCGACGACCGGTTCGGGCGTGTGTGAGGTCGCCGCGTTGTCGAGATAGACGAGTTGGGTGCCGTCGAACTCCCGTTGCAGAATCGGGAAATCCTTCCGGATGGATTCGACATCGAGTGGCGCGGATTCCTGAATTCCCATTACCGGCTAGTGGCGTTGGAAGCAAGTCACTCCTTCGGTCCGATCGATCGCGTGTAACTAGTTTCAGTTACGCACAATCGGCGTGAGACGGCGATCGGTTTCGTCTTCGAGGCGAACGGTGGGGATCGATCACATCCGGAGGTACTGGGCGTGTCTGGTCTCCTCGAACTCCAGGACGTTCGTCTCCTCGACGTATCCGGATTCGATTGCAACGCCGACGGCCTCGGTGCCGACGAGGTTTGCGACGCTGGCCCGTGCGAGGCTGTCGAGGACCTCCGACTCGGTCGCCTCCTCGCCGCCGTAAAACGACTCCTCGACGGTCAGGGAGACGTCGCCGTTTTCGAACGTCTCGCCCAGATCACAGGCGTCACAGACGGCGACGAGGAGGCCCTCCGGCGTCGAACGCTCCTGCAGTAGCAGCGTCATCACTCGACGAGCCGTTCCTCGGCCCGTTCACGCAGTTCCTCGGCTTCCTCAAGAACCTCCTCGGCCTGATCGTCCTCGCCCATCGCTTCGAGGGCTTCGGCTTTGCCCTCGAGCACCTCGGGCCGTCGGTAGCCGAGTCTGAGCGCGTTGTCGAAACAGGAGACGGCGTCCTCCGAGAGGCCCCGTTCGGCGAGGAAGAAGCCACGATTGTACCAGCCCTGTGCGAACCGGGGATCCTGTTCGACGGCCCGTTCTGCGTGTTCGAGGGCCTGTTCGGTCCGTCCGGACTCCCACAGCGCGTAGGCGAGATTCGTCTCGGCGCTTGCGGCGTGTTCGGAGCTGTCGTCGATCGACAGCGCCTCGCGGTAGGCGCCGATCGCGGCGTCGTACTCCTCCAGTTCGGCGTGGGCCGCGCCCTTGTTCACCCAGGCCTCCTGTTGGATCGCCTCGTCGTCCGTGAACTGGACGGCGCGTTCGAACGCCTCGGTCGCCTGTTCGTGGCGACGGATCTGCATGTACTCGACCCCGACCTCTAGGAGCGATTCGGCGTCGACCTCGTCGGTCGGGATCTGTCGGCGGTCGAGCGTATCGGATACGACACGCGAGTCGACCGGGTCGACGGCCCCCGGATCGACGTTCAGTTCCGGTGGATCGATGTCGAACCCCTCGTAGGGATCGTCGAAGCCCTGTCCCTCGGAGAAGCTGTGGTCGTCGTCCCCTTGATCGGTCATTGTCCGACATTTGCTGTCGGTGCGGTTAAGGGCTGCGGGCCCGATTCCAGCGAGCGGGCGTGGTACGACAGAACCCGTGCCGCAGGGGGACCGTTCGAACTATCCCTCGGCGAAATCAACGACCGATATGCGGCTCTTCACAGCCGTCGACGTCTCCGGGTGTGCCGAGGCAATCGCCGACATCCAGGAGCCACTCCGGGGGCTGTCCGGACTGAACCCGACCGATCCGAAGCAGGCACACGTCACGGTGAAGTTCCTCGGTGACGGCCCCGAGGGAGGCCACGACCTCGATTCGCTCCTCGATGCACTCCGGGACGGTGTCGAGACCGCGGCCGTCGACTCATTCGAACTCGGGATGTCCGGTCTGGGTGCGTTCCCGTCGCCGGAGTACATCACCGTCGTCTACCTCGGCGTCGAAGCCGGATCCGGACGGTTGCGGCGACTGCACGAGGCGATCGAAGCCGAGACGACCGCCATCGGCTACGACGCCGAACGCCACGACTACACCCCACACGTCACCCTCGCGCGGATGAACCACGCCGGACGAAAGGAGCGCGTACAGGAGTATCTGGAGTCCTCGACGTCGGCCGCCACGACGGAAATCGAATCGCTGCGACTGATCGAGAGCACGCTCACCGACGACGGACCGGTCTACGAGACGGTGGCAGAGATTCGGCTCGAAGACGCATCGATCGATCGGCGCCGGTGAGGGACGGACGAGCGCACAAAGGAACAAGAATTTAAGCAGCGCGGAGGTATCAGACTACACTATGGGCAAGAAATCGAAGGCGAAAAAGAAGCGTCTCTCGAAGCTCGAACGACAGAACAGTCGGGTCCCGGCGTGGGTCATCATGAAGACCGACCGCGACACGCTCCAGAACCACAAACGTCGCAACTGGCGGCGGAGTGACACCGACGAATGAGCGCCGAATTCGACGAGCGCGTCATGACGGTTCCGCTGCGGGATGCAAAGGCAGAGGCGAAAGGCGAACGCGCCGACAAGGCGATGAGCCTCGTCCGCTCACACCTCGCCCAGCATTTCAACGTCGAGGAAGACGCGGTTCGACTCGACCCATCGATCAACGAAACGGTCTGGGAGCAGGGTCGGTCGAAGCCGCCGTCGAAGCTTCGGGTCCGGGCCGCCCGCTTCGAGGAAAGCGGCGAAGCCGTCGTCGAAGCAGAGACCGCCTGACGTGCTCCGTGCGGCACTTTCCGGCTCCGCGTACGTCGGAATCTTCGCCCGGGCGACCGACAGCTGTCTGATCGTTCGACCGGGTCTGGACGAAGACACGGCCGAGGCCTTCAGTGACGAACTCGGCGTCGACGCGGTGTCGACGACCGTCGCCGGCTCCGGTACCGTCGGCGCGCTCACCGTCGGTAACGAAAACGGCCTGATCGTGAGTGGCAACGCAACGGATCGAGAGCGCGAGCGAATCGCTGCCGCCGCTGGCGTCCCCGTCGTTTCCCTCCCCGGAAAGATGACCGCCGCAGGGAACATCATTCTCGCAAACGACAACGGTGCCTACGTCCATCCCGACCTCTCGCGTGATGCCGTGGTGACCGTTCGTGAGACACTCGACGTCCCCGTCGAACGGGGCGCAATCGCCGGCGTCCGGACGGTCGGGACCGCGGCGGCGGTGACCGACGACGGCGTCCTGTGTCACCCGAAGACAACCGATTCGGAGCTCGATCGACTCGAAGAGCTGTTCGACGTCTACGCCGACATCGGGACGATCAACTACGGTGGTCCACTCGTCGGCTCCGGCCTCGTGGCGAACACGAACGGGTACATCGTCGGCGAGGACACGACAGGTCCGGAACTCGGCCGAATCGAGGACACGCTCGGATACATCGAGTGA
>JARWGK010000095.1:0-6685 GCA_040409725.1 Natronomonas sp.
CTGACGACCGCCGAAAAGCAACGGGCGGTCGTCGGACTTCTCGTCGATCCGCCGGACAGACAGGTGATCGATCTCGAGGCGATGCTCACCTCGATCGTCGAGGGTGCACGGACGGAGTATTCGACGGCGGCGATCGAAACCGACTGCGTCGGTGACTGCAGTATCCGCGCCGTATCACAGATCAGGTGTGCGTTCGTCGAGTTGCTGGACAACGCGTTGACCCACAACACCGAGGGCGATCCGACGGTGGAAATCACCGTCACCGAGGACGACGCGGGCGTGACGGTCAGGATCTGTGACAATGGACCACCGATCCCGGAACACGAGTTCCGGACGCTGACGGGGGAACGGGAACTGTCCGAGGTGTATCACGGAACCGGGATGGGACTGTGGCTGGTGTATCTGGCCGTCGGCGTCTCGGGTGGAACGATCGACTTCACACAGGAGGGGTGTGGCAACACGATCACACTCGAGTTCGATCGACCCGACCACCGAACTTAACCCTGAATTTGTCCAAGGGTCAGACGATGGATTCACTCTCCCCGCTGTTTTCGCCCTCCCGCGTCGCCGTGATCGGATCGACGCCCCGAGAGGGGTCGGTCGGACGCGCCGTGACGGAAAACCTCCTCGAGAGCTTCGACGGGACGGTGATCCCGGTCAATCCCAACTACGAGACGGCGTTCGAGATCGACTGCGTGGATTCGATCGCCGACGCGGATGCGGATCTGGCCGTCGTCGTCGTGCCGCCGGAGGCAGCCCTCGAGGCGATCGAGGCGTGTGGCATCCACGGCGTGTCGAACGTCGTCGTGATCACCGCCGGGTTCAGCGAAACCGGACCGAAGGGAGCACGCCGCGAGCAGCGCCTCCGTGAACTCACGGCGACGTACGACCTGAACGTGGTCGGACCGAACAGTCTCGGCGTCATCTCGACACGATCGGGGCTGAACGCCACCTTCGGTCCCGATATTCCCCTCTCCGGACGACTCTCATTTATGAGTCAGTCGGGCGCGTTCATTACGGCTGTCCTCGACTGGGCGACCGATCAGGGAATCGGGTTCAACGACGTCGTTTCACTCGGTAACAAGGCCGTTCTGGACGAGATCGACCTGATCGAACACTGGGGTGACGACGACGAAACGGACGTGATCGTCGGGTATCTCGAAGGGATCGACGACGGCCGCTCGTTCATCGATCTGGCTCGAACGGTCGTCCCGGAGACGCCAATCGTCGTCATCAAATCCGGTCGGACCGACGCGGGAGCCAAGGCAGCCTCCTCCCACACGGGGACGATCGCCGGCTCCGAACAGGCCTACGAGGCGGGGCTACGGCAGGCCGGCGTCCTCCGGGCGACCTCTGCACAGGGGCTTTTCGACACCGCGGAGATCCTCGCAACCCAGCCGATACCCTCGACCGACGGCGTCGCCGTCATCACGAACGCGGGGGGGCCGGGCGTGATGGCGACCGATGCGATCGGCGATTCGGCGCTTGAGATGGCGTCGTTCGGCACGGAGACGGTCGAGAAGCTCCAGACGGCGATGCCGGGGGAGGCGAACGTGCACAATCCCGTCGACGCGATCGGAGACGCCGACGCCGAGCGACTCGGGACGGCAGCGGAGATTGCCGCCGGCGACGAAAGCGTCGGCATGCTGTTCGTGCTTGCGGCCCCGACGGCGGTGCTGTCCTACGAGAACCTCACCGACGCGATACTCGAGGTGGCCGAGGCGACCGATCTCCCGGTCGTGACGTGTTTCATGGGCGGGGATCGCACCCGCGAGCCGAAGCGCCGACTGCGATCCGCGGGGGTTCCGTGTTACTTCGATCCCTCGGACGCCGTCGACAGTCTGGACGCACTGCTCCGGTATCGGCAGATCGCGGATCGGGAGTACGGCGAACCGACCCGATACGACGTCGACAGATCCCGTGCCCTCGAAGTGCTTCGGCAGGTGCGGCGGCGTGAGGACAACAGACTCGGGGTCGAGGCGATGGAACTGCTCGATGCGTACGGAATCGAGACGCCCGATGGAGAGATCGTCGACTCCGCCGACCGGGCGCAGGAAGTCGCGGCCGAACTCGACGGCGACGTGGTGATGAAGATCGTCTCGCCGGATATCCTGCACAAATCCGATATCGGCGGGGTGAAGTTGGGCGTCTCCGAGCCGGCGGTCGAAGACGCCTACGAGGACCTCCTGACGCGGGCCCACAACTACCAGCCCGACGCGCGCGTGATCGGTGTTCAGATTCAGGAGAGCGTCGACATCGACGCCGGAGTCGAAACGATCCTCGGGTCGACCCGAGATCCGCAGTTTGGCCCACTCCTGTTGTTCGGGCTAGGCGGGATCTTCGTCGAGATACTCGAGGACACGGCGGTCCGGGTCGCACCGATCTCGAAGCAGGAGGCCCGTCGGATGACAGAGGAGATCCGAACGGCGCCGATCCTGCACGGAGCCAGGGGTCGAGACCCGGTCGACATCGACGGCATCGTCGAATCGCTGGGTCGCCTCTCACAGCTCGTCACCGACTTTCCGGCGATCCTCGAGTTGGACGTCAATCCGCTCGTCGCGACCGCCGATGGCGTGACCGCGATCGACATTCGACTGACAGTCGATCCGGAGGAACTGCCGACGGATGCGGCGGCGATCGACGATGCCACCGAGGCGACGGAGACGGGAGAATCTACGCCCCGAAAGCAAGCAGAGGGGACAGACGCCACGGCCACGGATACGACCGAAGCCACCGATACGGAGACCAAACGATGACCGACACACTACTCGTCAGCGCCCTCGAGGACAGCACCGGGAAAACAGCCGTGACGCTCGCACTCGCCCAAATCGCGGCCGACGACGGCCGGACGGTCGGGTATATGAAGCCGAAGGGGACGCGGCTGCGAAGTCAGGTCGGGAAGGTTCTCGACCGGGATCCGGTTCTCGCACAGGACCTCCTCGGGATCGACGCAGCGATCGAGGAGATGGAGCCGATCGTCTACTCGTCGATGTTTCTGGAAGGTGCGGTTCGGGGACAGGAGGACCGAGAGACCCTCCGCAAGCAGGTCCGCAAGGAGTTCGACGGCCTCGCCGCCGACACGGATCGGATGTTTGTCGAGGGAACTCGCTACACGACCGGCGAGATCGTCGGGCTTGCGGATCCCGATCTCGCGTCGCTTCTCGATGCGTCGGTGCTTCTGGTCGTCACCTACGACGGACTGACACAGCTCGACGCCGTGCTCACCGCCGCCGACGCCTTCGGCGATCGCCTCGTCGGCGTGCTGTTCAACCGCGTTTCCGACACCCAACTCGAATCGCTGCAGCAGGACGTCATCCCGTTTCTCGAATCACGGGGCGTGCCCGTCGTCGGGGCGCTTCCGGAGGAGCGGGAGTTGGCCGGTGTGCCGGTGTCGGAACTGGCGTCGGAACTCGGCGGTGAGCTGCTGTGTGATCCCGAGACCGATCCGCTCGTCGAGCGCTTCCACATCGGCGCGATGGGTGGCGAGGAGGCCCTGCGCGTGTTCAGACGGTCGCGCAACGCGGCGGTTATCACCGGTGGCGATCGGGCGGACGTCCAGCGTGCCGCGATCGAAGCACCCGGCGTCACCTGTCTCGTCGTGACCGGCGGTCATCGACCCAGCCCGGCGATCCTCGGCGAGGCCGCCGAAGCCGGTCTGTCGGTGCTTGCCGTCGACACCGACACCCTCACGACGGTCGAACGCACCGAGGCGGTGATTCAGGGCGGACAAACACAGGACGAGGAAACGGTCGGCCTCATGGTGACGTTGCTCCGTGAGTACGTCGATATCGACGGAATACTCGCCGGCGAAGGGGAGGAGTGAGGCCGGAGGCGATTCCGCGACTCGACTCCGACGTTCGGCGCCTTCTCGTCGGTCCGTCCGGGGATGTCGAGTTCGATCTCGAGTTCGGGCTGATCGACGCCGTCGAAATCGATCTCGAGGGCGACCGGTTCGCCGAAGGCGAAGGGAAGTTCCCACTCGTCGTCGGTGAGCGTGAGTTCCTCGTCGTCCCGTAGCTGTTCGCCGACGGCGATCAGAAACTCACCGGCCTCTGCGGCGTCGAGTCGGTACTCCTGTTCGAAGTTTCGTCCGGCCGTGATCGTCGCTCGGTCCTCCTCGGCGTGGGGGTCTGTGGTCGTCATACGCGCTGATACGGTCCGATCGGACCTGAAGCTGTCGGGGAAAAAGGGTCACTCCCGGAATTCGACGCCGGTGATCTCGAAGCGTGCACCGCCTGTGTCGCCGTCGGTGATCCGAACCGCCCAGCCGTGTTCGTCTGCGACGTCCCGCACGATCGTGAGGCCGAGGCCGGTCCCCTCGGAGTCCGTCGAGTAGCCGGGGGTGAAGACGTCGGCCCGTGCGTCCTCGGGGATGCCGGGACCGTCGTCCTCGACGTAGAAGCCGTCGTCGAGTTCTCCGACCCGGATCTCGACGGTATCGCCGGCGTGTTCGACGCTGTTTGCGATGAGGTTCTCGAACAGCTGTTTCAGACGGGTCGAGTCGGCCGATACGGTCCGGTCGACGTCCGTCGTGAGCCGTGCCGCCGCCGTCTCGACCGTCGCCCAGCAGTCGTCGACGACGGTTTCGATGTCGACGAATTCGGGCTCCGTTTCGGTCGTTCCCTGTCGGGCCAGGGCCAGCAGGTCGTCGATCAGTGCCTCCATTCGATCGTGAGATTTTCGCACGACATCGAGGTGGTCGCTGTCACACTCCGCGCTCGCCAGTTCGACTCGCCCCGATGCGACGCGGAGTGGATTCCGGAGGTCGTGTGAGATGACGCTCGCAAACTCCTCCAGTCGTTCGTTGCGGCGACTTAGTTCGGCCTCCCGTTCCTTTCGATCGGTGATGTCGCGGACGATGACGATGACGAGCGTGCGGTCGTCGACGGTCGTCCGTCGCATGCTGACCTCGACCCAGAAGAGCGATCCGTCCCTGTGTTTCGCCCGCCAGTCGAACACCTGTGGCTCTCCGTCTCGGGCCTTCTGGATGTGCTTCAGAGCAGTTTCCTGTGTGTACGGCGGCTCACCGGCGCTCAGGTCTCCGATCGACAGTTCCCTCGCATCCGCCTTGGAGTAGCCGTACATCTCACACATTGTCTCGTTGACGTCGACGATCGCACCGGAGGCTGCGTCGTGGACGAAGATCGCGTCGTTGACCGAGTCGTAGATCTGCCGTAGTGTCGTCTCGTCGAGTACAGGCTCGTCGCGTCCGATGCCCCCCGAATCTCCCGGGCTACCGAAACCACCACCCATGGTACCTTTTGCCGCCGTACATTTTCTACAGTAAAAAATGTACGTACCGTATCCGGAAGGATGAGATGTGAATCGTCCCGAAACGGCGGCTACCGACGGAGCAAACGGGATGCCGGTCGGCACAACCGGACCGTCGAAACAGCAACATTCATACGCGTCACCCGGGACGGCTCACAGTATGAACGTAGAGCGTCTCGGGATCCACGACTCCGTCGAAGCGGTGTTTCCGGCCGAGGAGCTGGCAGCGGAACTGTCCGGACTCGGGCCGGAAATCGTCGTCGGCGAGGAGCTATCGGACTGTGACGCCATCGTCACGTTCACGTACGGACCTTCGCTCCTGTCGGCGGAGTGGGTTCACTCGATTCAGGCCGGCGTCGATCGATTTCCGTTCGACGAGTTCGAGGACGAAGGTGTTGTGCTGACGAACAGCACCGGAATCCACGGCGACAGCGTCGGTGAGATGGTGACGGCGTACATGATCGCACTGGCACGGGACCTCCACGGGTACATCAGAAACGCCGAAGCGAAGCGGTGGGAGCGGCCGGAGTGGGATCGCCCCTTCGAGATAACCGGCGAAGCGGTCTGTGTGGTCGGGCTGGGAACGCTCGGGATGGGGGTGGCGACGCGTGCCGACGCGCTCGGAATGTCGGTCGGGGGCGTCAGACGAACGGCGGAGTCGGTCGGGCCGGTGGAGACCGTGTTCCCACCGTCGGAACTGAAGGCGGCGGTCGATGGGGCACGGTTCGTCGTCGCCGCCGTTCCGCTGAACGAGGAAACTCGCGGGCTGATCGACGGCGAGGTCTTCGAGGCGATGGCCGAGGACGCCTATCTGATAAACGTCGCCAGAGGACCGGTCGTCGACGAGTCGGCGCTGATCGAGGCACTCGAGGCGGGTGAAATTGCCGGAGCCGCACTGGACGTCTTCGAATCGGAGCCGTTGCCGGATTCGTCACCCCTGTGGGAACGAGACGACGTGATCGTCACGCCACACGTCGCTGCAACCGTCCGAAGTTATTACACGGACATCGCGGAAATCGTCGAGGAGAACCTCGAACGGATCGCGGCCAGCGAGGACCTGTACAACGTCGTCGTCGATCCGAGACGATGAAACGCTGGAGCGATCGGAAGAGACTCGGCGGCAGCGGTACCGAAGCCGTATACGCCGGAGACGAGCAGACGGCGACAGCAATGCACAATCGTATTAACGCTCGGGTGAGGAGACGCTGACAATGACGGCTACTCAGTACGGACGAACCGGCGTCGGGGCGCTCGTTGTCGGCGGGTTGCTCGCCGCATTCGGCGTCGCACGCCAGGATGTCGGAGCCAACCCGGACACACTGACCTTCGGAGCCTCACTCGCTGCACTGGTGTTGTTTGCGGTCGGGATCGTCGCACTCGTGTTGATGATCTACGGGGTCTACGGCGAAGAGAC
>JARWGK010000096.1:0-29165 GCA_040409725.1 Natronomonas sp.
GACCTCGCCGCCCGCACCGACGGCTTCGTCGGCGCCGACATCGAGGCTGTCTGTCGAGAGGCTGCCGCCGCCGCCGTCCGCCAGTTCGTCGAGGAGGGCGGCTCTCCGACGGACATCGTGCTCACCGCCGACCACTTCGAGACCGCGATGGAGGCGGTCGAACCCGGCGGCGGGAAAGAAGGCGGAGCCGGAGAGAGCGGTCTCGCCGTCGAGTGATGCCCGAGACGCCGATCGAGCCGACGATCGACCGTCCCCGAATTCTACATAGATAATACATACATTTATTTCGGCCGTCCCTGTATCGGCAGGCAATGCGAAAGTATCCAGCGACACTCGTCCGCGTGTTCGAAAACAAACTCGAAGCCGGCGCAGACACCACGGAACCGATCCGGTTCGACAAGGCCGACCTCGAAGCGGCAACCGATCAACTCGACATCGAGGTGCGTGAGGTCATGGAGATTGCCTCGGCGTACGCCTCGACGCGAGGACTTCCCGAGGAGATCACGGACCACGGATACGTCGACATCGCACCCGTCGAGGGCGACGACAAGACGTATCAGTTCGTCAGGGAGTGACGCTCGACACCGTCACCCGATCCACGCACGGCTGAAGGAATCGAAGAAGGTCTCGTCGGTTTCGACGCGGACGTACGTTCCGCCCTGTTTCTCTGTGACGAGTTCGATCTGCTCGCAGTGGTCTTCGAGTCGCTCCTGGTAACGTCGCTTGCGCCGGGGGCTGAAGTACGTCCGCAGCCGCGCGGTCGTCTCAAGTCCCTCGAAGATGGTCTCGCCGTCGACCGGCGGGGACACCTCCTCCGGCGTGACGGTCTGAACGACGACGACCTCGTGGCCAGCAAGCGATTCGAGTGCGGCGGCGAATGCGTCCGGATCGACGAGCAGGTCGCTTCCGATCACCACGAGCGACCGCGAGTCGATCGTCTCGGCGTACGCGGAGATCGCTGCCGTGACGTCGGTTCCACCGACGGTTTCGGTCTCGTTCAACCGATCGATCACGGCGAGCAACTCGCCGGCCGTCGAGGCGCCGGAGTCGAGGCGGTCGTACGTCTCCGCAAACGTCGCAAAGCGGAACGTGTTGTGTTCTCTGAGGAACAGATGACAGTAGCCGAGTCCGATCTTTGCGGCCCGCTCGAACTTGGCCCGGTCGGCAAAGCCCATCGACTCGCTCCCGTCGAGAAGCACGTGCACCGTGAGGTTTCGCTCGGCCTCGAACTGTCGGATGTACAGTTCGTCGGTGCGGGAGTAGACGTTCCAGTCGATCAACCGGGTGTCGTCACCGGGAGCATACCGACGGTGATCGCTGAAGACGAGCCCCTCACCGAGTTCTTTCGTCTGCTGTTCGCCGCGTTCCAACGCCGTCGCCCGGTTGTCGAGTGCGGCGTCGAATCGATCGAGCTCCTGAAGAAAGTCGGGATCGATCGTCATCGCAACAGTGTCTCGATCACGTCGTCCGGCGTCGTCCCCTCGCGTTCGGCTCCGAACCCGACGACGATACGGTGACGCAACACCGGCTTTGCGATCGCCTCCAGATCCGCCTCACTGACGTACGCCCGGCCTTCGAGGAGGGCGTGGGCCTTCGCTCCGACGACGAGTGCCATACTCGCCCGAGGGCTGGCTCCGTATTCGAGCTGTTCGTGCTCCCGGGTGTCGGCGACGAGTCGAACCGCGCGCTCCCGAACGTCGTCGGCGATCGGCACCTGTCGGACGAGCTGCTGTATCGACCGGAGTTCGTCGCCGCTCAACACCGTCTCGACCGGCGGCGCCGACTCGATCGTCCCGGTGTAGCGATCGACGATGGCGAGTTCGTCGTCGAAGGTCGGCGGCTGGATCGTGATCTTCATCGTGAATCGGTCCCGCTGGGCCTCGGGCAGCGGATAGGTTCCCTCCTGATCGATCGGGTTCTGGGTGGCGAGGACGAAAAACGGCTCCGGCAGCGGCCGCGTCTCGCCGCCGGCCGTCACCTGCCGTTCCTCCATCGCCTCCAGCAGCGCGGCCTGCGTCTTCGGCGTCGCTCGGTTGATCTCGTCTGCGAGGACGACGTTTGCGAACACCGGCCCTTCCTCGAAGACGAAGACGCGGTCGCCGTCGATCTCCTGGATGACCTCGGTTCCGGTGATGTCCGACGGCATCAGGTCCGGCGTGTTCTGGATCCGCGAAAAGGACAGATCGATCGTCTCCGCGAGCGTCCGGATCAGGAGCGTCTTGCCGAGACCCGGGGTTCCCTCGAGCAGCGCGTTGCCGTCTGTGAGCAGACAGACGAGCAGCTGTCTGACGACCCGATCCTGTCCGACGATCCGGGTGGCGATCTGTTCCTCGACGGATCCGATCTGACGCGCCGCAGTCTCGACGTCTAGATCCGACTCCACGGCCGTGTCCTCTGTGTCACTCACTGTCTGTCTCCTCCGTTGATTCGCGGATCGCCTCGTTGTACTCCCTGACGAGTTCGGCGTTTTCCGGACGGTCCTCGCCGGAGAATTCGGCGTGTGTCGCCTCGACGTCACCCGTTTCGGTGTCGAAGGACCCACCGGAGTACTCGACCCCGCCGGTCCCGTCGCCGGTTCCGTCGCCGTCGAGTCTGATCGCCTGATCTTCGGTTCCGCGCTCGACTTCGCCTTCCTCACCCAGAAGATCGTTGCTCCCCGTCTCGCCTGCTGTCTCACCGCCGAGGCCGGGTCCGGCACCGGACTGCTGGCCGAGACCCGAACCCGAGGACTCCTCGATCGTCTCTCCGGCGGTGAACAGTCCTGCACCCGCCGCGCCGACACTGAAGCCAACGGCGACGACGAGCAGACCCACGACGGCCAGTACCTGTCGTCGATCCACCAGACCGCGGCTGGAGGTGTCCTGCAATCGGTCGAGTACGTCGCGGTAGAGTTCGGTTGCGACCGGATCGTCCGCTCCGGTGTCGGCCGTGTCCCGGGCTGTGCGAAGCGCCTCCTCGACGGCCGGGTTGTCGGCTTCGAACCGTTCGACACCGAGGGTCGAATACCGGATCACCGCGTCGGCGAAAAACCAGCCGACCGCGGCGATGGCCAGCACGAATCCGGTGGCCGACACCGCGACGAGTTCGGGAAGAGCGATCCCAACGGCGTCGAAGCCCGCACGAACTGGATCCGAAAGCGAGACGTGAAACATCGTCGGAGACGGGGCCGTAAAGAGCGAGAACAGAAGCGTTGCAGCGACGAACACGAGCAACGCATCGAGAGCAGCGTGGAAGCCGGCGGCCTTGAGACTCTCACGCCGAACCTCCTCGATCGCTCGAAGCATCTCCTCCCGTGGAGCCGTCTCGGAGTCGGCGGACGTGGTCTCGGTCACGGCTTCCCCTCCATGGATGCCGCTTTCTGAAACCCGAGGCGTTCGATCGCCACGGTGGCTGGATGACCCATCATCGTGGTATCACTCCTCTGAGATCATATATCTCCCGCAGTCGGCGGACGATCACGTCCCCCAGGTACACGAGCAATCCGGCGACCAGAAGCGGCGTCGTGAGTGGGTCCTGGATCACGCGCTCTCGGGTGGCCGTCGCCCGGGTGAACTGTGCGATCGACGCCGTCTCCTCGGGACGGAACAGTTGCCCACCCGTCTGTTCGACCGCCGCCTCGACCGCCGGGGATTGGCCGATTTCGGCGTACTCCCGGTGGTAGTTCACCGCGTACGTGGCGTCGAGAATCTCGTGGTACCCGACCCGGTCGCCGGAGACGGTCGCCTCGAACCGATTCTCGTCGACCCGGGTGAACCGAACGGCATCGGATTCCGGTCGCGTCTCACCCCGGTGAACGACCGTCGTCTCCGTTTCGCGGTGTGTGTCCTCGACCTCGGTGACGTTCGTCTCCTTGCGCTGTGGGTCGCCGATCGCCCAGTTCGTCGTTCGCGTCGTGAGTTCTGCATCCGGGCCGGTCAGGAGGCTCCCGATGCTGCCGTCGTCGTCGTAGGTGGTGATGGATGCGACGCGGCCGAGGCCGAACCGCCAACTTGTCACCGCCGGATCGCCGTCGCTCGTCGTGACGAGCAGCCTGGCCCCATTGCGAGGGGAAACGTCGTTCGTGGCCGCCGGATCGGCCTCGGTCTCGACGCCACGGGTGACGAAGTGGGTACCGTCGACGACGACGAGCGAGTCGGCGTCGGGCGCGTCGGGGTCGTCGTCGAAGAGCAACTGCAGTCGCTGTGTTTCGTCGGGCGTGAGATACGTCCCGCCGGTCGTCTGTGCGATGGTCGTCATGAGGTCGTCGTCCCGCCACCAGCCGAAGCCGACGCCGGTGACGCGGATGTCGTCGGCTGCGAGCTGCTCTGCGGCCGCGATCGGCTCCGCGGGATCGTCGACGCCGTCGCTTATCAGGATGATCTCGCCGCCGTCTTCGAGCATCTCGCCGCCGGCGATCAGCCCGGATTCGATCTCGGTCCCCCCGCCGGCCTGCATCCGTCGGATCGTCTCTTCGAGTTCGGCGCGCTCCTCACCGACGGGCCTGAGTTCCGACAGCACCTGCGCCTGGGTGTCGAAGGCGACGACCCCGAGACGGCTGTCGTCGCTGATCTGATCGAGGACGTCGAGTGAGAGGCCGCGAACCTGCGGCATCTCCTCTTCGGCACTTCCGGAGACGTCGACGACGAGGACGACATCGTCCCCGCCGATCGTGTCCTCGAACCGAACCGGAAGCATGGTCCCGATCGGAGATTCGTCGTATCCGCCGCGCTCGTATGAGTTGTCACCGCCGACGACGACGACGCCGTTGCCGTCGGCCGCGAACGACTGCAACGCACCCACGTCGCCGATGTCGCCGGCGGCGAGGTCCTGAACGACGACCGCATGGTACGCTTCGAGCGCCTCGCGATCCGGCACCGACTCGGCGCGTGTCACGTCGTACAGTTCCCCGAGGTAGGATTCGAGTGGGTAATCGACGCGGGAGACGTACAGCACCTCCGGCGGTTCGACGACCCGGACGACGCGCCGAAACTCGTGGTTCGCTTCGAATCCACCGCCGGAATCGATCTCGGCTTCGATCAGGTACTCTCCCGGCTCCTCGAAGGTGTGATCGATCTCGATCTCGTCGGTCTCCGAAAGCGTCTCGCTGTGGATTTCCTCGCCGTCGGCCATCGTCGACCGATCGTCGGAAACCTCGGTGCCGACGGTGACGCGCACCTCGGCAACCGTGTCACCGACGCCATCGACGGAGACGAGAAGCTGTTCCTCGACGCCGGCGATCGTCGTCTCCGGCGCGTCGACCGAAACGACCCGTTCGGGGCGGTCCGCTCGCAGTTCGATCGCGCTGATCGTCGCGTTCTGTTCGTAGGCGACGTCTGCTGCGGCCCCGAGACTACGTCCTTCGGTCACCTGTCCGTCGGACACCAACACGACGTGTGATTCGCGTTCGAGGCTCCGAAGAACGCCGTCTCCGAGCGGCGAGCCGTCGTCGGACGCGATCGTCGTCGTTCTGACGGGGACGCCCTCGGATTCGATCGATTCGGCCAGCCGATCGGCCTCGACGTCGTAGACATCCATGCTGTCGGAGTCGTCGACGAGGAGGTGCACCTCCGGTTCACCCGTCGTTTCTCGCACGTCGACAAGATACGGTCCGGCGGCCGCCGTGACGAGGAGCAGGACGACGAGCAGCCGTGACCCGAAGAACAGATACCGATCCCGCCGCTCCGGTGCGGCGGGACCGACGTCGTAGAGGAACAGGAAGGCAGTGACGACGACGGCGACCGGAACGACGAGGAGGAACAGCGGACGCTCGAAGCCGATCGAGTCGAACGGACCGAGGAAGCCGATCAGAACGGCAACTTCGATCGCCGAAGCCGGATCGATACCGGGAACTTCGGCCGACAGCCGTCCGACAGCCGAGATGGGTTCGAAGGCGGTCTCGGACATGCTCAGAGTTCACCCCGTCGCTTGATGTAGCCGAGTTCAAGAAGTGAAACAACCACCGCGGCAAGCGCAAGCCACGGGGCGAGCGACACCGGCGTCGATCCGCTTTCGGCCACTTCGGTCGCCTCCGCGACCGGCTCCGCCGCGGTTGCGGATTCGGTCGGCGAGCGGAGGCTGACGGCGTGTCGCTCCTCGCTCGTCTCGTAGAACCCGGTCTCCGTCGCCTGCAACGTCGATACGTCGCGTTCGATCGCACCGGCCGGCGTCTCCACCGTCGTCGGGGACTCGAAGTCGATCGTGTCACCGGTTTCGTGGTTCAACTCCTCGAGCGTCACCCGTCCGTCGGCGTACAGGATTGCCTGCCGCCAGAAGATGGGATACTGGTGGTTGAGGTTGAAATCGGAGTCGTCCTCGATGTACCCATAGTAGATCATCTGTCCGTCACCCGTCTCGGCGGCGGCGATCATCGGACTGCCGTCGTCGGCTTCGGCGAGCGTTTCACCGCGTTCGAGTTCGCCGGCGACGTACGACCGGGCGGAGACGAAGTCGATCCCGTCGACGATCGGGTGTGACTGTGTCGTTCGGACGTTCGTCTCCGCGCCGAGTTCGTCGGGATCGATGAGCGCAAGGTCGCCGTAGTTGGGGTCGGTCAACTCCGGCTGACTCTGGACGATGACGCCGCCGCCGTCTTCGGCGGTCGATCGCGCTTCGGCGACGGTACCGTCCAGAAGCCGATCCGGATCGACGTTGCTGAAGACGACGACGTCGTATCCGCTCGGATCGCTGACCGGTGGTGCCGCCACGTCGACACGGACATCGTCCATCACGCCGAGTGCGGTCGTCAAAAAGGCGTTTTCGTCGTTCGTCACGACGAGTACGCTCGTCTCACCGTCCGTCGGCGTCGAAACGTACGCTACGTCGTCGAGCGGGAAGGAGTCAGCAGGTGTGAGCCGAATCTCGCCGCCGCCGTCGGGAATGCTGAACCGAACGTCCGCCACGTCGCCCGGGGCGAGTTCGACCGTCTCCGATTGGTTCCCGAGAGTCACCGTCCGCTGTTGGTTCGTCTCGCCGCCGTTTGCTACGGTTGCCGTCACGGTCGTTCCGCGGGTCGACAGGTCGACGATGCCGACGTTGTCGTCGCCACCGCCGTCGATCTGTCGCAGGTCGACGTCGTGGCCGGCGGCACGTGCACTCTCGACGGCCGTCGCCCAGTCGGAGGCGTCGACGAAGTCGCTGACGACGACGATCTGCGTCGGATCCTCGCGTCCCTCCGTCGCGACGGTGATCGCCCGACGCAGGTCACCGTCGGTTTCGGTCACCGACAGTCGTTCGAGTGCCGCGGTCGGGTTTCCGTCACCCGCGGCGACCCTGACCCGTGGCTCCGGGGCCGAGGTGACGACCGTCGAATCGTCGCCGGCGACCGCCGTCGCCTCGGCGACGGCCTCGGTGAGTCGCGTTTCACCATCCTCGGTTTCCGTCGCCATGCTCGCACTGGTGTCGACGACGACCACGGTGTCAGACGGCGTCCCACCGGGGACGGGCAGTTGTGGACCAGCCATGGCGAGCGGAATCGACACGAGGACGAGAATCTGCAACAGCAGCAGCGTCGAGATCCGGAGTCGATCCCGAATTCGTTTCTGCGTGCTGTTTCCGTCGCCTTCGGTCAGAAACTCGATCGTCGGGATGTCGTAGCGCCGCGGATCGGGACGAACGAGATACAGAACGACGAGCGGAATCAACGCCGCAAGGCCCAGTAACCCGAGGGGGTTTTGCAGGAATCCGACGATAACGGGGAGGGCCATCTCGGTACAGCCGAGGGGTCGAAGCTATATGTGTTTAACTCCCCGACAACAGGTTTAATTGTGAGCACACCACAAACCAGATAGAAGATTCTCTGGTGAAACGGGAATGAAACGACGGGCACTGCTCAAAAAGGCGGGTGTCGGAGGTGCGGCCGGAGGCGTTATTCTCGGAAACTACAGCATCTTCGAGGAACTGGGTAACATCACCTCCTTTTATGTCGGTACGCTCGAGGACGGCAGCACCGACGAACTCCCCTCGAAGCGGCTGGCAAACGGGTATCGGAACGTCACCGGCGAGACGTATCTGTTGTCGTACGAGTGGATCGATCCGGCGCGGAACTGCTGGGAGGTGAGCTACAGCGTCGATCACGACGACTACGTCGCTGCCGTCGACCGAACAGAGGGATACTTCAACGCCTTCGAGACGGCTCGCTCCAGCGACCGCGCGCGTCAGATCGGAATCAGGCTGAAGGCCGCACGGCCGGTCTGTGGCGGCGACGTGACGGTCGACGACGCGGCCCGATTCCGACAGGTCGTCGGCTTCGTTCAGTCGTTCGAATACGAGGTCGACAGCGTATCGACGGGTCTTCCGGAGTATCACAGAACGATCGAGGAGACGCTCGTCGAGGGCGTCGGAGACTGCAAGGACCTGACGTATCTGCTCGCGGGGCTCCTCTCACAACCCCCCTTCGAGTACCGGACGGCGATGGTGTTCATGCCCGAACACATGCTCGTCGGCGTCCATCGGGACGATCTGGCGGCGGCGTATGCCGAGTTCGACACCGTCGCCGACACGGCGTACGTCCCGGTCGAGACGACGGCGCGACGAGAGATCGGATACCTCCAGAGCGGGCCCATCCTGGCTGTGTACGACGGCGACTTCGTGTACTACGATGGCGAGGCGACGGCGAGGGAGACCGGACGACGGATCAAAAACCCCTCCGAAAGCGAGTTCATCGACAGCCTGACCTGATCCGCCGGCTGTCGAGGGGGGCGCGGCAACGACCCGCCGGTCGGTGCCGTCGCCCCGGGGACTCGCATCCGAACGTGTCGGCCGTCGAAACAACGGGAGGCAGCAGGTTTTTTGATGCGTCGACCGAAGCATGTGTGTGAATCCAGTCGTCGGCGACGCGCCGTCCTACGACCTCTCGGATCCGAATCGGACCCCGTGGCTCCTCGGCACACACCTCCACCCGGAGGCTGGACCGCTCCGCCGCGCGCCGGATGGCAGCCGCGTGCTGCTCATCGAAGCCCACGACTTCGCCCGTCGGAAGCCGTATCACCACGACAAGTTGACGCTCGTTTTCGCCGGCATGCGGCAGTTCCGCGACCGACTCGAATCCGACGGCTACGACGTCGAGTACATCAAAGCGGAGAGCTTCGCCGCCGGATTACAGCAGTACTTCGCCGCGTATCCCGACGACGAACTGGTCGTCATGCGCTCGCCGAGTCACCGAAGCGGCGAGTCACTGCGGTCGCTCGTCGAGGCGGCCGGCGGAGCGCTCGACGTGGTCGGAAACGAACTGTTCGTCACGACCCGGGAGGCGGCCGATCGATGGGCGAACGACCGGGACGGCGAGACGTTCAGACACGAGACGTTCTACCGCTGGCTGCGCCGAGAAACCGGCGTGTTGATGGACGACGGCGAGCCGGAGGGCGGGGAGTGGAACTACGACGACGAAAACCGGGAGTTTCCGCCGCCGGAGTACGAGTCGCCGCCGGTGTATCGGCCGGAACACGACGAGTTGACGCAGGAGACAAGCCGGTGGGTGCAGTCGACGTTCGACACCTGGGGCGATCCGGAGCCGTTCATCTGGCCGGTGACGAGAGAACAGGCACTGGAGGGGCTCGAACACTTCTGTCGACGACGACTGCCGGAGTTCGGCCCGTATCAGGACGCGATGCGGACCGAGGACCCGACGATGGCACACGCACTTTTGAGTCCGGCCATCAACCTCGGATTGTTACACCCCTGGGAGGTGATTCGGGCGATCGAGACGGCGTATTACGACCGCGACGACGTGCCGTTGAACTCCGCCGAGGGGGCGATTCGACAGCTGCTCGGGTGGCGTGAGTTCATGCGCTTCGTCTACCGTCACACGATGCCGGAGCTTGCGACGGCGAATCAACTCGATGCGACGGCCGACCTGCCGGATGCCTACTGGAGCGGCGACACCGACATGGCGTGTCTCTCGACGACCGTCTCCGACGTCGAGGCGCGGGGCTACTCCCACCACATCCAGCGGCTCATGGTGCTTGCGAACTTCGCCACGCTGTGGGGCGTCGAGCCGAAACAGCTCAACGAGTGGTTTCACGCCACCTACGCCGACGCCTACCACTGGGTGACGACGCCGAACGTGATCGAGATGGGCAGCTACGGCCACGGCGTCTTCGCGAGTAAACCCTACGTCTCCTCGGCGAACTACATCGACAAGATGAGCGACTACTGCGGCGACTGTCGCTACTACAAGACGAAGGACACGGGCGAGCGGGCCTGTCCGTTCAACGCGCTGTACTGGGATTTCCTCGACAGAAACGAAGAGCACCTCCGGTCGAACCACCGGATGGGCCTCATGTACGGTCACGTCGACGACAAACGCGAGTCGGGGGCGATGACGGAGATCAAAGCCCGTGTCGAGGAGTTACGCGAGATGGAGCAAGATGGGACGCTGTGAGGCTGCGGCTCACAGCAGTTCGACGACGGTGGTCAGGCTCCTGACGTCGTAGGTCGGTTCGACACCGAGGTCGACCCGTGCGTTGTGGTCGCGGCGGAGGAAGGCAACGTCGAGCCCTGCTCGTTTTCCCGCGACGACGTCACTCTCGCTGTCACCGACGTACAGCGGGTTCGAAACGCCGAGATCGGCCATCGCGGCTTCGAGAAACTCCGGGTTGGGTTTCTTTCGATGGAGGCTCTCGACGGTCGGCTCCCGCGCTCGGATGGTCCCGAAGCGGTCGGCGAGACCGTACTGATCGAGGACGAACTCGACGATCCGGGTCTGGTTGTTGCTGACGACACCGATCGGGACGGAGACGGCTCCGAGGGCGTCGACGTCGCCGTAGGGGTGTTTGCGGCCGGCGGTCGTCTCGGCCCGCAACGTGGTCTCGATCCGGTCGTCGCGGTGTTTCCACAGCTGGTCGGGATCGAGGTCGTACGTCTCGGCGACATCGGACAGTTCGGACGGCGAGACCCGAATCGAGAGCGTCTCGACGTCCGCCTCTTTGGGGTCGACGCCCGAATCCAGAAACGCCCGGCGAGCCGCCTCGTACAGCGCCGATTCGTCGACGAGCGTGACGATGACGCCGTCGTGATCGAGGAGCAGTCCGTCGTATTCAGCCATCGGGATCGGTTCGGACGGACGGACACTGAGACTGTCGATCGAGGCAGATGGTGCAGCGTCGGCCGAAAACGACGGCTATTATCAGCGGCCGGATGTTACAGCCCGTATGGTCGAACTGTCGAGTTTGAAAGGCACCCACGATCGGTACGCGGCGGAGTGGGCCGCCTACCGCGAGGTCATGGACGTGGTCGAGGAGACGGCACGCGAGTTCGGATTTCGGGAAATCGACGTCCCGGCGCTCGAACGGACGGAACTGTTCGAAGTCAAATCCGGCGAGGAGATTCTGGAGCAGACGTACAGCTTCGAGGACCGGGGCGGCCGGTCGGTGACGCTGGTGCCCGAACAGACGCCGACGCGGGCGCGTCTCGTACAAAAACGGAAGGATCTGAACACGCCGATCAAGTGGTTCGACACCTCGAAGCGGTGGCGCTACGAGCAGGTCCAGCGCGGTCGCGACCGGGAGTTCTTCCAGACCGACATCGACATCTTCGGCGTCGAATCCGTCGCCGCCGACGCCGAGATCATCGCCACGGCCGCAACGATCTTCCGAAAGCTGGGCGTCGAGGATCGCGTCGTCTTCCGGGTGAACGACCGAGAACTCGTCGAGGCGCTTCTGGAGTCCCTCGACATCGAAGATGTCGCCGGTGTGATGGACGTCATCGACGACAAGGAGAAGTTAGACGCCGAGACGTTCCGGGAGGAGCTTCTCGGCGTCGGCGTCGACCGGGAGACGGCCGAGGAAATCGACCGACTGACCGACATCGAGGGACCGATCGTCGAGACGGCCAAGGAACTCACAGAACGTGTCCCGGCGGACGAACGCACCGAGGCCGCGGTCGAGCGAATGGAAGACCTCGCCGCAGCACTCGACACCTACGGCGTCTCCGAGGTCTGTAGACTCGACGTGTCGGTCGTGCGCGGACTGGACTACTACACCGGGCTCGTCTTCGAGGCGTTCGACACCGAAACCGATCTGCGGTCGCTGTTTGGCGGCGGTCGATACGACGACCTCGTCGGACTGTTCGGCGATCAGGCAGTTCCGGCCGTCGGATTCGGATTCGGCTACTCGACGACTGCGTGGCTGCTCGAGGAGACCGGCAACTGGCCGGCGGAGGCGCTTTCGACGGACGTGTACGTGCTTTCCGTGTCCGAGGACGTCCGGGAGACCGCCCTCGGATTTGCGATGGAGCTGCGAGAAGCAGGCTGTGTCGTCGAAACCGACCTCGCGGGCCGAAGCGTCGGCGGACAGTTCGGCTACGCCGACGAAATCAACGCCGACACCGTGATCGTCGTCGGACAGAACGACCTCGACGACGGCGTCGTCACCGTCCGTGACATGGACAGCGGCGACGAGGAGTTGATCGACGTCGATTCCGTCGTCGAGTCGATTCTCGGGTGAGAGTCACCGCGGGTATTTAAAATACCCAAGACGTTTGGACGATAGCACAGATAGCGGGCCGTCGAACTCCCCCACACGATGAGCACCAGGTTTGGATCGGAGCGACTGCTGTCCGGGCAGCCGATCGGGGCGACGACACTCACCATCTCGCGGATCGCACTCGCGGTGTTGGCCGTGGGATTCGGGATCGCGGCAGCGATCGGTCGCGTGCCGTCACTCGAGGTGCAGTTGGTCGTCTACCTGATCGGGATGGTTGCGTTGAACCTACCACACGGCGGGTACGAACACTTCGCCAACCTGCGTCGGCGGGCACAGTCGTTTCGGCTGTGGTATCTGGCCTACTATCTGGGATTGATCGGCGGATTCATCGCGCTTTTCGTCGTCGCGCCGGTGGCCGCACTCGCCATCGCCTTCGGCGTGACCGTCGCGAAGGGCGGTGGCGGCGACCTGCACGTGATGGCCGCGACGACCGGCACGGACCACCTCCGGAGTCGACTCCAGCGGCTCCTCGCCGCCGTCGCTCGTGGCGGTGCCGTCATCGCCGTTCCGATCGTCGCGTGGCCGGAGACGTTCTACGCCTTCAGTGCGATCATGGTCGACATGTTCCAGCCGGGTGCCATCGCCGTCCTTCCGTCGATAGAGCTAACGCGGTGGCTCGTCGGAGTCGGCTACGGCGCGGTCGTTCTGACACACCTCGGGTGGGGATTCTACAACCGGACCGGTTCGGGTGCGTTTCTCGCGGACGCCGCCGAAACCGGTCTGCTCGTGACCTACTTCACCCTCGTTCCGGTCGTCGTCGCAATCGGACTGTACTTCCCGCTTTGGTACTCCCTTCGACAGGTCGGTCGGGAGGCGACCGTCGAGACCGAACCGCCGACCGGCGGCCGGGATCTGCTCGCGGCAGACGACCCGTCGAACGTCGCCCTCCGGTCGTGGGCGGTGCTCGTCTTCGGCGCCCTCGCGACGGGGGCGGTCGCGGCGATCCTCTGGGTCGCCGCACCGTACCCACTCGGCGGTACCTCGCTCCTCTATGGCGCCGTTGCCTTCTGGACCGTGTTCATCTGTATCATCGCACTGCCCCACGTCGTCGTCGGCGCGATCTTCGACCGCCGACGGGGGATCTGGCACGTGCCCTGAGCCGACGGTCGCCCGCTGGCAGACTATCGACCGGATCGAACGCCGTACTCTCACAGTCGCCGTCTGGTTCACCGTTCGGGGACGGTCTCGGTGCGGCAAACCCCCTCACCGAAACCGACCGCGCCGGGGAGCGAAACCACTCGACTCTGTCCCCGAATATATTTCCCCGAATTCCCGGTTTCTGGGACGTAGTCGAACAGTCTACTTACTACAGCGGTGACTCACAGGTGGAGGAACGATGACCAGAGAAACGACCACGGCCTCGTGTGGTGTTCGGCGGTCGACGGTACTCGTAGCCAACCACCCGTCGGTGTGGACCTCGGAGGTGGTCGAATGAGCACGGATCCGACGCCGCCGTCCGACGTCGACTCGGTCGAGGACCTCCACACCGAGGCGTGGGAGGAACGGATGGAGTCGCTCCTCGAAGGGACGGATCACGACACGGAACTCGGCATCGAGATGGCGAAGGACGCCCAGCGCCTCGTCGCCGGAGAGTTGAGCGAAGCCGAGTTCTACGACCGATACCACGACGCGGTCGTCGAGGAGTTCGGCGTCGACGACCGTCCGGTCGAGGTCTCCGAGGGAGACGAGGAGGCAGGCCTACTCGAGTTGCTGACCGGATCGACCGACGACGGTCCGGGGCCGTTCGAACGACTCGCCGAAGCCGACGAGGGCGAGGTACCCCGACGTGAGGTGATGAAGAAGGCCGGCGCCGGGGCAGCACTACTCGGTGCCGGCACGGCGGCTGCAGGCGGTGGCGGCGGTGACGACGGGGCGGCCGCCGCCGCCGACCACGCCGACGGAGCGGAGGAGACCCAGTGGGGTATGGTCATCGACCTGAACAAATGCGACGGCTGTCTCGCCTGTGTCACCGCCTGCTCACAGGAAAACCACACCGAAGACGGGGCGAACTGGATGTACGTCTTCACCTACGAGGAGCCGAATCAGGACGGTCACAACTTCCTCGTTCGGACGTGTCAACACTGCAGCAACGCCCCGTGTCAGAAGGTCTGTCCGACGACGGCGAGACACATCCGCGAGGACGACGGCCTCGTCCTGACCGACTACGACGTCTGTATCGGCTGTCGGTACTGTCAGGTCGCCTGTCCGTACGGCGTCAACTACTTCGCGTGGGAGGAGCCCTCGACGCCGGAATCGGAACTCGACGAGAATCACGTCTACGACAGACGCGACAGACCCGTCGACAGCCGACCGCCGAAGGGCGTCATGGGCAAGTGTACGATGTGTCCCTCCAGACAGGACGGACAGATGGGCGAAGAGCGGATCGGCACCACCGCCTGCGAACAGGCCTGTGCGATGGACGCGATCCACTTCGGAGACATGAACGACCCCGAAAGCGATCCGAATCGGTACCTCGAACGGGCACGGGAGGAGTATCGCGGCGCAAACGAACTCCAGGACGACGATGCACCGGAGTTCCCCGGCCGTTCGGAAGATACGGCGTCGACGTTCCGGTTGCTCGAGGAACTCGGGACCGACCCGAACGTCGTCTTCGTCGGCAACGAACCGGGGCCGAGTGCCGAGCAGGTTGCGGGCCCGGTCGCCTACGAGGATGTCGGCGAGGTCGACCGACGGAAGGAGGTTCTCGACGACGGAACCTTCGGAGGTGGGAGACGATGAAGACGCCGACCGAGGCGGACATCCTCAGACCGATCCACGACACCTCGAAGCGCTTCTATCTCCTCTTGGGTGTCGTCGTCCTCGCCATCGGTACCTTCGCCGTGGCGTGGGGGATTCAACTCTCCAGAGGGCTCGTCGTCACGGGTCTCGCAGACTGGGGGTCCGGTGGCGGCGTCACCTGGGGACTGTACATCGGTGCGTTCATCTGGTGGGTCGGGATCGCCCACGGCGGGATCATCCTCTCGGCTGCGGTGCGGCTGTTCGGGATGGACCGCTACCAGCCCGTGGCCCGTCTCGCCGAACTGCTGACGCTCGCCGGTCTGTCCGCCGCAGGGCTGTACATCGTGATCCACGTCGGACGACCGGATCGGATCGTCACGTCGATCCTGTTCAACTACACCGAGACGATCCACAACTCACCGCTCGTGTGGGACGTGACCGTCATCACGCTGTACTTCGTGATGACGGCGACGTATCTCGGATTGACCCTCCGGTACGACGTGAGCCGACTGCGGGCGGATCTGCCGGATCGCTTCGAGCCGATCTACCGCGTGATGACGATCGGATACAGCGAGACGGAAGACGAGGTCGTCGAACGGATGGTCTAGTGGCTCGCCCTCGGGATCATCGTCCTCGCTCCGCTCCTGCTCCACGGCGGCGTGATCCCGTGGCTGTTCGCGTTGATCCCCTCGATGCCCGGCTGGTTCGGCGCGATCCAGGGGCCGCAGTTCCTCTCGATTGCCCTCACCTCGGCGATCGCCGGTGTCATCGTCGCCGCCTACGCCTTCCGGCGAAGCTACGGCTGGGAACACATCCTCACCGACGACGTGTTCCGTGGACTGACGCTCTGGCTCGGGCTGTTTTCGATGTTCTTCCTGTGGCTCCAGCTCCAGCAGATCATCGGCGGCGTCTTCGCTCCACCGATGGACCTCGGTGCCGTCGTGGGTGCAACCCTGGTCCACCCGGTGTACATTTACGCGATGGTCGTCATCGGCGGCGGTCTCGTCTACATCTTCGCACAGGCGCTGAAGCCGTCGATATTCAGCGTTCGTCGGAGCCTCGTCGTCAGCATTTTCGTGCTGTCGGCGACGCTCGTCGAGAAGGTGCTTTTCGTCGTCGAGGGACTGATGTACCCGACCTTCAGCCTCTACGAGGCGGTGCCCGGGACCTATTTCCCGAGCACGATCGAGATGCTGTCGGTCGTCGGAACCGTCGCCGTCGTGACGCTGATCTTCATGCTCGTGGCGAAGGTCGTTCCGGTGGTCGAACTGCACGCGATCGAAGCCCACGGCAGCGGGGCGGTGCAGACCGACGGCGGTGAACCACAGACCGACGCTGGGCGTGGAGCCGCCGAGACGGCAGCCGACGACGGGACGACGAGCGGCGTCATGGGTACCGACGCTGGATGCGAGGCCGACGAGGAGGTGGACGGATGATCGAACAGATCATCGTCGGCCCCGGGACGTGGCTGATCTTCGGAGTGATCCTCGTTCCGGTGTACGCCGTCCTCGCGGCGTGGTATCTGGGAGACCCAAGCGATTCGACGATCGCGACGATGGGCGTCGGATATCTGGTCGGCTTCACGCTCCTGCTCTGGACCGGCCTGTTCCTGAAGACGGTGGTGATAGATCTGTTGTTCTTTTAAACAACGTCCGTGCGGCCGTTTCACGACAGAATCGAAGCGATCACGGCAGAATCGAAGCGATCGAACAGCCCTCTCGAAGGCACACGACGATCGAGGACGACATCGATGACCACCACGGAAGCAGAACTCAGACGACGACTCGAAGGGGTATCGGATCCGGACATCGGGGCCGACATCGGCTCACTCGGACTGATAAACGACGTGGCGATCGACGGCGAGACGGCGAGGGTGTCACTCGCGCTGAACGCACCCTACGCGCCCGCCGAGATCGAACTCGGCAACGCGGTCCGGGACGCGATCGAGGCGGCCGGACTACAGCCGGATCTCAGGGCGAGCGTGTCGGAAGCACAGGGATTCGACGAGACGGTGCTGCCGAAGGTTCGGAACGTCATCGCCGTCGCCTCGGGGAAGGGTGGCGTCGGAAAGACCACCGTCGCGGCGAACGTCGCCGCCGGACTGGAAAAGCGGGGCGCACACGTCGGGATTCTCGACGCCGACGTCCACGGCCCGAACGTGCCGCGATTGCTGCCGGTCGAGGGCGAACCCGGCGTGACGCCGAACGACGAGATCGTTCCGCCGAGATCCAACGGCGTCCGGGTGATGAGCATGGGCTTTCTCACCGAGACGCAGGACGATCCGGCGGTACTGCGGGGACCGATGTTGAACAACGTCATGAACCACTTCCTCGACGACGTCGAGTGGGGCCGTCTGGACTACCTGATCGTCGACCTTCCACCGGGAACCGGCGACGCCTCGCTGGATCTGCTGCAGACGCTGCCCGTGACCGGCGTCGTCATCGTTACGACGCCACAGGCGATGGCCGTCTCCGACGCCCGAAAGGGACTGCGGCTGTTCGAGAAACACGACACCCCCATCGTCGGCGTCGTCGAGAACATGAGCACGTTCCGGTGTCCCTCCTGTGACGACGAACACGAGGTGTTCGGCCACGGCGGTGCCGAGGCAATCGGCGCGGATTACGACGTGCCGGTGCTTCCACGCCTCCCGATTCACCCCGACATCGGAGACGGCGGCGAGGACGGACCGGTGGTGACCGGGGAGGGATCGCCGGCGGATCGACTCGAGGAACTCGTCTGTGACGTGGCCGACCGGGTGGGTGAGATCAACCGACGAAAGGTCGCCGAACACCGAAGCGAACCGGACGATACCGTCCCGACGGAAGCCGAAGCGGACTGATCGATCGGCCGCACGATCCGAACTGGTCCCTCGCGGCACGCTTTTGTGTCGCTCCACCGGAACGACGGTATGGGCGTTCTGGAGTATTTCAACGAAAGCCCGTATCGGAAGCTGCTCGGGATCGAGATCGTTGAGGCGACCGACGGTCACGCAGAGGGACGACTGGAACTCGATCAGAAACACTCCTCGAGTACGAAACGGGTGATCGCACAGGGTGGCGTTACCTTCAGTCTCGCCGACAGCGTCGGTGGTGCAGCGGCAGTGTCGCTGCAGGGACAGCCGACGCCGACGATCGACTTCCGGATCGACTATCTCGAACCCGCGACGAACGACCTTCGGGCGACCGCCGAGGTGCGACGATACGGCGAGGAAACGTCCGTCGTCGACGTACTCGTCACCGACGCGACCGGAACCGACGTCGCCGTCGGACGGGGCGTGTACAAGACGAACGACCCACCGGCCGACGGCCCCTGGGAGATCGAACAAGCCTGAGACGGAGGTGTGACGCATCGACCGCCCGGAGTGGGGTGAACATATTGATCACGCTCCTGTTCGTAGGGCGGATATGGACATCTCTGCTGCGGTCACGACGGCGATCACGACGCTCAGACGCCGGCCTGCGGATCTGCTTCCGCTGTACGTTCTCGGAGCGGCGGTGCCGGTGGTCGCCCGTGCCGTCGTCGCGTTCGGCTTCGTGGTGAGCTATCTGTATCTCGAGGTGACGGGGCGTCTGGACGCGCTGCGGGAGGCGGTCGTCGCCGGCGACGTGCAGCCACCGGATCCCGACGCCGGCGAGGAGGAGCTACTCGCCTGGAGCGAGGAGGTGCTCCCGCTTTTGGAACCGCTGGCGTCGCCGGTCGTCTGGGCGGCGACCGTCGGCGGTCTGGCGGCAGCGTTCGTCCTGTTCGTCGTCCTGTACTTCGCCGTCGCCGGCGGGCGAATCTCTGCCTGTGACGCTCGACTCCGCGACGAGGCCGGGGTCGCCGCCGGACTCGTCGGTGGCAAGCGGTACTGGGCGTCGTTTCTCGGCCTGTTCATCTTCGAGGCCATCCTCTGGATCGGGCTGCTCACGATCGGCTCACTCGTGGTCGGACTCGCGACGCTGGCTGGACCGATCGGGGTGGTCGTCGGCGTGCTCGTGGCTCCGGTGGTCGTCGCCGCGCTTGCCGTCGTTCGGCTGGTGTTCGTCTTCGCTCCGGTGGCCGTCGTCGTCGACGAGCGATCGGCGTTCGACGGCGTCAGAGCCGGCCTCGGGTTCCTTCGAACACAGACCGTACAGGCCGTCATGTACGCACTGCTCGCGGTGCTCCTTCTATCGGGTCTCGCCGGGATCGGCGTCGGACTGTCTCTCGTCGGTGCCGGAACCGTCGTCGGACTCCTCGGATTGCTCGTCGTGACGCCGTTTCTTGATCTGCTGAAGACCGGACTCTACGCCGACTTTCGGGAGTCGATCGATCCGCCCGAACCGCCGGAACGATCGTACGGAACACAGTTTCTCGACGGCCTCGGGCGTGGCTGGCGGGAGATGGTCGGGTTCGTCCGCGAGACACCGCTCGCACACGGGATCGCAACCGCCGCGTTGCTCGTCGGCTTCGCCTCCGGGTGGCTGTTCGTCGGCCCGTTCGTCGGACTCACCGAGACGTCGATCGCCGAGCGGGTCGACGAACTCGTCTTCGGTGTCGCAGCGCTGGAGTTTTTCGCCAACAACTGGACGGTCACCCTGACGCTTGGCTTTTCTGGGCTCGGCTTTGCGGCGCCGGCGGTCGTCTCACTCTGGTTCAACGGCCTCGTCTTCGGCATCGTCGGCCGGCTGGAGGTCGATCCGATCGAACTCGTCGCGTTCGTCGTTCCACACGGCATCTTCGAGATTCCGGCGGTGTTGATCGCCGGAGCCGTCGGCCTCCGCCTCGGCGTCGTCGGCTGGCGGGCCGCCCGGGGTCGGATCGGAACCGGCGACGTGGCAGGGGCCCTCCACCGGGCCTTCTGGATCCTCGTCGGCGTCGGCGTCCTGCTTGCCGTTGCCGGCTTCATCGAGGGCGTTATCAGCCCGTACTACTACCAGCCGTTCCTGTAACGTCTCCATACAGCCCGTCTCACCGCCGAATCCGTCGGCCGGGCGGGGGCGAGGGACTCAACTTCGAGACGCGGACGACGCGGTCAGTCACCGAACGGGCTGTACCGCTTCGTCCCCCGGAGTATCTCCTTTGCCGACTGTTCGTCGAGTGCATCGAGGATGTCGTTTGCTCGCACGATACCCCGAAGAGATCCGTCCTCGACGACCGGCAGCGTGTTCAGGGAGTTGTTCGTGAGTATTTCGGCGACGTGATCGGGCGTATCGTCCGGCGAAACGGTGAGTACGTCGACGGTCATGATGTCCGAAACCGTGGCGTCGTCGTCGGCGTTGAGGAGTTCCCGAAGCGAGACGACGCCAACCAGTTTCGCTCCGTCGGTTACATATAAGTAGTAGACAGTTCGGTCGTGTTCCGGCGTTTCGGTCCGAAGCGTTTCGATTGCCTCACCGGCGGAGACGGTTCGGGGGACGGTGACCACCTGTTCGTCGACCAGATCAGCAATGCTATCAGGGCACATACGTTCGAAGTAGCCCGAGGATGGTATTTAAGACTGCCGGCAATACTGTTAGCTATTTTATGCGATCCGCGGCGTGAACTCCGAGAGTTCGAGCCCTTCGAGCGTTTCGCTCCGTGGAATGCCGTTTTCGTCCCAGCCGCGGAACTCGTAATACTCCTCGAGCATCGCGTTCAGTTCCTCCGGCGGGCAGTACATCCCCTCGGCGGGGCCGTCGGGGATCGGTTCGTGCATCACCCGATGGGAGAGGGTGTCCGTCTCCCGACTCGCAACGCCCCGTTCGACGTTGATGATTCGTTCCAGATTGTAGATTCGCTCGCCGATCCGTTCGACGTCGGCGACGGTCAGATCCCAGCCGGTGGCTGCGTTGATCGCATCGCGGTAGTTCTCGTTGATCTGTTTGCCCCACCCGCCTTCGCTGACGAACCGACACTGTGTGAGGGAGTCTCCGAGGGCGGTGAAATGCTGTGATCGGGCCGCAAACTCCGGCGTCCCCTCCGTCGTCAGGTCGTGGTCGCCCTCGTACTGCCGGGTCGGGCGGGTGTCGTGGTGGGAGCCACCCCGGGTGGAGGTCGCATAGCCGATGCTCATGCCCTTGAGACCCCGCGGTGAGTGGGCGGCAAACTCGAGTCCCTTGCTTCCGTGTAGGAACTCCTCGGTGTCGCCGTCGATCGTTTCGGCGAATCTGAACGACCCTTCGGCGATTGCGTCACCGACTCCCTCACGTTCGGCCGTCAGTCTGGCCAACTCGACGAGTCCCTCGGCGTCGCCGAATTCGAGGCCCTCACCTTCCGAGATCAGACCATTTTCGTAACACTCGCGGGCGAAGGAGACGGTCACGCCCCAGCTGATCGTGTCCATGCCGAGGCGGTCACAGAGGTCGTTTGCCTCGATGACGGGCTCGAGCTCGAAGTTTTCCGGCATCGTCGACGTCGCAAAGAGGCTCTCAAATTCCGGTATCTTCGCGTCTGTGATCCCCCGCGATTCGACGGAGACGTGCTTACCACACTTGACCGCACAGTTGGCACAGGTGGTGTCCTCGGTGACGTACTCGGATCGGAGCCGTTCGCCGCTCACCGCCTCGGCGTCGTCCTCGGCGAGTTGCTCGTGTCGGTAGTTGTGGCTGCCGAGTTTCCCCATCTCGTTGATCGGGTTGACGAGACCACTCGTCCCGTAGTCCTGTAGCATCTCCGTCTGCTGCATCAGCGGCCGCATTCGCTGGCCGATGAGCCCACGGAGGGTGCCGTCGTCTGCGAGTTCGGGTGAAAAGTCCCCGCCCTTGACCGCGACCGCCTTGAGGTTCTTCGAGCCGAACACCGCCCCGATGCCGCCTCGTCCGGCGACGCCCTCGCGGATCTCCGAGTCGTGGAGCAGACAGGCATACCGGACCTGATTCTCTCCGGCCGGCCCGGTGGCGATGACGTGTGTGTCGTATCCCTCGCCCTCGCGGTCACGGATCGCGGCACAGGTCTCGTAGGTGTCTGCTCCGGCGAGATCGGGTGCCGGCTTGACCGTCGCACCGTCTTCCGTAATCAGGAGGTAGGAAAGCTCCGGCGCCGCGCCGGTGATCGTGATCGCCTCGAATCCCGTCGATTTCTGTGCGCGGGGGAACGTGCCGCCGAACGTGCTGTCGAAGAAGCCGTTCGTCATCGGGCTGATGTAGCCGACGACACCGCGGCTCGTGCTCTGAAACGGGGTCAGATTCATCGGACCGACGGAGAATACGACGGCGTTTTCCGGGTCGTAGGGGTCGGCTTCGGGCGGAACGTGATCGTAGACGAGCTTCGCCGCGAAGCCGTTGCCGCCGAGGAATCTGCGCGCGTCCTCGGGATCGATCGCCTGCGTTTCGGCTTCGTCTGTGTCTAGCTGGACGTGGAGTACCTCTCCGCCGTACACCGGGGGGAGTTCGTCTGTCATGTCTGGAGTTTGATCGTACAAGGGTCGGTCGTCGGATCGATTCGGGCGTGGGAGTGCCGTACGGCCACACTGTCGCGGTCGGTGCCGCCGCGTTCGGAACACCGCGCCGTTGCGTCGTCGGATCCCACTGCTAGTGTCGTTTGATGACGCGGACGGTATATAAATAACACCCAACTTCTCGACCGATACTGCCAGGGGACGGGGGTGCTTGGGTCGTGGGCACCCGAGTCGTCGGGCGGTCGGAGCAGTACTCGGGATCAGTCTCCCGACCGGTATCGGGTCCCGACGAACACCAGACCTGCCCCGAGGACGCTGCCGAGGCCGACTGAGACGAACGCGACGTCGTATGCACCGATCGTCTCGAAGACGAACCCGGCATACGGCGGTGCGAGGATCCCGGCGATCCCGAATGAAAGCGACATGACCGAAAAGAGGGTGTTCAGGCCGTCGTTGCCGAAGACGTCGGCGACGAAGGGGCCGAGTAACCCACCACAGCCACCGTAGCCGACGCCGAAGAGCGTCACGACGGCGAACAACAGAAGCGCCGACCCGGCCGCGGGGATCAACGCCGTCGACCCCCCGAGTATCGCCGCACAGACGACGAACGTCACCACTCGGCCGACGTAATCCGAAAGCAGTCCGACGCCGATCCGGGTCACCGTCGTCGAGATTCCGAGAACGGTGATCGCGAGGACGCCGACCCGTCGTCCGAACCCGACTTCCGTCGCATACAGGACGATGTACCCCAACACGACGTACAGCGAGGCGAATATCAACACCCACCCGAGAAAGACGATCAGGAAGCTCCCCGAACCGATAGTGTCGAGAAGCTCACCCGAGGAGATATCGCTCGAGCCGGTGGTCCCGGCGGCGCGTGCGTCGGTGGCGTCGATGTCCGCCGGTCGGTCGGCGACGAGGACGGCGATGACGAGTGAAAACACCGCGACCACCGCGGCGACGACGAGCAGTGCCCGACGCCAGCCGACGGTTTCGATGAGCAGCGACGCGCCGGATGGAACCACGACGAGGCCGACGCCGAGTCCCGAGGCGGCGATGCCGCCGGCGACGCCACGCCTGCGCGTGAACCACACCGGAACGGTCGCGTAGCCGACGACGTACAGGATCGCCATCCCGAGTGCCGTCACCACCCCGAAGGCGAGGAGTAACTCGACGTAGCTTTCTGCGAGGGCGGTCCAGACGAGTCCGGCGACGAAAAGCGACCCGCCGATGGCGGTGATCCGCCGACGGCCGTACCGATCGATGAACCGACCTGCGACGACGGCACCGCCGAACAGCGACGCCGTCTGAAGGCCGAAGGCGACGGAGATGACGGCCTGTGACCGCTCGAACTCACGGATGAACGAATCGAAGAAGACGCCGAATGCGTAGCTCGTCCCGAAGACGACGAGCGACGCCAACAGACAGACGAACACGATGACCCAGCCGTAGTAGACGGACTGTGCGATGCGTCGACGGATCGGATACACTACCCCGTTCTGTCAGGCCGCCACACAAATACCGTTCGGATACCGGTCATCGACGGCGTCGGTCGATGCGGTGATTTATCTCGGAATCGAACGTCCGGACATGGACGATCAGACGGTTCTCGTCACCGGAGCGAGTCAGGGTATCGGGCGACAGATCGCCCTCGAGTTCGCCGATCGGGGTGCAAACGTCGCACTGGCCGCAAGGAGCGACGGAATCGAGGAGACGGCAGCACTGATCGACGACCCCGACCGGACGCTACCGGTCCGAACCGACGTGACGGACGAGGCGTCGGTTCGAGAGACGATCGAACGGACCGTCGCGGAGTTCGGTGGGCTCGATACGCTGATCAACAACGCGGGAATCGCCGGACCGACGGCACCGATCGAGTCTGTCGAACGGGAGGCGTGGGAACGGACGATGGACGTCAACGTGACCGGCGTGTACCTGCTGTGTAAACACGCCGCATCACAGCTACGCGAAAGCGACCGCGGCAGCATCATCAACATCTCCTCGATCAGCGGCAAGCGACCGCTCGCAAACCGGACCCCCTACACCGCCTCGAAGATGGCCGTGATCGGCCTCACCCGAACGCTCGCCGTGGAACTCGGCGACGACGACGTGACGGTAAACGCCATCTGTCCGGGGGCAACGAACGGACCACGCATCGAGTCGGTGATCGAAAAGCAGGCCGCGGAGATGGGGGTGACCTACGAGGAGGCAAAACAGCAGGTGTTCGAAGACGACGCCGCACTCGGTCGACTCGTCGACCCGGAGGACGTCGCGGAGACGGCCGCGTTCCTCGCCGGCGACGAGGCACGGAACATCACCGCACAGGACATCAACGTCGATGCGGGAACCGTCTGGTACTGAGGATCTCGTCGCTACTCTCGGTCGATCAGTCGTCGTTCGGCGGAGATGCGGTGGGCTTCCGTGCCTTCGAGTTCACAGATCTTCGCCGCGTGTGCGGCGATCGAGTCGGCCCCCTCGCGTGTCAGTTGCTGGTGGGTGACGGTCTTGAGGTACGTGCCGACGGAGATGCCACCGGTGTATTTCGACACCTCGAGGGTCGGAAGGCAGTGGTTCGTCCCCACCGCCTTGTCGCCGAATACGACCGGCGAATGGTGGCCCAAAAACAGCGATCCGTAGTTGTGGAGCCAATCGAGATACCGGCGTGGGTCGTCGCTCATGACCTGCAGGTGCTCGGGGGCGTAGTCGTTTGCGACCGCGGCGGCGGCCTCGTCGTCGGCCGCGAGGATCACCTCGCCGTGGTCGTCCCAACTGGCACGGGCCGTTTCGGCCGTCGGAAGGTCCTCGAGTTGGCGTTCGACCGCCTCGATGGTCTCCCTTGCGACCGTCTCGTCGGTCGAAACGAGGATCACCCGTGATTCGGGGTCGTGTTCGGCCTGTGCGAGAAGGTCGGTTGCGACGAGGTCGGGATCGGCGGTGTCGTCTGCGACGATCAACACCTCCGTCGGTCCGGCGAGGAAGTCGACGCCGACGTGTCCGAACACCTGCCGCTTTGCCTCGGTCGTGTAGATGTTGCCCGGACCGGTGACGACGTCGACCGTCGGGACGGTTTCGGTCCCGTATGCCATCGAGGCGATCGCCTGTGCGCCGCCGATGCAGTAGATCTCGTCGGCGCCCGCTCGATCCATGGCGTACAGCTGTGCCGGCTGGACGGTTCCGTCGTCCTGTGGCGGCGCACAGCCGATCACCGTCTCGACGCCCGCGACGACCGCCGGGACGATCGTCATCGCCGGCGAGGCGACGAGGGGATACCGACCGCCCGGGATGTACACGCCCGCACGCTCGACTGGGAGGACGCGCTGTCCGAGTGTGATTCCCTCCTCGAACTCGCGTTCGAAGCCCTCGATGTGTTCGAACTGCTCCTCGTGGAAGTCACGGACGTTCTCGATCGTCGCGTCGATCGCCTCTTTGTCGGCCGACGACAGCGATTCGGCTGCCGCCTCGATTTCGTCGTCTGTGACGCGGATCGATTCGCGCCGAACGCCGTCGAACCGTTCGGTGAGTTCGTGAACCGCCGCATCACCCTGCTTTCGAACGTCGCCGATGATGTCCGAAACCGCATCGGTTACCTCCGGCGGGAACTCCAGAGACGGTCGCTCTGTTCCCTTCAGATGTCGTGTTGGATCTGTCACAGTCGGTGTACGGCGTCGAGGGGAAATAATAATGCTGTTTGTCGCCGTCGGGTACCGGTTCGACGGCGTGTGTTGGAAAAAACCCCGAGTCGCCTCAGAAGATGTTGTAGGGGAGGAAAAAGAGGATCAAGGCGAGATACGGGGTGAGCAGGAGAAGCATCGTGATCGCGTAGCCGAACAGGTCACGGGCCCGGAGGCCGGTGATCGCCAGAAGCGGGATCGCCCAGAACGGCTGGAAGAGGTTGGTGTGGGCGTCACCGACGGCGTAGGCCATGATGGTGTGACCCTGTGCGACACCGAGTTCCTGACCTGCGGTCAGCATCGCACCGCCGACGATGGTCCACTCACCGCCGCCGGACGGGACGAAGACGTTCAGGATTCCGGCCGTGATCCAGGCGATCACGGGGAACGTCTGCGGTGTCGCAATCGAGATCAGGAACTCGGTCATCGTATCGACGAGTCCGGTTCCGGTCATGATCCCGATGATTCCCGCATAGAAGGGGAACTGCAGAATGATTCCTGCACTCGACTGAACTGCCTCGTAGAACTCCTCGAGGTAGTCGATCGGGCTGGTGTACAGCGCGAGACCGATCGTGAGGAACGCAAAGTTGAGGACGTTCAGATCGAGTGCACCGAGGCCTTCCGTCGCGAAGGTATGACCCGTGAGTACGACTCCGGTCAGGGCGGCGAGGCCGCCGAGAATCTTGTTGTTGTTGATCCGATCGGCAGGCGTGCGTTTGTCATCGCTGTCGTCGGACGCCTCCTCGTCGACACCGCCGTCGGTTGCGGCGGGTGCCTCGTCGCCGCTCGGCGATTCGGTCGTTTCCATCTCCGCCAGTTCGTCCTCCAGCACGCCGGGGTCGAGATACTCGTCGATCCCGCGGGAGGTCTCCGCCGGCGGCGACAGCAGATAGAGGATGATGAGCGCGTAGATGATGCTCACGACGGTCAGCGTGAGTGCGTATGGGTGGAAGATCGTCTCGGTCGTGCTGATGACGCCGTCGACGACACCCTGTTCGATGAACACGTTTCCGGGGGTGTTCATCAGCAGTCCAGCAGAGCTAGACAGCCCCCAGTGCCAGGTGAGGCTCATCCCCATGTATCCGGCCACGCAGACGAGGGGGTAATGAAGGCTGATTCCCTTCTGGTGGGCCTTCTTGCCCATCTCTCGGGCGAGAATCGCACCGACGATCAATCCGAGACCCCAGGAGATCCATCCTGTGATCATCGACACGAGGCCAACGAGGACGACGGCCCCCTTCGCACTGCTTGGAATGCTAATCAGAAAGTCGATCACCTTCTTAACCCACGGATGGTAGGCGACGACGAACGCCGTTACGAGGATCAGTACCATCTGCATCGAGAACTCGAGCAGTGCCCAGAAGCCGTCGACCCAGGCGAAGGCGACGTCCGATGGGCCGGAGCCCTCGATGACGATTGCGAGAAGTGCTGCGACGTACGTCAGAATGAGTGCGAACAGAAACGGACTCGGCATCCACCGTTCCACCCGCTTTGCCATCTGTTGTCCAAACCGCTGGATAGCTGTTCCCTGTGTTCCAGTATTAGTATCTGATGCCGACATGCGGCACTCTCACACTCTCGTGGCCCCCTTATAAAAATACGTATAGACAACATAATTTGATGGAATGGATATCCGGGATATCACCACACTGAGGCGTTTTTACGGAGTATTAGTAAATTCGTGTGCATCCGACTCACGCGTTTATTTATATACCTCTTTTCGTGACGAGCGAACATATTTATAACTAATTTTCTGGTATTTTATACATCCACTGCCGGGAACTGGCGATCAAAGCGTTCCGTCAGCGACCGATCTGCTCGCAACACACGCATCTCGGGCCTTATAAACGATCACACAGTCACCCAACGCCGTGGACCTGCGCAGACATCGAAGCGGGCTGTGTCCGGACTGCGGCACCCGCCTCTGGTTCGGCAGGAAGCGAGAGCCGACGCACTAAGTAAAATCAGTTCACACAAGATCACAAGCATACCGCGGCGAGCGAAGCGAGCCGCGGTTTCACTCGACGCGAGCGGTGCGAGACGCGACCGAAGGGAGCGTCTCGCAGGCGAACGGGGAGCGAAGCGACCCGTGAGCAGCGAGCGTCGAGGGGTTTTTCCCACGTTTTTCTGACCGAGCGGTGCGCGAAGCGCACCCGAGGGAGGAAAAAGTGGGAGTGCGTCGGCCGGGATTTGAACCGGAGGAAGACGTGCTCGCTCGCTGCGCTCGCTGTGCGTCTTCCAGGGTTCAAATCCGCAGACGAGTCTGCTGCTCGCGTATTGCTCGCAGCAAGAATGCGTCGGCCGGGATTTGAACCCGGGTTGTGACCATGGCAAGGTCACGTGATACCACTACACTACCGACGCCCTGCATTTGAGAGAACCATCGAGAGGGATAAAAGGATTGCGAAACCGCCGATCGATCCGGGCGCCCTCCGAGGCCGTCGTGACCGCCCGAGACGCCTGACAACGCGGCTCATGCCCGCGCTGGACCGCGACGCTTTTATGTGGCGGTTCGGTATGATCGGCACAGTCTAGTGGACGGACACGGAAGCGTCACGGTATGACACACAGCGTGCTCGTGCCGTCGTCGTTGACCCGAGAAGCCGAGGACAAACGCGAGGCGACTCGCAAACTGGGCTACGTCGCCCGCGCGGCGACGATCTATCGGGTCGATCGACTCGTCGTCTTCCCCGACGGGGAAGCCGAGGGACGATTCGGCGACGGGTTCGTGAGCACAGTGCTGGAGTACGCCGCCACGCCCCCGCACCTGCGAAAGGAGGTCTGGGGGCGGCGGGACGAACTGGAGTACGCCGGTGTCTTACCGCCGCTCCGAATCCGCTCACAGACCGGCTCCGGATCCAACGGTTCGGGGTCGTTAAGACAGGGAATCGTGACCGAGGTCGGACCTGATGGTCGCGTCCGGGTCAATTGCGGACTGCAACACCCGATCTCCCTCCC
>JARWGK010000097.1:0-6385 GCA_040409725.1 Natronomonas sp.
GCTCTCTCGTATCCCTTCGTGCCGTGCTCTCTCGCATCCCTTCGTGCCGTGCTCTCTCGCTATGCCTGATCGGTTTGTGCGGCTTCGAGTAGTTCACGGGCGGTCTCGAACACGTCTTCGACGTCCGTTTCAGTTCGGGCCTCGGCCGTAATCCGAACCAGCGGCTGCGTGCCACTCGCCCGGAGCAGAAACCAGCCATCCCCGAGGTCGACGCGGACGCCGTCGAGTGTCGAGATGCTATCGAACTGCTCCGCAGCACGGCTTTGAACTGCCTCCATGAGTTCGCCTTTCCGCTCTGTCTCGATTGCGTCCCGCCGGATCGGATACGTCTCGACTGCCGCTGCGCGCTCGGCGAGGGGTTCTCGCGCGGCCATCGCAGCGATCCGACAGGCAGCGAGCGGCCCGTCGGGACAGAGCGTCTCCCCGGGCCAGATCCAGGCACCGCTTGGCTCGCCGCCGAAGGCGACCCCCGATTCGCTTGCCGCCTCGGCGACGTAGACGTCACCCACGGGTGTCCGGCGGGTCTCGATGCCGGCCGCCGAGAGGTGATCCTCGACAGCCAGGCTCGTATCGACAGGTACTGCGACGGCCTCGCCGGCGGTTGCGGCTTCCCGCCCGAAGAGTGCGAGCATGACATCACCGGAGAGAAACTCGCCGTCGGCGGTCACCGCTCGCATCCGGTCGCCGTCGCCGTCGTGGGCAATTCCCAGGTCGGCATCCGTCGCGCCGACGAGTGCTGCGAGGGACTGACAGTTCTCCGGCGTCGGTTCGCTCGGCCGGCCGGGAAAGGAGCCGTCGGGCTGTGCGTTCAGCGTCTCGACGTGACAGCCCAGTTCCGTCAGCGCCTCCGCGGTGACACCGCCCGCCCCGTTGCCAACGTCGACGACGACGGACAGCTCACGGTCGATTTCGACGGCTTCGACGAGCGCTTCACGGTGTGTGGCGGTGTGGTCGACGGCCTCGCGTTCGCCGAACTGGTCCCACGCGACGAGCTCCGTCCGGTCGTTCTCGATTCGGTCGGTGATCTGTGACCGGCGGGACTGATCGAACGCCTGCCCGCTCCGTTGCCAGAGTTTGATGCCGTTGTCCTCCGGCGGGTTGTGCGATGCGGTGATGGCGACGCCGGCGTCTGCGACCTCCCAACCGACCGCTCGGCCGACCGTCGGTGTCGCCGCGATACCGAGGTCGACGACGTCGGTCCCGGATTCGCGAAGCCCCGCAACGAGCGCGCTCCGGAGTGTTTCGCCACTCTCCCGGGGGTCACGCCCGACGACGACCCGGTCGGCCTCGACGCCGAGTGCGTGACCGACAGCCAGGGCGAGCGTTGCCGTTACCTCCTCCCCGACGGGGCCACGGATACCGCTGGTTCCGAACATATTTCCACGGTGGCGCGGCTATCGCAAAAAGGAATCGGGAGTGAAAATCTCGGCAAGCGAGCTCCAGAAGAAATCGGAGCTACCGCAGGCGTGCTGCGATCAGTTCCTCGAGATCATCGCGGAGTTCGTCGACAGCGACCTCTTCGAGAACCGGGACGAAAAAGCCCTCCACGAGCATGTTCGTCGCCGTCTCCTCGTCGATCCCTCGCGAGTTCATATACAGCAGGTCTTCGCTGTCTACCTGCCCGACGGTTGCCGAGTGACTCGCTTCGGTATCGTGGTTGTTGATGATGAGTTTCGGCGACGCGTCGGCCTCGCTGTCGTCGGAGAGCATCAGCGTATTCTCACGCTGATAGGAGTTCGTGTCCCAGGCATCGGTACCGACGTCCTGGACACCCTCGTAAACCGACCGCGCTTCGTCGTCGAGAACGCCCCGCGTAACCAGGTCTGCGGTCGTGTGCTCGCCTTCGTGCCAGACCCGACTGGCGATGTCGACGTGCTGGTCCTCGTGACCGAAGAACGCGCCGACGATTTTCGACTGGCTGCTGTCTCCCAGCAGTCGGGTCTCGACGGAGCTTTTTGTCAGGCGGGTGCCGATGTTGCCCTCGATCCAGTTGACCTGGGCGTACTTCCCCGCGTGACCGCGCTTTGCCTGGTAGTTGTACGTCTCCTCGGAGAGGTTCTGGAGTGTGCCGTACTGGATGTGGGCGTTCTCCCCGGCGATCGCCTCGACGATACCGCTGTAGTATCGCCTCACGTCGCTCGCATCGGAGGCCTCCTCACCGGTCGACTGGCGTTCGAGAATCGTCACGCTCGCGGACTCCTCGGCGATCACGAGCGTGTAGTTGAAAAGCGACTGGGAGTTCATCCGCGTGCGGATTTTGACCTCCTCGGCGGCGACGCCCTCCGGAACGTAGACGACCGTCCCGGCGCTAAACAGCGCAGTCGAGAGCGCGGTCAGGTAGTTCCGCTGTGGATCGACGACGCTCCCGAAATGCTCCTCGATCAGGTCGCCGTGCTCCGCGAGTGCCTCCTCCCAGGCGAGAACGTCGACACCCTCCGCGTCGACGCGGTCTTTCTCCTGGGCCCAGTCGAGGGGATCGACGAACCGCTCGTATTCGAGCGCGTCGAGGTTCGTCCAGTCACGACCGGGCGTCCGGATGACCGACGGCATATCGAGGTCGTCCAGCGCTTCGAGCGCGTCGAGTCGCGTCTCCAGCAGCCACTCGGGTTCGTCGAGTGACTCGCTGATCTCCGTTACCTGTTCTTCCGTTAGATTTGCGTGTACTTGCGTGCTCATTGTATCACCACGGTGTTACCCGAGACTCCCCTCCATCTCCAGCTCGATCAGTCGGTTCAGCTCCACCGCGTATTCGATCGGCAGTTCTTCCGTTATCGGCTCGATGAACCCGGCCACGATCATCTGCTTTGCGTCGTCGTCGTCCAACCCCCGCGACTGCAGGTAGAACACGTCCTCGTCGCCGATCTTTCCGACCGTCGCTTCGTGAGCCACGTCCACGTCGCTTTCCTGAATCTCCATGTACGGCATCGTGTCCGACGTGGAGTTGTTATCGAACATCAGCGCGTCACACTCCACAGCGGTGGAGGAGCCTTCCGCGCCATCCGCGATGTGCACCAGACCCCGGTAGTTCGTCCGGCCGCCATCCTTCGATATCGACTTCGATTCGATCGTCGATTTCGTGTTCGGCGCGTTGTGATACACCTTCGCACCCGTGTCGATGTCCTGCCCTTCGCCTGCGAACGCAATCGTGATGTGGTTGTCCGTCGCTCCGGGGCCTTTCAGCACCGTCGATGGGTACAGCATCGTCGCTTTCGAGCCCATCGATCCGGAAACCCACTCCATCGTCGCGTCCGCTTCGGCAATCGCTCGCTTCGTGTTCAGGTTGTACGTGTTCTTCGACCAGTTCTGCACTGTCGAGTACTGCACGTGTGCGCCCTCCCGGACGAACACTTCCACACCGCCGGAGTGCAGATTGAATTCGGAGTATTTCGGCGCCGAACAGCCTTCGATGTAGTGTACTTCCGAGTTCTCCTCCGCGATGATCAGCGTGTGCTCGAACTGACCCATCCCGTCGGTGTTCATCCGGAAGTACGCCTGCACCGGCATCTCCACGGTGGTGTCCTCCGGCACGTACACGAACGAGCCACCCGACCAGATCGCGCCGTGCAGAGCGGCGAACTTGTTGTCACTCGGCGGGACCGCCGTCGTCATGAAATGCTCCCGAACCAGCTCTTCGTGCTCCTGGACTGCCTTGTCCATGTCACAGAAGATCACGCCTTTCTCCTCCCAGCGCTCCTGCATGTTCTGGTAGACAATCTCGGACTCGTACTGGGCACCCACACCCGACAGCGCGTTCTTTTCGGCTTCTGGAATGCCGAGTTTATCGAACGTGTCCTGGATTTCCTCGGGCAGGTCCTCCCAGTCGTCGACCCCGCCGCGTGTCTCGATGTCCGGGCGGATGTACGGCACGATTTCGTCGACGTCGACTGCGGAGAGATCCGGCGCACCCGGCCAGTCGTCCGGCATCGGCATCTGCTTGAACTGCTCCAGCGCACGGAGGCGACGCTCTAACATCCACTCCGGCTCGTCTTTGTCCTCGGAGATGAGTCGAATCGTCTCTTCAGTCAGCCCCTTCTCGGCCTCGAAGGCCGACTTCTCCTCCTTTTTGAACTCGAAGCGTTTCTCCGTGTCCGTCTCCTGTAGGTGATCTTGTTCTGAACTCATGGTTTACGCTGCCTCGTAGACTTCCTCGCGGACCCAGTCGTAGCCCTCCTCTTCGAGTTGCTCGGCGAGTTCGGCACCGCCGCTCTTTGCGACCTTGCCGTCGAGCATCACGTGAACGTAATCCGGCTCGACGTAATCGAGGATTCGCTGGTAGTGTGTAATCTGGAGGATACCCGCACCCTGCTCGTCACGGAGTGCGTTGATCCCGTTGGACACGTCCTGGAGTCGGTCGATGTCGAGCCCGGAGTCGATTTCGTCGAGAACCGCAATCTCGGGCTCGAGAATCGCCGCCTGCAGGACCTCGTTCTGTTTTTTCTCCCCGCCGGAGAAGCCGGCGTTGAGATACCGGTTCGCGAACTTCTCGTCCATGTCGAGTTGCTCCATTTTCTCCTGGAGGATCTCCTGAAACTCGGCGACCCCAACCTCGCCCTCGTCGGCGGGGCCTTCCATCGGCGACGTCTCGTAGCCCGCAGCGTCCTCGTTGGTCGCTTCCTCGGCTTCCTCGGATTCCTCTTCCTCGTCCTCGAACAGTTCCTCGCGCTCTTCGAGTTTCGCGTTCAGGGCGGTTCGGAGGAAGTTGACCATCGTGACGCCTTCGATCTCGGCGGGGTACTGGAAGCCAAGGAAGATGCCGAGGGCGGCACGCTCGTTCGGTTCGAGGTCGAGCAGGTCCCACTCCTTGAGGTCGTCGGTGATCTCCTCGTCGAACTCGTCCCCTTCGAGTTCGAGTACTACCGATCCGTCCGTTACTTCGTAGGCGGGGTGGCCGGCGATGACCTTCGCCAGCGTCGATTTCCCGCTTCCGTTCGGCCCCATCAGGGCGTGGATCTCGTTGCTTGCGACTTCGAGATCGACGCCGTGGAGAATCTCTTCGCCGTCTTCCTCTGCGACTCGTGCGTGGAGGTTGTCGATTTTGAGTACTGCCATAGTAATCTTAGGTCATCCGAAAAATGGGGTGACGAACGCATAATAGTTTCGCATTTGCGCGTGCTCTTTTCGGAAGTGCGAACCTGATTTTTTCTTTATAGAGAATTAATTTTCCAAAGCGACGAAATAGCGAGCGTCTCGTCAGCGTAAACCCATGCCAGACGTACTCTATCACCATTATTCAGCAAGATCGAGGCAGATCGTCGGCTGGGCGTAGTTTGTCGAGGAGGCGATTCCCACAAACTGTCACATGAAGTCGCCGAGTCCTTTTTGTTCCTGGCCGGATTTGACTTCTTTCCAGGAGACGCCAAGCGCCTCGAGAATGCGCTCGATCGGCCCTTTCAGCGTCTTTTCGAGCATCTTCTCCCAGTCGATCTCGAATTCTTCGGGGAGCTGGTCGGCGTACTCGAAACAGATCACGTCGGGGTTGCGCTTGAACTCGCCGTACAGCGGATCGTCGTTGACGTTGATCCCCTCTTGCTCCTCGAAGCGCTCGAAGAAGTCGGCGTGAACCCGGTCGAGGTAGACCCGTTTGGGTTTCGATCCGCGGTCGAAGTTCGTCCCGAGCAGGAGGTTCGCGTACTTTGCACCTCTCACCTGGGCGGTGTCAGTGTCGTAGTTGTCCAGTCGCTTGCCGATCCCGCCGGGGATGCCGATCTCTTCCGGAGATACCTCGCCGTTCTGGAACTCCTCGATGACCTCCGTCACGTAGGATTTGATCTCGTCGGTATCCACCCCGGTGACGATCATGTCGATCACCTCCTTCTGTACCTCCTTGGTGATCGGGGCGATATCGGAGCGCTGATACTCGAAGCCGGTGATATCGATGTCGTCGACGTCTTTCCCCTCCTTCCAGACGATGTGTCCGGCGTAGCGCTTTTTCTTGCCGGCCTGGAAGAATCGGCGGTATAGTTTCTCGAATTCGATCTCGAAGCGGTGTTCGGCGGCGTTCAGTTCCTCGATGGCGAACTCGTCGTAGGAGTCGTTGATCGCCTCCTCTAACTCGAAGGACTGTTCGATGGCATCCTCCTTCGAGACGTCAGTGCCTACGCTTACCATGACCGAATCGGTGTTGTGAAGGACGATTCCGCCAACCCCATCGACGAAGTTCTCGTTTTCGGCGACACTCAGGTCGTAGACGTACCCGTCGTGTTCGACCTCCCTGAAGGTCGGTTCACGGCCGCGACGATAGGAATCACACGACCTGACTGTGTACGAATCTGTTTTGGACCGATATTTCAGGGAGTATTTCTCTCCGCGCTGGATCAACAGCATCGCAACGCCGGCGGCCAACTCACGACTCGTCGTCTCGAAGTCGAAGTTCCCTTCGGCGTGC
>JARWGK010000098.1:0-27740 GCA_040409725.1 Natronomonas sp.
TCGGATCGCTCGTCGCGTTCGTCGTCGCACTGCTGGTCGGTGGACTAGCCATCTTCATCAGCGCGAAGCTCATCGTCGACGTCGAGGACTACAGCCACGCCGTCTTCACTGCCATTTTTGGTGCGATCGGGTGGGCGCTGACCGCCTGGATCCCGTTGATCGGGCCGATACTCGCGTTGATCGTCTGGGTCTGGGTGATCAACTGGCGGTACCCAGGTGGGTGGATCAAGGCCGCCATGATCGGTGCGATCGCGTGGGTCGCGGCGCTCGTCATCCTGTTTGCCGTGAATTCGGCGTTCGGTCTGGGCGTCGGAGCCTTCGGAATCCCAGGCGTCTGAACACCCCGGGGGTGCCGCAATGTTTTCGTACTGCGGTGTGAACTACCGGCTATGGTCACCGTCACACAGACGATTCACATCGACGCGCCGGTCGAGGACGTGTTCGCGTATCTCGACGACCCACACAACCACGTCGAGGTGACGCCGAGTCTGGCCTCCGTCAAAAACGTCGAACGGCTCGAAAACGGCGGCAAGCGCCTCGATCACACCTTCCGAATGGCCGGTGTCGAAATCGGCGGCGAGCTGGTCGAAAAACACCGCTCGGAAAACGAGGTGATGCTGTTCGACATGCGAGGCAACCTCGAAGGTGAGATCGAACTGCGCTTCGAGGCCGAAGACGACGGGACGCGCTTCAGCTACACGGCACGGTACGACCTTCCCGGAAAGGTGCTTTCCGTTGCGGCCGAACCGTTTGTCCGGCGGTACAACGAGCGAGAACTGAAAACGACGCTCGAAAACGTCAAAACGCGGCTCGAACTGGCAGAAGCCTGAATCTCAGACGCCGCGGCCCTGCAGCTTCTCCTCTTCCGGCATCGTCTCGTTTGCCTGTCCTTCCATGCCCTTGCCCGGAGACTTGGCGATTTCCTTGAGCGTATCGGGGTCGTCGTAGTTGTTGACGGCCTCGACGATTGCCTCGCCCATGGCCTGTGGGTTCTCCGCGCCGAAGATGCCGGAGCCGACGAAGATGCCGTCACAGCCCAGCTGCATCATCAACGCGGCGTCGGCCGGCGTTGCGATGCCGCCGGCGGCGAAGTTGACGACCGGCAGCCGACCCATCTCGGCCGTCTCGTGAACCAGGTGGCGGGGCGCGCCGTGTTCGCGGGCCCACTCGTCGCGTTCCTCGTGGTTCATGCCGTCGAGCTGTCTGATCGCACGCTGGATGTTCCGCTGGTGGGTGACGGCCTGATTGACGTCGCCGGTGCCGGCTTCGCCCTTCGTTCGGATCATCGCTGCACCCTCGTCGATGCGGCGCAGCGCCTCCTGAAGGTTCCGCGCCCCACAGACGAACGGGGCGGTGAACTCCGTCTTGTCGATGTGGTAGCGCTCGTCGGCCGTCGTGAGCACCTCCGATTCGTCGATCATGTCCGCACCGGTCGCTTCGAGGATCTGGGCCTCGGCGATGTGGCCGATTCGGGATTTGCCCATGACAGGAATCGACACCTCGTCGATGATCTCCTCGAGCATTTCGGGGTCCGCCATCCGGGCGACACCGCCGCGCTTTCTGATGTCGGCCGGCACGGCCTCCAGAGACATCACGGCAACTGCACCGGCGTCCTCGGCAACGCGGGCCTGCTCGCGCGTGACGACGTCCATGATGACACCGCCTTTCTGCATCTTCGCAAAGCCGCGCTTGACGAGATCGGTCCCGCGTCTGAGCTCTTCGATATCCGTTTCACTCATACTATTGTGTTGGTGCTCGGGCCACTTAACGGGTTTTATTCCGGGAATTTCGCCGGAGAACGATGCGACGGTGAAGAAGCGCCGTCGTTTTGACGCCACCGGTTGATACACCGGTATGGACAGAGACCTCGATCGATTCCGTTCGTCGCCGATCGAACGCGAGGATCTCCCGTGGTACGTGGCCCCCCTGCCGGCTGTACTGGAACACGTCGGCCTGCGGCTCGTTTGGCTCGTCGTCGCCGTCAATCTCGCCGGAACGGCCTTCGGATTCTGGTTTTACGGCCCACAGCTGTCACGGACGCCGATGGAGATGTGGATCTTCGTCCCGGACAGCCCGGTCGCGACGCTTTTTATCGCCGGTGCGCTTGCGGCCTGGAAGCTCGGCCATCCACAGGAGTGGCTCACCGCACTCGCCTTCTTCGGCAACATCAAACTCGGGCTGTGGACGGTGTACATCCACCTGACCTTCTGGCCGTACTACGACTTTCTGCACCCGGCGATGCGGCAGTTTCTCATCTGGAGTCACTTCGCGATGGTGATTCAGGCGTTTCTCCTCTATCGAATCAGCGACTTCCCGCCGTGGGCCGTCGGCGTCGCACTGGCCTGGTACACCCTCGATACGATCGTCGATTACTTCGTTCCGATCGTCGGAGAGCCACACCACACGGTGTTGCCGACGCCGAGTCGTGACACCGAGCTGTTTCTCGGCGCGGACGCCCTCGGTGTCGCCGCCGCCGGGGCGGTCGCCTTTATGTTGCTTGCGACGTATCTGGCGATGTTGACGCGGGTGGAAAAACAGCGCGTGGCGCGTGAAATCGACGCCGCAGAGTAGTCGGAACTCAGAACGGAGCTTCCGGGCCTTCGTCGCTGTCGGCGCTGCTTTCGCCGGGGAACGACGGCGACATCGAGCCGCCGCCCATGCCGTCGCCGCCGCCCGCCGCCTCACCGGTCGTGGCGTGGACGGTGTCGATCTCCTCGATTTCGCTCGTCATACGGGATTTGATCGCCTGAATCGTCATCGGTGAGATGCCACAGCCGGAGCAGGCACCGCCGAGTTGGATCGACACCTCGCCGGTTTCCCGGTCGAGATTCTGGATCGCCGCCGATCCGCCGTGCATCTGAATCTGTGGGAAGTTGCGGCGGAGGAAGTTGCTGATCCGCTCTCTGAGTTCGTCGTCGGAGCCTTCTGCGGTTTCAGTGCTCATGAAGCGGTGTATGCAGCCGACACGTATGAAGATTTGGCTCCGACGAAGTCGTCGGCCGATGCTTCGACATCGACCGGTGTCTGACGGGGGTCTGACGGGTGTTTATGCCGATCGATACCCCTCTTTCGGTATGGTCACTCGACGCCACGTTCTCGCCGCAACCGGGATTGCCGTCGGTTCCGCCGGCTGTGCCGGCGCACTCGGCAGCGAAGGAGACGACGAAGAGTCGACGACGGACGCCGACTCGGTCCGTCTCGGCGAGGTCCACGTCCAGAACAACCACGACGAGGACCACGAGGTGCAACTCGCGATCGAAGCGGACGACGAGGTGTTGCACCTCGGGACGTACTCACTCGGCACCGACGCGAGAAACGAACACATCACCGGCGACTGGACCGATACCGCAGACAGCTATCGGGTCCACGCCCGACTCGACGACGGCGAGGTACAGACGGTCGACGTCAGCGAAGACGTCGGCGAGGCAAACGACTGTGCGAGCGTGCTCATTCGGATCGATCCGGCCGGCGAGTTCGGCATTTGGCACGGCCCCTGTGAGTGAATCGACTCACCCGAACGTCTCTTCGAGTTCTGCCTCGATTTCCTCGACGTACGCCGCAAGAACCGTCTCGAAGCGTTCCTCTTCGACGACGACACCGGTCAGTCGGTCGTACGGATCCTCCGGTAGTTCGAGGTAAAATCCCGTCTCGTCGTCGTAGAAGGGCTCCGATTCGTTGAGTACCTGCTGGTCGATCCCGTGGACGAGCGTCGAGTCGTACCGTTCGTTGATTCGGTTGAACGCGTCCTTGTAGGCCTGCTGGAGCTGGGTGAAATACTCGGTGTACTTTTTTTCGTCGAACGTCTCTTCGTCCATACCACAGCGACGGCGTGGAGGCCTAAAAAGCCGGTCGGATGTCGGTAGTACCGAAAGGGGCTTTGCGGTGGCCGCCGCCACGACGGTATGTTTCGAAGTGGAGCGTTCATCGCCGACCGACTCGGCGTCACGGACGACCTGAAGCAACAGCCGAACGGCGTCGATCTGACCGTCGAAGCGGTGTTCGAAACGACGACGTCCGGACGAATCGGACGGGACGACAAACGAATCGGCGATCGTCGGGAGATACGGCCGGACGACGGCGTCTTTCGGCTCGATCCCGGCGGCTACGTCGCCCGCTACGGCGAGGTCGTCTCTGTCCCCGAGGGCCACGTCGGATTCGTCTATCCGCGCTCGTCGCTCATGCGCAACGGCTGTATGCTCCACACCGCCGTGTGGGACGCCGGCTACGAGGGGCGGGGCGAGGGCCTGCTCGTCGTCCACCACCCGATCGAGATCGAATCGGGTGCCCGAATCGCACAGTTCGTCCTCGCGGAAGCAGACCACGAGGGAACCTACGACGGGAGCTATCAGGGCGAAAACGTCTGAGGGAACCCCACGGAAACACACCGATCACCCGTCGCGTTGGCGAGTGATTCGGCGGCTCACAGACCGGTCGGGTGATCGATCCACTCGGTTTCGATTCCCCATTCGGAGACCACCTCGGCGAGCGACCGGACGCCGAAGGTTTCCGTCGCGTAGTGACCGGCGAGAAAGACGTTGATTCCCACCTCGCGGGCCTCGTGGTAGGCGCGTTGTTTCCCCTCGCCGGTGACGAGTGCGTCGACGCCGGCCTCGGCGGCCTCCCGGATCCAGTCCGTTCCCGCGCCGGTGACGATTGCGACGTCTTCGATCGTCTCGGGACCGAAATCGAGTACCTGTGGCTCCCCGTCGGCGCCCTGGAGCTTCGAGAGGCGGCGGCGGAGCTGTCCCACGCTGTAGGGGTTCTCGGCGACGGTCCGCTGGCCGATCGTCGTGCCGCCGTAGTCGCCGAACGGCTCGACGACGGCGCAGTCGAGGAACTCGGCGAGGCCGGCGGCGTTGCCCAGCTCCGGATGGCCATCGAGCGGGAGATGGGAGACGTACAGGCCGGTGTCCGTCTCGATAAGACGGGCGATGCGATCGTACTCGAGGCCGGTGACCCGGTCGAGGCCACCCCAGACCGTGCCGTGGTGGACACAGAGGACGTCGGCGTCGGCGGCGTCGATGGTTTCGACCGCGGCGTCGACGGCAAACGCCGCCGATTCGACCCGGCCGTCGCCGCCGACCTGCAGGCCGTTTGTGCTTCCGTCGACATCGGCGTACTCGTCGGTTTCGAGTCGGTCGTCCAGCCGTTCGGCAAACGTCGAGAGTCTCATACCCGAGGTCTGGTCCCGGCCGGTCTTGTGTCTTCGGCGTCGGATCTCACCCGGCACCGGTGTTTGCGTCACCGTCGACGGTCATCTCACCGGCCGGATTGTCGAGTTCGACCTCGAAGGTGGACGTTTCGACGGCGGTGCTCGATTCGCCCTGTTCGCCGGTCAGATCGACACGGAGCGTCAACTCGACGGCTGTCGTCTGGGTTTCACCCGGCGCGACGGTGCCGAAATCGGCGCTCGTTACGTCGTCTCCGGTCGCCGTCAGATCGCGGCGGTCAAAGACGAGTTCGACCACACCGTCGACGGCGTCGAAGGAATCACCCGAGACACCGATGGCGTCACCCCCCTCCGTCTCCTCGACGTGCGTCTCGTATATCACGTCGAATCCGGGTTCGTCTTCGATCGCAGCGCCGAGGGTGACGTCGATCGCCGCGATGCCGTCGCCGTGGTTCTGCCAGGAGAGGGCAAGCGACGGCGCGATCGTGACCCGTGAGATCGTGCCGTCGGTTTGCTCCGTTCGGACGTCTGCCGAATCAAATCCGCCGTCGATTTCGGCCTCCGCACGCCGGTTTCCGGCGGCGACGAGTGCCGACAGACCGCCGAGTGACGCGACCGCTCCGGCGAGGATCCGCCGTCGTGTTGGCGTTTTTTCGCCGTTCGATTTGTTTCCGTCGTCTACCGTCTCGTCTGCCCCAGTTCGTCGCACGGGGACTCTGGTCGCGTGTTCGTATATAAGGCCTCGCAGTGGCGGCGGCCGTCGCCTGCGCTATCTCGACTGTGCGTGTGTGAAGACGAACTCCGTCAACAGTCTCGCGCCGAGTGCGGCCGCCTGACCGTCGTCGCGGTCGTTGATCTCGACGACGTCGAAGCCGACGGCATCCGGAGCCACGGCGCGAACGACGCGTCGCATCTCCGTTGGTTCGAGGCCGAACGGTTCGGGTGTTCCGGTCCCGGGGGCGTAACCCGGGTCGGCGGCGTCGATGTCGACGCTGAGGTACGCCGACCCGTCGAAATCGGGACGCCAGTCGGCCACCGAATCCGGGTCGACGACGGTGACGTCGGCCTCGGCGGCCCGCTGCCACTCGGCTTCGCTGCCGGTTCGCGCGCCGAGAATCACGACCCGTTCGACGGCGTCGAGTGCGTGGCTCGTGACGGTCGCGTGTGAGTGGTCGTCGCCGGCGTAGGAGTCGTACAGATCGAGGTGTGCATCGAGGGCGACGTAGACGTCGGGGTCGGTCGCCCGAACCCCGGCGACGGATACGGTGTGTTCGCCGCCGAGTAGACAGGGAACTCTTCCGGCGTCGCGGTGGTCTGTGAGCACGCCACGGAGGAATTCGAGGTACTCCTCGGTCGGGTGGAACGGATCGACGTCGCCGTCGTCACAGAGAATCGAGTCGAGGTGGGTGTCCGTTCGGTGGTCGTACGGTTCGAAGGGGCGGGCGAATCGCCGAATTCGCTCGGGGCCGAAGCGGGTGCCGGGACGGAACGTCGTCGACGTATCGAGTGGAGCACCGACGACGGCGTATTCGGCGTCCGCCGGATCCGCGCCGGCACCCGGAAACGTACCCATCCTGCCTCAGACGACCTTGCGCTGCTCTTCGTACTCGAGGTATTCGATCTCGTCGTCCGCCGAGACGTCGAGGTCCTCGGGGATGCGCATCGTGATGGTGTCGTAGGTTTCGAGATCCATCACCTGCATGTCGTCGCCCGTCACCGAGACGACCTGTCCCTGCTTTCGGTTGACGATCGGAACCCACACCTTCGCGTCGACCGGTTGCGTGAAGTTGCGTTTCTGACCGTCGAAGACGCCCTGTCCCTCGACGCGGGCCTTCGCACTGCCGTGTTTCCCCGGCTTCGAGGTGCTGTAAGCGTTGATTTTACACGGCGTGTCGTCGATCATCACGTAGTTGCCTTCCTGAAGGTCACGAACTTCCGTCTGCTCTCTCGCCATGTTCGGTGCTTCCGTTCGTGACTGTATAAACAGTTTGGAAACCGCGACCGAAGCTGTGGCGGCAGGTCAGTCGGATCGCTCTGATGCGACGTAACCGGTGTCAGTTTCCCTCAGCACGTCGAACTGCACCGCCCACCGGAGGATGCGCTCGATTCGCTGTGCCGTGGCCGACCCCGGATCCTGCCGCCGGCCGCGTTCCCAGGTCGGCAGGTCGGCGTCGAGTCGATCGCGGACCTCGGCTGCGGTGATCGGTCCGTCGGCTTCGACCGCGTCGAGCACCGCATCTGCGCCGTACACCCGCTCCCGGAACGCCAAAGCGACGGCAGGATCATCGACCGAGCGGTCGGTTTTCCGGTAGCCGCTCTGTGTTCGTTCGGCCAATCCAAGCGCCCGAAGGAAGGTGATCCACTCCGGCGCGGCCTCCCGTGACACGTCGGTCCGGTCCGCGAGTCGGACACAACAGGACTCTCGATCGTCGGGGACGAGCGGTAGTGCGGCCTGTCGCTCGGCCAGATCAACGAGTGACGCCGGCCGAGGGACTGGTTTGAACTGCACCGCTACAGTCCGAAGCTCTCGGCGAGCATCGACTCGTCGGTCGTTCCCACGACCTCGACGCCCTCGCCGACGACGTCGATCGTCACCTGTGCCGGAGCAAACACCTCGACCGGCAACTCCGAGAACTCCCAGTCGTGTGCCGCAAACAGCGCCTCGAAGGGGCCGTCGAACTCGTCGCCGACGATCGAGGCGACCTCCTCGAAGCGGTCGAAGGGGGAATCGACGGTGAGGTGGACGCGACCCCCGTATGCGAGGGCGTCGTTCGTCCGGGCCATCGCCGTCTCCTCGTCGGCGGCGACGGGCGCAACCGGCGCCGATCCGGTCGCCGTGAGGATATCCAGCGGATCGTAGCCGAGTTCCGACAGCCGGAAGGCCGCGAGTTCGGCCGCCCGAGCGGCGAGGGCGACGCTTCCGGTCGGACTGGCCGTCGAAAACGTCGGGAGGAACACGCTCGAGGGTGGAACGCCGGTCATCTCGGCGACGTGTTCGGCGACGGCCTCGCCGGGAAGGTCCTCGCTTTCGACGGCGAGAACGGCGAAGTCGGCCGTATCCCGGTAGCCGGTTCGGGTGAACTCCTCTTCTTCTGCGACCAGAGCGCGGGCGGGGCCGCTTCCGAGTCCTTCGAAGTCTCCGACGGACAGCTCCCAGCCGGCCTTCTGCCCACAGAGGAGGGCAACAGCCGGGTGATCACAGGACAGTTCGACGGCCGTAAGCGGGCAATCGGCGACCTCCTCGACGGCGATCTGCACCGACGCCAGCCCGCCGGTCTGGATCTCCGTGAGCAGCAACCCGGCTTCGATCCCCCCGACGGCCTCGACACCAAAGTCCAGCACGACGGCACCGTTGTCGAGTTCCTGTACCTCGATGGCGAGTTCGTCGGCAAACTCCATCGCCTCGTCGACGAGTTCGAGCGCCATCCGGTTGAGACTCTCCATAGACCCTCTGGGGCGGGTCCAGATAAAAAGGGTGTGACCGCCGGCGTCGACCCCTGCCGGTTTAAGTTCTCAGACACAAAACGAGAGACCGCATGACACTCGATGCACTCCCCAATCTCGACCCCGAAGACGGGACGGTCGAAACCGCGGAACTGGTCGTCGAAGACGACGTACTCGTGAAACTGTTCGCACTCGGACCGGGTGGCGCCTTCGACCCCCACGTCCACGACGACTGTGAGAACATCTTCCATCTGCTGGAGGGAACCGTGACGGTCACACAGGAGGAGACGACGGAGGAACTGTCCGCGCCGGCGGTCGTCCACAACCCCCGTGGCGTCGAACACGGCGCCGAAAACACCGGCGACGACCCGGCGCTCCTGACGGCGAGTCTCTGTCCGCTACCGTAGCTCGAAGGAAACGTTCGTCTTTCTTTGTTCCACTTGCACCCACACTTATAAACCAAAGTCGATATAGGTCGGGCGTTTGTTATATCTCAGATGGTGGAAAACACGTGACAGTAACCTACGACGAGATCCTCTATCCGACCGATGGGAGTGAATCCGCCGAAGGCGCGTTCGAACACGCAGTGAGTCTCGCGGGCGCGTACGACGCCCGCCTTCACGTCCTGTACGTCGTCAATACGACGTACGCCGGCGTCGGCGCCGGGGGTGGGACGAACATTTCCTCGCTCAGGGAGACCGGCGAGTCGGTGCTTTCGGAGTTCGCCCGGCGGACCGAAGCCGAAGGCATCGACGTTCAGACACACCTCGAGGAGGGCGATCCATACACCCAGATCATCTCGAAAAGCGAGGGCATGGATGCGATCGTCATGGGCACCCGCGGTCGGACCGGGATCGATCGGTACCTGCTCGGAAGCGTCACAGAGAAGGTGGTTCGAAGCGCGGATCCGCCCGTCTTCACGGTTAGAACGGTCATCGAGGAGTAGTTGGCGCGAGAGCGTTCTGATTGATAAGCCAGTCCCGAAACCGGATCAGTCGTCGGCGCCCGACGCGGCGGCAGCGGGTTCGGTATCGGAGACGAGCCATCCCTTCTCCGTGGCTTTCTCGGCGACGTGTGGCTGGAACACCCACGCCGAGAGGACGACGATCGGAATCATCGTCACGCCGGCGACCGCATAGCCGAGATGCAGATTCGGCAGAAGCGTCCACGAGAAGATCAACGGGTAGAACACACCGCCGGCGGAACCGATACCGCCGACGATACCCGCGACGCTGCCGGAGTTGTCCGGAAACATCGAGGGCACCTGTGCGAAGATCGCACCCTCCGAGAAGGCACAGCCGAGACCGACGGCGAACGCGGCGACGACGGCGACGAGGATGTTGCCGGTCAGTCCGGCGAGGGTCATCGCAAACATCGTGAGGACGACGTAGACGAGCGTGATGAACGTCCACTGTTCGCGGTACCGGCCGTCGAACGTCGAGATCGGATTCCACTCCTTTCGCATGAACAGGTCACTGATGTATCCGCCGAGTGGACGCAACAGTCCGGCGGCGATCGAAAACGTCGCGGCGAAGGCCGCGGCGATTTCGAGTCTCCCCTCACCGAATGCCTCCCGGTAGTACGTCGACAGCCAGCCGTTCATCCCCAGTTCCAGACCGAAGGTCATGATGTAGGCGATGGACAGCACGACGGCCCCGTATCGGGTGGAAACCCACAGCCACTGTCTGAAGCTGACGCCTTCCTTCGTCGCCTGTCGCTTCGTCTCGTTTTTTGCGGCCTGACCGACGACGAGGTAGACGGCCCCAACTACGATCGCGGCGACGCCGGTATAAAAGAAGGCAGCCCGCCAGTTCGTCTGGAACAGCGGTCCGGTGTATCCCGAACCGAAGATCGCGGGGAGGATGAGCAACGAACCGAGTCCCGCACCGGCGTTTCCGATCCCGGCGTAGACGCCTTCTGCGGTGCCGAGGTTCTCCTCGTCGAACCATTCCGAAACGTGCTGAATGCCGATGACGAAGGTGATACCGGCGAGTGAGGCGACGATACGCGACGTAATAAAGACCGAATACGTCTGGGCGAACGCCGAGACGATTGCGGCAATGCCGACGATCAACATCGTCCCGAACGCCGTCACCGGCGCACCGTATTTGTCCGTCAGCGGTCCGACGACGATCCGACCGAGCGGGACGGCGATGATCGCTGCACTTGCGACGATTCCCAACTCGGCGACGCTCAGGCCGAACTCGGTTGCGATTCCTTCGGTGTACGGCGCGAAAGAAAACCAGATCGTGAAACCGAGATTGAACATCACCGTCGCCAACACGAGATTCGTCCACTTGCCCGATTTCATGCTCTCACCTCACGGAACGCCGTGACGAAACGATCAGATGTTTGCGTGTGTCTGGCATTTTTCTCGCATAATTCGCCATGTATCCCCGTTTCTACCATCGATTTGCTAAACGTATCGAAATCTTATAGACAGATTGGTTTACGAACAGTCACATACGTGCGTTCGACACAACCGGACGCACGATCTGCAACCACTTACTAGGACCTAATACGCTTGATCGATCAGTCGTACGGCCGGTAACACAACAAAACTTGTGATCCACACGTCTCGATGCTGTCGACACACGCTCGCCCGAGGTCAACTGTCTCGCGTCACGAGACCGGAGAGGTGTGGTGCTTCCTCGACGATGATCTCCTCGATTCCGAGACGCGCAGCATTTTCGCTGCCCGGCAGACAGAACACCACGGTCCCGTCGGCGACACCGGCGGTTGCCCGCGTCCCGACGACCTTGGTTCCGATTTCCTCGTAGGAACGCGTCCGAAACAGTTCGCCGAAGCCGGGGAGTTCCTTCTCGAAGAACGATTCGATCGCCTCGATCGTGACGTCGTCGGGTGTGACCCCGGTTCCACCGGTCGTGACGACGCAGTCGACGTCGTCGCGCTCGATGAATCCGGCGACGGTCTCCCGGATGTCGTCGTGGCTGTCGCCGACGAGTTCGCGGGCGACGACCCCGTGGCCGGCCTCGCCGACGGTCAGTTCGATCGTGTCGCCGGCCGGATCGTCCTCGAGCGTCCGGGAAGAAGAAACCGTCAGGACCGCGAATCCGACGTCCTCGGTGTCGTGGGCGTGGTGATCGTGACTGTGGTCGTGTCGCTGTTCCTCGTCGTCCTGCCCGTGGCGGCGCTCTTCGTCGTGTTCGTGCGTGTGGTCGTCACCGGAGTGGTCGTGACTGTGGTCTTCGCCCATATCGTCGATGTGGACGGCGACGGCTAAAGACCACCGCCGTCTCAGGGAGGGTGTTCCGATGTCACGCATCGCTACTGTTTTGATACCGGCGTCCAAACGTCAGGGTATGAGAGCAGCGTTCTTCGAGGAACACGGGGAAGCCGAGGTACTCCAGTACGACGAGTTTCCGGACCCCGAGATCGGACCCGGGGAGGTGCTCGTCGACATCAAGGCAGGGGGGTTGAACCACCTCGATGTCTGGACCAGACGCGGGATGCCGAGTCCGGAGGAACTGCCGCACGTTCCCGGCAGCGACGGCGCAGGAGTCGTCGAAGCGGTCGGCGATCGGGTGACGCGCTTCGAACCGGGCGATCACGTCCTCGTCGATCCGAACCTGTTCTGTGGAGAGTGTGAGTTCTGTCGGAAGGGCGAAACGTCACTCTGCGTCGATTTCAAGATGATCGGCGAACACGTCCGTGGAGTCCACAGCGAACGGGCCGCGGTGCCCGAGAAAAATCTGATCGAGCTGCCGGATCACGTCGATTTCGTCACCGCGGCGGCGACGCCGCTCGTGTTTCAGACCGCCTGGCGGATGCTGCGAACCCGTGCGGATATCGATCAGTCCGATACGGTTCTCGTGTTGGGTGCCTCCGGCGGCGTCGGCCACGCCTGCGTCCAGATCGCCGCAAACGAGGGGTGTGAGGTCTGGGCGACCGCCTCCTCGGCGGAGAAACTCGAACACGCAGTCGAGTGTGGGGCCGATCACACGATCGACTACAGCGAGGAGAACTTCGCGGACGTTCTGAAGGAGGAAACGGACGGACGCGGAGCAGACGTCGTCGTCGATCACATCGGCGAGGCGACGTGGGACGATTCACTCTCCGCTGCGGCCCGCGGCGGAACGATCGTCACCTGCGGTGCGACGTCGGGAATCTCGCCGGAGACGAACATCCCGACCGTGTTCTGGAAGCAACTCGACATTCTCGGCTCGACGATGGGAACGCCAGGAGAGATGGACGACGTCCTACAGAAGGTCTTCGACGGAACCTTCGAGCCACACGTCCGGACGGTGCTGCCGATGAGTGAGATCGATCGAGGACACGAACTGCTCGAAGGACGGGAAGGCTTCGGTTCCGTCGTCGTGATTCCCGACAGCGAGTACGACCCAGAGGCGTACTGAGAGGACCATGTCGGACGGTTACAGCGGCAGGTCGGAGGCCGAAACAGACGACAGAGAGCAGGAGACGGACCCGATGATGGTCCATCCCGACTCGGTCGACCGGGAGTTCGATTACCGTGGCTGGATCCTCGTCGCCGCGGTGTTCGTCTCCTTCGTCGTCATTCCCGGGATCCTGTTCGTCTACCCCCACGTCGGAGCGATGTTCGGTCTGAGTTTCTGGGGTGCGTATCTCGTCTTGCCGCTCGTTCCTGCGGTGACGCTCGGAATCCTCGCCGTCTGGGCGACGACGCGGCCATAATCGGCGCCTACTTCTCGAAGTCCCGACGCATCGCGATTTCGAACCACGGACAGAGCCGCAGTTGTCGGTACCACCTCGGATGTTCGTACAGTCGCTCGTAGGGAACCCACATCAGCCCCGCCACCTCCGCCGGGTCGGGGTCCAGCGTTCGATCCTGTAGCGTGCATTTCAGCACGGTACAGACCTCCCACTCCAGCCCTTCGTTCATGTAGAATCGACGGTATTCGAACTTGTCCGTCTCTCGGAGGTTGGTGTACTGACCGGGCGTGATGCCGAGTTCCTCCTCGAGTCGCTGTCTCGTCGCTTCGAGTTGCGTCTGTCCCTCGACCGGATGGGAGGCAACGGTTCCGTCCCAGCAGGTGTCCCAGAGTCGTTTGTCGGGGGCACGCTGTGCGAGGAGGATGTGACCGTCGCCGTCGAAGACGAGGGAGGTGAAGGCGCGGTGACGGATCCCCTCGCCGGTGTGTGCTTCGAGGCGGTTGACGAGTCCTTCCTTCCTGTCGTCTTCATCGACTGCAATCACGTCCTGTAAGGCGTTGTCGTGGTCGGAGATGTCGTCGCCCGGAGCCGATTCAGAATCGTCCGTACTCATGCGTTTCCAATCGACGGTCGACGTTAAGGAATCTTCGAATCTCCCGGTCGATTCGAGTCCGGCCGGCAGACAGACTGATAACGCATCCGGCAGAAATACAGGTATGAGTGACGCCGAGTCGATTCCGGTTTCGATCGGCTCCGAGTCGGCCGAATCGACGGAACTCGAAGTCGACATCGAGCACAATCGGGCGGATGTCGGATCCGTCGAACTCCACTACGTGACCGCCGGTGATCCCGAAAACGACCCGATCGTGTTTCTGCACGGCTTCCCCGAGTGCTGGTGGGCCTGGCACCGCCACATCGACCGACTGGCCGACCGCTATCGCCTCATCGTTCCGGACATGCGCGGGTACAACCGCTCGGAGAAACCCTTCGAGGTGAGACACTACCGGCTGGAAACGCTGGCGAGTGACGTCGTCGGGCTGATCGACGCCGAGGGGCACGAACGAGCCCACGTCGTCGGACACGACTGGGGTGGTGTGGTCGCATTTGGGACGGCACTCCGTCGGCCCGAAGCCGTCGACCGACTCGTCGTCTGCAACGCCCCGTACCCGGGTGCATTCGACGGGCAACTCACGCTCGAGCAGGCGCTTCGGTCGTGGTACGCCGGGTTCTTCCAGCTTCCGGCGGTTCCGGAGCGACTGCTCGCCGCCCGGAACTACGCGCTTCTGAAGCGTCCGTTCCGGGAGGACCCCGTCGTGGAGGGTGCATACACGGGCACGGACCTCGGTGTGTACGAACGCGCCTGGAGCCAGCCGAACGCGCTTCGATCGATGGTCGACTACTACCGGGCTTTCGGCAGAGAGAACATCAGGGAACTGTGGGAGGACCGGTGGGACGCCGGACACCGCGTTCGAAGCGAGACGCTGCTTCTGTGGGGCGACGACGACCGATATCTCGGGTCGCACATCCCGAACGTCCTCCAGCGAGAGCTATCGGACATCACAGTCGAGATCTTCCCCGAGGCGACACACTGGCTGCACGCCGAATTCCCGGACCGGACGGCCGAATCGATGGCCGACTTTCTCGGGTGAAACGGCACACGACCACGCCGGGGGTCGTGATACCTCGACCCGCGGAAGGGTTATGCCCTGGCCGACCCTACGTTTGTTTGTAATGGCAAACGGTACTGTTGACTTCTTCAACGACACTGGCGGCTACGGTTTCATCTCGACTGACGACTCCGACGACGACGACGACGTGTTTTTCCACATGGAAGACGTCGGCGGCCCGGACCTCGAGGAAGGGCAGGACGTCGAATTCGACATCGAATCATCCCCAAAGGGACCCCGCGCGACGAACCTCGTCCGTAACTGACGACAGCCACGATCCGTCGCTTCGGCGACGGACGATGGCGCGATATTTTTCAGACTCACGATCCGGAGCGGACGCTACCGGTGTGGGATAAAAGGAATACGGGGCGACGAGCTATCTGTGACGCGGTGGCCGCGGTCCGTGGCGGGGTTGCAGCGGGACGGCCCGGGTATCGTCGGTCGAGTCGTCGGTGGTGGTCTCGGTCGGTGCTGTCGTGTCGGGTGATGGGTTTCGGGTTGACATCGTCAAATTGGGTGGTAATCGAAGATCGATACCGGCCGGCGCGGTCACCCGAGATGTACCAGTTCTCTCATCACCACACCGTAGCAGTCCATCTATAATAAATGTTAATGTATGATTCGGGAAGTGGTTCCTCTGACCGTCCTCTGACCGCCCGGGGACCGGCTACGATATTTCGGTCGTGATGTCGGCCATCGAGACCATTCCGAGGAAGTCGTCGTCGGCGACGGGGAGGTGTTCGACGCCGAAGGTGGTCATCATCGCCGCCGCTTCGCCGAGAGAACAGTCCGGCGGCACGCTCTCGACGGGTTCGGTCATGATGGCTTCGACGGGAGTCTCGGTCGGATCTCTCCCTGCTGCAACCGCATCGAGGACATCGGCCTTCGTGACGAGACCGGGGGCGGCGGCGGTCACGAGCAAGGCGCTGATGTCCCGGTCCTGCATCTCGGCTGCAGCCTCCGACACGGTCGCACGTGGGTCGATGATCTCCAGCGTTTCCGTCATCTCCTCTTTCACGGGAGTTGTGTGTACGTTCATCGTATATTGTGACAACATTTACCACAATTTAGCTACTGGTTGGCGAAAATATTACCATCTCGCATCGACTGGTTCGCCCTCCGGAATCTCAGAGTCCGTGGGCGAGTCGCGTCGCCGTCGCCTTCCACGTGAGTACGACCGACCGTCCGGCGGTCAGTTCGAGTCGGTCGGCGCTGTCCGCCGTCACCAGCGCCCGAAACACCGTGCCGTCGACGTCGACGTTCACGGTGAACACCGTTTCACCGCGTTGTATCCCCGTGACGGTTCCGGACAGGTGGTTTCTTGCACTCGTCGAGTCGGGATCCGGATCGGCCGCCGGATCGAGGATCGTGAGTGAGTCCGCGCCGATCCGAACCTGAACGGCGTCACCGGTGGACAGTCCATCGTGCAGCCCACGGAGGGTGCCGGTGTTCGTCGTCACGTCCGCCAGTTCACCGGAGATGGACGACACGGTCCCCTCGAGGACTGTCTCGGGGATCTGTGCGGTCGCCGAAAGTGCGACCTGCAGCCGTTCGTACCGATTGAGCAGTCGTGTCGCGTTGTCGGTCAGGCTGCTCCCACCGCCACCGCTCCCGCCGCGCCGTCGCTCGACGAGGGCACCGAACGCTGATTCCAGTTCGTTAATTCTGGACAGATCGCGCGCACGCGAGCGACCGAGGTTCGTCGACGCCTTCGCTATCGAGCCGGTTTCGCCGATCTCACGGAGCAAAGCGACGTCTCGTTCGTCGAACTCCACGCCGTCGGCGACGAGAGCGGCACGCCCCTGTCCACTCGTTTCGTCCATTACTGGACCTCTACTCGGGACGGTGTTAGAATCTTCCCCGTCGGCGGACGCGTTCGCGTCCGTCCCGAATCAGATCCGTCCGCCACCCAACCGGAGCACGATTCCGTTGATCGTCAACACGAGGGCGACGAGGACCACTCCGAGAATCAACGCCAGCTCGAAGCGTCCCTGTCTGGCCTCCAGTTGGATCGCCGTGGTCAGCGTCCGGGTCACGGACGTGCCGTCGGCGCTGGCGATGTTGCCGCCGACGATGAGCACCGATCCGACCTCGCTGATCGCTCGGCCCAGTCCGGCCAAGACTCCGGTGATGATTCCGTAGCGGGCCTCCTTGATCGTCACGAGCGCGACATCGAGTCGAGTTCCACCCATCGCGTAGGCGGCATCACGAACGCCGTCTTCGATGCTGGTGACGGCGGCGAGGCTTACGCCCGTGATGACCGGCGTCGCAAGCACGAACTGTGAGATGATCATCGCCTCTCTCGTGAACACCAGATCGAACGTGCCGAGCGGCCCCTGATTCGAGACGGCAAACAGGACGACGAGACCGACGACGACGCTCGGAAAGCCCATCCCCGTGTTTATCAGTGCGACGACGAAGCCCTTGCCGGGAAACTCAGAGAATCCGACGAGCATCGCGATGGGGAGACTCACGAGCGTGCTGATCGCAACGGCTGTGAGACTCACGTACAGCGAGACGTAGATGATGCTCTCGACGTAGTTCCGCTCGAAGGGGAAATCGACGACGAGCGGCGTAAGGCCGTCCGTGACACCGACCAGAGGTAATCCGAGTTCGATCATGACTGACAGTCACCCGTCGTTCGGCGTCCAGTTCTCGGGAACGTACTGCTGGAAGTTCGGATTCTCCGAGACCGCCTCGGGGAAGAACAGCTGTTCGCCTTCGACGGTGTAGTTCTGAATGATTTCCTGGCCCTCCCGGGAGGTGAGAAAGCCGATGTAGGACAGCGCGAGGTCGTAGTTGACGTTCTCGTGAACGCCGGGGTTGACGGCGACGACACCGTAGGGATTCGCCAGCAGTTCCGGCCCGCCCTCGATCGGTCCCTCGAGGCGGATCGAAATCTCGAGTTCCGAGCGCTGTGAGAGGTAGGTGCCCCGGTCGGCGAGGGTGTATCCCGGCGTCTGATTCGCCTGATTCAACACTTCGCCCATCCCACTGCCGGCCTCGCGGTACCACTCACCGCCCGGTTCGACGCCGGCGGCATCCCAGATTCCGAGTTCCTTCGTGTGCGTTCCGGAGTTGTCGCCCCGTGAAATGAAGGTCGATCCCGTCTCCGCAATCGCCTGAAACGCCGCTGTCACCTCTGCCATCCCGTCGATTCCGGCGGGGTCGTCCTCGGGACCGACGACGACGAAGTCGTTGAACATCAGATCGCGGCGATTGACCCCGAATCCCTCTCGGATGAACTCGTCTTCGAGCGATCGAGCGTGGACCATCACGACGTCGGAGTCGCCGTTCCGTCCAGTTTCGAGTGCCGCACCGGTACCCTGTGCGACGGCGTCGACCGCCGCGCCGAAGCGATCCTCAAAGGCGGCGTTCACCTCGTCGAGCAGTCCCGTATCGAAGGTGCTCGTCGTCGTGGTGAGCGTCAGCGTTTCATCGAGAATCTCGGCGTCTCCCCCATCCTCGCCGCCCGCACACCCGGCGAGTGCCGCGGCCACTCCACCGGCGGTTGCGGCGAGGTACTCACGTCGTTGAATCATTTGCGATACAACGTTTTTGGGCCGCTTATTTATAATTTTTGACCCAGAATAAAACAGTTCCAATTTCGCTCGCACTCGACTGGCGGCAGAGATACAACACAGACCGTTACGTCTGTCGAGGAACACTACCGGGCGAAAATCTACTAGTAGGCGTGGTGGAATTGAAATTTCGGTTGGAGCTCAGTCCAGACGTTCAAGTATGGTGGCGGCGTATTGTTCAGTATGAGCCAGGCGACGGGGCGCATCGTGCAGGAACTCCACGACGAGCCACATCTCGAAGGCAGGCGGATTACCGTTCAGTTCATCAAAGAGCAGATCGAGGAACGGGGACTCGATCCGAGGACGGTCGCAGATCGTCACGATCTCGACGTGGCTGATGTCTACCGGGCGCTTACGTACTACCACGATCATCCCGAGGAGATGCGTCGGATTGAACGCCAGCGGCAATCTGGACTCGAAGAATACGCTCACCTGACAACTGACCCCGACAGCGTTCGAGGCTGATGGGGTATCGCATTCTCGCCGACGAAAACGTCAAGCAGGCGACTATCAGCTATCTTCTGAAACTAGGCCACGATGTCGAACTGGTCGGCAATGTTGAGGAACTTGGCCTCGGCGCTGCCGACGAATCGATTGCTGCGTACGGACGCGAAACGACTCGTCTCATTCTCACACAGGATGACGACTTCTTCACCCAGATGGATGTCGAGGATACTGCCGGGATTCTCTTTCAGAAAGATCAGACGCTTTCGGCCCGAGAGGTGGGAGACATCGTACACGAACTCTCCGAGTATATCGACCAGTCCGACGTAACGCTCGAATATGTGGGTCGGAACTGGTTATAATTGTGCTGATTCCCGAAGTTCAGAACAACACACAGATCAAAATGTACGCCCGGAACACTACCGGACGGGAATCTACTAGCAGACTCATCGGGGGTAGAATCAGCAAGCGTCCGGCGACCGAGCGGTCCGAAGGACCCGGCAGGTCGCCGGTTCACTCGCGTGAACGAACGTGAGCGCGAGGCCGACGAGCGACTAAGCGCCAAAGGCGCGCTGGAGCGAGGAGTGCTTTTGATCGAGCTTTTGCAAGCGAGCGAAGCGAGCGCTGGAAAAGGTCGGTGTACGCCCGGAACACTAACGACCGGTATCATCCCAGACGGTGTGTCTCGGTCAACCGGCTAACCCTCGTGCCGGGCGGCTGGCCGGACGGCCAGCGGGGTAGACGACTCACGTCGTCGGGTGTCACACGCCGGGGATCTCCGCTGTGTCATCGCCACCCGGTTGGGCTGCTCTGACGGGGACTAACGGCGTGTACAAGAGAGTAGAAGACAGACGGAGAAGTGGTTTGCGCTCGGTGCTCAGTACGACGGCGACGTGAAGCCGTCGAACGATTCCAGCGGGCGGACGCCGATGCCGTGGAAGTCGCTGTCCTCGTTGTCACCGTCGGGCTGGATCGTGTCGACGATCTCCCGGGAGTCGATGTCCATCACCGCGAAGCCGGGGTTGATGCCGGTGGCAGCGTGAGGGTCACCCGAAAGCGGGTTCGGACCGCGGAGGGTCACGAACATGAACTCGCCGTCGGGGGAGGCCCACATGATATCCGGGGAGTCGGCCTCGTTTGGATCGTCGGACTGCTCCGGTCCGAAGGCGTCGATCTCCTCTATGACTTCGTCGGTCTCGGGATCGATAACGACGCCGTCGTTCGTCTCGCGGTTGAGCACCCACAGTTCGTCGCCTTCCGGCGGGAACCAGAAGCCGTGTGCGTCGACGCCGCCGGTCGATCCGACAGTCGTGACTTCGTCTTCTGCGGTGTCGTAGACGTAGTAATCGCCAACGCCGTCGGCTGCAACGGGGTCTTCCTCGGGATCTGCATCGGGATCGGACGGCAGTCCGGCGGTGAGATAGAACTTGTCGTCGGTCGGGTGTGAAACCGTCCCGCAGTTCGTCGGTACCTCGTCGCCGGGATGGGCACGGTCGACGGAGAAGTCGTCGTGGTCGACGATCACGAGGGATGCGTCGTGGTAGCTCGGTCCCATCGTGTGCAGCGAACGACCGTCGTGTGTGTGCTGGTGACAGATCGGCGATCCCGTTTCGATGCCGGCCTCGACGATGGTATCGTTCTCGCGGACGTTGATCTCGTCGACCTGCTCGAACTCCTCGTTTTCGAGGTCTGCATCGACACGGACGATCTTCTCGTCGCCGATCACGTCGACGTGGATGAACTCGTCGTCGGGCGTGAAGCCGGCGAAGTGTGAGCCGGCACCCGTTTCGAGGTTCGCGACGAGTTCTCGGTCCTCGGTCCGGTAGACGAGCGTTCGTGCACCGGCCGTACAGGCGACTGCGACGTACTCGTAATCCGAGGAGTAATCCACCATGTGCGGCACCTCACCGTTTTCGGCACCGGTGTCGATCGAATCGACTTCCTCGAAGTCACCGTCGCCGGCCGGTTCGTAGATGTAGATGGTGTTCGTGCCCTGGTCTGCCGCCCAGATCTCGTAGGAGGCCTCGAACTCTTCGTCGTCTTCGGCCATCTCCTCGTCGTCTTCCGGCTCTGGTTCGGGTTCGGGCTCTGCATCCGGTTCCTCTTCGGGTTCGTCCTGACCGCAGCCTGCCAACGCAACGACCCCGGCGGCTGTCGTGCCGGCGAGAAACGTACGTCGGGTTGTTCGCTCCATAACACTCGTATGACTGCGGCCACCAGACTAAAGACTGACGATCCGGAAGCCCCGGAATCGTCGGATAGACGACCCAAGACGGCCGAATTCGTTTTACTTTCGTCACAGAAAGAAGTGTTATTTGCCACTACCTGTGTCGGCGCGTATATATCGTATCCCATAGCACGACGGCTCTGAGCGTCGTGTGTGGCGGTATCTTCCGTATCGATTCGTCACCACATCGAGCAGTTGCAGGTCGAACAGACAGCCTCTTTTTTGTTCCACACATAGTGTGTGTATGGACATTCCGGGGAGTGAGTCACTCTCGCGACGGGAGTACCTTCGTGCGGCCGTTGCTGTTGGTGGTGCTGCTGGTCTCTCTGCGTGTCTCGATACGGTGGGGGAGACGGCGGTGCCACGCGGTGATCCGGCGGATCGACCGGAGCGACAACACGGCTGGAACGCCGTGCTTTCGACCGACGACGACGGCAACCACGTTCCACCCGAACACCGTGTCTTGCTGCCGCTCCGGCTGACCACGGAGCCGGACAAAGACGACAGCCACCGGGTCGAATCGGCTTTTCGAACGCTGGAGCAAGCCTACGAGTACAGCCCCGACGGACTGTTGTTTTCCGTCGGGTACTCGCCGTCGTACTTCGGGCGAATCGGCGGTGAGTCGCCGATTCCGGAACCGGAAGCGCTGACCTCGATGGAGTCACCCGACTTCGACGACTTCGATGCGATCGTCCACCTCGCAAGCGACAGTCCGGAGGTCGTACTGGAAGCCGAGGAGGCGCTTCTCGGCAACGCCGATCCGAACGGCCTGGAGCCGGATGCGACGCTTTCGGGCGTGTTCGAACGGGCCGAACCGCGGCGAACCGGGTTCGTCGGCGATGGGCTGCCGGCACAGCACACGGACGTAGACGGCGTTCCGGACTCGGTCCCCGAGGAGGCACCCTTCTTTATGGGCTTTCGGTCCGGATTCTCGGGAAGTCAGGCGCCGGAGGATCGGGTCACGATTCAGGACGGCCCCTTCGCCGGCGGGACGACCCTGCACGTCTCGACGATGGATCTGAACCTTCGGCAGTGGTTCGAACAGGACAACCACTTCCAGCGCGTCGCCAAGATGTTCAGCCCCGAACACGCCGACGATGGGGTCGGAGAGATCGGCGAAGAACTCGGTGCCGCAACCGGCGCGAGTGCGGTCGCCGACGACACCGAGGAACACGCCCGGACCCGGGGGATGGTCGGACACGCACAGAAGGCCGCCCGTGCCCGCGACGAGGACGGAACGCCGCCGCTTTTGCGCCGTGATTTCAACACCATAGACGAGACCGTCGGTGAAGGTCCGGGGGTCCACTTCGTCGCCTACCAGCGCACGATCGACGACTTCGTGCGCGTTCGAGAGGCGATGACCGGCGCGGATCTCACCGGCGGCGGCGTCGGACAGCGACTGAACAACGGCATCCTCCAGTACATCCTCGTCCACCGCCGGGGGAACTTCATTGTCCCGCCACGATCGAAGCGAGCACTACCCGGTGTCTGAGACGGAAGGAACGACGAACTATAAGAAATAATTTCCGATACATATGACGAAATACGAATCAGAACGGACAGAATTGGACAGCATGGACGACGACGGACCGACACGACGCCGCGTGCTCGCGGGGTCCGCGGTGGCTCTGGGGGCCGGCCTCGCCGGCTGTCTCGGTGACGACGGAGCGGGAGGTGCCGGCGGCGATTCGGATACCCTTCCCGACATTCCGCGCGTGGAAGACCCACCCGACGGCGTGTACGTGCCGACACATCGAGAGGCGATGGAGCACCTGCCGACCGTCGAGGCCGGCGAGTATGCGCTGACGCCGATGATCACCTATCCACACCGCTTTTGGCTCGTGACCGGCCAGCAGACGGAGGAGGTGTTGCCGGAGTCACGGGAAGGCGTCCATCTGATGTTCACGCCGTGGGACCCCGAGACGGGTCAAGTGCTCGCCGTCGACGCCGGTGCCGAGATGCGCGTCTACCACGACAGTGAGGAGGTCGACCGCCGTGCACCGTGGCCGATGATATCCCAGACGATGGGCTTTCACTTCGGTGACAACGTCCCCCTGCCGGCCGACGGCACCTACAGCGTCGAGGTCGAGTTGAACCCGATCACGACGGAGCGGTCGGGTGCCTTCGCCGACCGATTCGAGGAGAGTGCAACGGCGACCTTCGAGTTCGAGTACGACGAATCGTTCCGCCGAAATCTCGTCGACAACGTCGAGTATCTCGACGAGGAGAACTGGGGGCGACGGGGCGCACTCGAACCGATGCACGGGATGGGTGACCACGACGATCACGATCACGACCACGATCACGACCACGATCACGACCACGACGACGACCACGACGACGACCACGATCACGACCACACGATGCCGGTTTCACAGCTTCCACCGGCGGACGCCTACCCCGGAACCATTCTCGGGGAGCCACAGACAGGGGATGCGACGGTCGTCGCCGGGTATCTCGAGGACTCCCGCTTCGGCGATGGCTACCTGTTCGTCAGTCCTCGAACACCGCACAATCGGGTTCCGCTCGCGGACATGGCGCTGTCGGTCGAGGGGGCCGTCGACGGGAGGCTGGAACAGGTACTCGACGACGAACTCGGACTACACTACGGGATCGAGGCGTCGCTCGAACCCGGTGATACGATCGAAATCGTCGTCGACGCACCGCCGCAGGTGTCCCGTCACACCGGCTACGAGACGGCGTTTCTGGAGATGCCGTCGGTGGAGATTACTGTCCCCGAATGAGCAACGGACCAACTCGTGTCGGCGTCGCACTCGTCGTCTGTCTGTTGGTCGGGAGTGCGTTCGCCGCACCGGCGTTCGCCGGCGACAGCCCGGGACTGCTCGACTTCGATCCGAGTGAATCCGAGGTCGATCCGGGTGAGACAATCGAGGTCGACGTGACCCTCAGCGCGATGGCCGGCTACGACGACAACGGCGTGCAGTCGTTCGGCTACACCGTCGCCTACGACCCCGAGGTGCTGGCCGTAGCGGACGTCGAAATCGGCCCGTGGATGCACCAGGAAGCCGAAACCGAGGTAACATACGACACGACGATCGACGACGATGCGGGGCGGGTGACGGTCGAACAGGCGCGTGATCCGCCCGCCGGCGGCGTGAGTGACACCGGTGACACGCCGACGGCGACGATCACCTTCGAGGTCAGCGAGACGGCCGATCCATCGACCGCGGTGTTGCAGTTCGAGGACGCACACTCGGAGCTCATAGAGGGGTTCCCGCTGCCGGTGTTGCACAGCCGCGAGGCGGCGATTCACATCGACGGCGGCGGTGAGGAGCGCATTCCACTCGAGGACGACGACGACGACGACGGCGTGACCTTCGCCGAGGAAGACGGCGAGACCGAGGACGGCGAAACGGCTGGTTCAGATGCGGCGGAAGATCCCGACGAAGACCAACACGGGTTCGGCGTCGCCGCCGGACTCGTCGCGTTCGTCTGTCTGGTGTTGCTGAAACGGCGGGGAGACGGGTAGTCGGCGACTCCGTCGACGGTCAGATCGCGTAGTCGTCGGCCCGAACCTGCACGTAGTTGCCGTTTCGGGTTTTGAATCGAGACCAGCGGTACTGCGCGAACAGCTTCGCGCCGGTGATGCCGTTGCCCACCGCAGCGCGCGGTTCGAACCCGCCGTCGTGCATCACCTGATCGATGATCGAGAAGAGTCGGTCCCAGTCGTCCGGTTGGAATCCTCTGACGATGTCGGCGAAGGCGACGTTGCGTGCGACCTCGTCTTCGATCGCTCGCTTCCATTCGGTGTTGTAGGCGCGCAACGCGCCGAGGGCGGCGAGTCGGCCGGCGATCGAACCGGTTCGAATCGCCACGTGGTCGCCGCCCTCGTGGAACGCCGAGGTCGCACCCATCGCCCCGCCGACGACGGCGACATTTGCATCCACCGGCGATTCGATCGGACGGGTCGAGGAGATCGGATACGTTTCCGTCCCGCCCGATTTCCCGCGGTCGGAGACGATCGGAAAGTCCTCGAGGTCGTACCCGGGATACACCTCTTCCAGAAGCCGTCGGATGTACGTTTTGCCCTGTGGCGTCCGCTCGTCGTCGGGACGGAGCAGGCGGTATGCCTCGCGGTTGTCGATGTCCTCGAGGTCGAGTCCGATCGGCATCGTCAATCCGACGCGGGCGACGGGTTCGTCGTTCGGAAACACCCACGGATAGGCGGTGTGTCCGGGCATGTAGCCCCACCAGAAGGTGATCGTCTCCCGGTCGAACAGTTCCTCGGGCATCCGGCGGTACTCCTGATAGGCGATGTGGTTCGTCCGACTCGGCGAGAGCCGTTCCATCGTCTCCGAATCGAGCCACCGTTCGAGAACGTCGCCGGTGACGCTCCGCTGTGGACCGTCGGCGAGGATCAGATACTCCGTTTCGATTTCCGTTCCGTCACGAAGAGTCAGCCGATGTGAGGGCCGGCCGACGAGGTCCGTCTCGATGTCGGCGACAGCCGATCCCACCCGATAGGTGGCACCCGCGGATTCGGCGCGTTCCCGCAGCCAGTCGTCGAATCGCGCCCGGTGCATCGTGAACCCGAAGTTCGGGTACGACGAGGAGATGCCCGTCCGTTCGAGGGTGACCGACTCCGACGGGCCGACGAACTTCGCCGCCGAGAGCTCCTGGTGTTTGACCCACTCCGGAATCGGCTCGTCGAGGTCCATGATGTCGACCCAGTAATCGAGGATGCCAGCAGCGTCGGTCGAATCCGGGCCTGGTCCGTCCCGATCCGCCCGGGGGACACCTTTCTCGACGACGATGGCGTCAGCCCCCTCGGTGGCAGCCGCATGCCCGGCGGCCGAACCCGCCGGACCCCCACCGACGATCGCAACGTCTACCTGCTGCATACAGAACTCCCGGATTCGATGGAGTATAAACTACGTGATACCGGTCGATCGGGTGGTGGTTCCCGGGTGATCGGAGGAGTCACGATCCGGCGTTCGATAGCCCACACGAAAGGTCCCTGCGGTCAGTACTCCGGGGATTCCTCGGGGACACCTTCGCGTTTGTTCACCACCCGGGCGACGACGAACAGGGCATCGGAGAGTCGGTTGAGGTAGGCGACCGCGGCGTCGTTGATCGGTTCGTCGGCGGCGAGAGCGACGGAGCGTCGCTCGGCACGGCGACAGACCGCACGTGCGTGGTGCAGGGTCGCTCCGACGCTGCTGCCGCCAGGAAGGATGAACTGTTCGAGTGGGTCGAGTTCCGTGTCGAACTCGTCGATCCACGATTCGAGCGTGTCGACGTGTTCGTCATCGATGTGGGGTGTGTCCTCGTCGTCCTTGTCGGGGCTTGCGAACTCCGCCTGAATGATGTGGAGGTGGTTCTGGATCGACGCCAGTTTCTCGTCGATGTCGTCGTATCCGGACGGACGGATCATCCCGACGACACTGTTCAGTTCGTCGACCGTTCCGTAGGCCTCGATCCGTGCGCTCGTTTTCGATATCCGCGACATGTCCCGCAGGTCCGTCATTCCCTCGTCACCACGGCCGGTGTATATCTTCATACGCGAGGGTTGTGGCTCCGGCGTCATATATTCGGGCGGTCGCCGGGAGGCCTCCCGGCGTTCGATCGGCGCCAGTATCAACACGGTCGACGCGAAACGTCGGGTAGATGGTTTCGGAGGCGATCGTCGAGACGACGCTGGGTGTCGTTATCGCCGTCGGCGTCCCCGTACTCGTCGCGTTGTTCCTGTCGGAAGGACTCGTCGTCGGAAAGATCCTCCAGCCACCGGCGGTGTTCATCGGATACGTCGTGGTCGCTTCCCCCGGACGGTTTCGACTCGTCGTGCTCTGTGCCGGGTGTGTCGCCGCCGCCGTTTTGGGACAGTGGGCGCTGTATCGGAGCTTCAACGATCAGGCGCCGGAGTTGTTCGGCCTGCGGCGGCGGGTTCCCGGCATCGCCTCACTGCCGGATCGGGTGACGGAACGGGTCGGCAAGCGACGGCTGTCTGTCGTCGAGAATCTGTTCGATCGCTACGGCGCAGTCGGCGTCTGTCTGAGCAACGCCGTTCCGGTGATCCGGTCCCTGATGGCGGTTCCGGCCGGATTGAGCCGGTATCCGGTCGGTCGGTTCCTCGCCGCGACGACGGTCGGAAACGTCATTTATATACTACTGCTCGTCGGCGTTGCTCGCGGCGTCGTCGGGCTGGCAGGTCTGTTCGGGTGAACGGCGTCAGGAGAGGGAATCCAGCTCCGCGAGAACGTCGTCGATCTCCGGGCGGTCGAACGTCGAACTGCCGCTGTACTGATAAACGACCTCGGGTTCGTCGCCGCGGCGGTCGACGATCACGACGACGGGCATCCGGCCGAGGAAGTCACTCAGTTTGCCGAGGAAGCTGAACCGAACCGGCTGGTCGTAGGCGTCGCCGGCGGTGGCGTCGGGATCGGCCAAAAGCGGGTACGGAAGGTCGTAGGAGTCCTGCCACTCCTGGACTCGCTCCCTCGGCTCCGGAACGATCGAGACGACCTCGGCGTTTCGCTCCCGAAACGCCTCGATTCGATCGGCCAGCTCCTGTACCTGCCCCCGACAGTTCGTAC
>JARWGK010000099.1:0-6222 GCA_040409725.1 Natronomonas sp.
GCGCTTGCCGACACGCGGTGGACGGCTTCGGTGTCGGCAGCTACATTGAGCGTCAGGTCATCCGTTTCTATTGTGACTGACTCCTCGTAGGTCCCCTCCTCAACTTCGATTGTGTCACCCTCGTCTGCAGCATCTACTGCATCTTGTATAGTCTCGTGATCCTCGCTCCCGTCATCATCAACAATTATCGTCTCCTCCGCCACCGCACTCCCGGCAAACCCCATCGTTCCCGCAAACAGCCACAGGAACATCAGGCTGGCCAGAAACACCGCACGTAATTTCGTTCGTGTCTCTGTCCCACTCATTTCGGATCACCTGTCTCTTTTCTCATGTGAATTGCATTCGCCGTTGACTGGTCGTTCGAACGCCGATTCCCCACCGTTTTGATCGACCCCGAATCGGGGCCGCCTGTCGTGTGTGTTCGTACCATCTGTCACCTGCGAACGGCAGCAGGGCTGTACCAGGACGAAAATGAGGACTCTCCCATCCATCGGTTCCCACTCACCGACGATCCCCATCTTCTGATACGCGACCCACCGCCTGGCCTCTTCGGGGGCAACGCCCCGTATGCTCTCGGTTGCGACTTCATTCTCCGAAACGGCCATAGAACTTTTATAATTTGTCCTTACCAGAATGATATCCGCTTCTCAACTCGTGAGACCGATTTCTTCGAGGAATTCTCCGTCCGGTTTCCATCCCCGAATAATCGGTGATCAACCGGAGGCTACGGCGGTCCGTCCAGGGACCTGCGGCGGGAGGGCCGCTCCGTGGCTACCGCTGGCGACGCAGCCGATCGGATCGACCGGAGTTATGCGCCGGTTACACCCGATCGAAGACCGCCGCGCTGTGGCTCCGGTTCGGGATTCCGTGCGGCACCAACACTGTGTTTCGGAAACTCCGTCGCCGTCCGATCCTACAGACCGACGTTGACCGCGTAGGGCCACGGCGTCCCGGCGAGAACGAGGAAGGCGAGAGCAGCGCCGGCACCGTAGACGTTCTTGAGAAACTGTGTCATCTCCGTCTGGGCGTCGTCTTCCTCGACGGCCCAGAAGTCGTGCATCGTCACCGCGGAGGCGACGAGGAAGACGGCGAGAGCCCCCGCACCGACCGCCGGGAACGCACCGACGACGATCGAGAGACCACCGAAGATCAACAGGCCGCCGCTCGCCAGAACCGACAGCCGCGGGGCCGGGAGGCCCTTGTACTCTGCGTAACCTGCCATTGCCTCGATGTCGGTGAAGTGGTTGAGACCGGTGAAGGCCAACACCCCGCCGAAGAGGACGCGCGCGAGCAAGAAAACGACGTCCGCGCCTGCTGTTTCGAACACTATCGGTTCCCTCCGCCGATTTCGTGTCGCCCGTTCACTTCGAGTGTCACCGCGATTGCTGCTTTCATTACGTTACCAGATACGAACTCGAACCTATATATAGTTGATCTGATACTAGGGTTACCGGGTAACATCGGTGTCCGTCGGAGGCCGTTCTGTCCTCAGCCGAGGCTATCCGGCGCATGAAAACGGACAGAATCGATAACAGCGAGGGAATCGACAGAATCGATAACAGCGAGGGAATCGACAGAATCGACGGAATCGACGGAATCGACAACAGCGAGAGGTGTCAGCTCGTCGGTCACGCCCGTTCGTCGAAGTCGAGGGCGATTCCGTTGATGCAGTAGCGTTTGCCCGTCGGCTCCGGTCCGTCGTCAAAGACGTGGCCCAGGTGTCCGCCACACCCGCTGCAGACGACCTCGGTGCGGACCATGCCGTGGCTGCGATCCGGTTTCGTCTCGACGGCATCGCTGTCGGCCGGGTCGTAGAAGCTCGGCCACCCGGTTCCGGATTTGAACTTCGTCTTGGATTCGAACAGCTCCTGTTCACAGCCAGCACACCGGAACACGCCGTCGTCGTCGACCGTCAAAAGCTCCGAGGTTCCGGCCGGCTCGGTGCCAGCCTCCCGAAGGATTCGGTACTCCTCCTCGGAGAGTTCGTTTCGCCACTCTTCGTCTGTCTTTTCTTCGGCCTGTTTGGACATACGCCGTATTGGAACCCCGTGCAGTTATACTGTTGGCTGCCTGAGAGAGTCTACCGACTGCCGATACCCACGCAAATTCATTCGAGAGACGACGTTATTCCATCGCGGCCCGGGCGTCGTCTCGGATCTCTCGGGCCAGTTGGAGTTTCTCCTCGAAGGTCACGAGCAGAAACGTCTCCAGTGGTTCGGTGGTTTCGGGTCGTTCGATCGATTCGATCTCGGATATCAGGGCGTCGAGATCTTCGATGACGATCTGTGCGAGGGCGAGTGCCTCGTCGTTGTCGCCGACGGCACGGGCCGTGTCGGCGTCGTCCAGATCCTCGAAGATCGACGGCACGTCACCCACCGCAGAGCGGTAGCGCAACAGCACCTCCTCTGCTGTCCGGAGCCGATCGACGAGTGCCGTGTACTCCTCGCCGACGAGGATCTCCCGCTCTCGATCGACCGCCGCCGCGATCACCTCGACTGCGTCTGCCGCATCGGCGACGTGGACGGACGCCTCCGCACTCGTCTCGGTGAGGTCGTCGTGTTCGTCGGCTGCGAGTCGGTACGCGCGCTGGTCGGCCAGTTCGACGACCGACTCGACACGTCCGAAGCCACGGGCGAGGGTCTCGTGTGCCACCGCTGCTGTCGACAGCGTTTCGATTTCCGCCCCGAGCAGTTCGAAGATTCGTCGAGCCGGATCGTCGTCGATTCCCTGCAGATCGGCGCGGGTGACTGCACCGTCGAGTCGATCGGCGGCGTCGTTTAATTGCCGCTGCATCCCGATTCGATCTCCCTCTTCGAGGAGTGAAACCGACAGTACGGCAGGCACGTCCTGTCGGTCCTCCCGGGGGACGGCCTCGGTGTAGATCGACAGTGCTGCTGCCGTGTTGTTCCGACTGGCGTTGAGTGATTCCCGGATCAACTCCGGTAGTTCCTCCTCACGCTCGGCGAGATCGGGGCCTGCTGGTTCCTCCGATTCGTCGGCTTCCTCGGCGTCGGAATCGTCGTCGGCCGAATCCTGCGGCTCGTCGTCGGAGTCGGATTCGTCGGTTGCCGTCGGCTCCGTTCTGGAGTCGTCGACGGAAGTCGAACTCGGATCGGTATCCGGTTCTTCGTCGGTACAGCCCGCAACCGCAGCACTACCCGCGAGGGCCGTGAGCAGTTGCCGACGGGTCGGAGACGACATTCGAGTATCGCCGAATACACCGCCTCAGCAAATGAACGTGGCGATTATTCGACAACCGGATCGAATCGAAGAACGTCACCGACTTCGACGCCGTGTGCTTCGGTCCAGCGGTAGTTCACCTCGAGAACGTACTGTCCCCAACCGGGGTATCGCTGTAGATTGCCGTCTTCCTCGGGGCCGGGTGCGGGTGCGTGGTGGATTTCGGTGATGACGCCTTCGCCGTCGGCGTAGACGATGTCGATCCCGAAATCCATCTCCCGCATGACGAACGTCCGGTCGGCGACGGATTCGTAGACGAACAGCATTCCGCGGTCGTCGGGCAGCACCTCCGTGTCGCTCAACCCGGTGTATCGCAGATCGTCGGTGTCCGCGATCGCAGCCGTGACCGAACCGAGGACGTCGCCGTCGGGCGTTTCGATCCGAACCACTCGGGTCTCGTACTCCGGGTGGACTCGATCCGCCTCGGTGTGTCGTCCGTTCGCATCGTCCGCTCGAACGTCGTCGCCGGTCGATTCACCCGAAATCGCATCGAGACAGCCGGCGAGACCGGCACCGCCGAGACCACAGAGCGCCGTGAGCCACCGGCGACGCCCACAGGAATCGCTATCGGAAGCCACGATCGAACGAAAACGGCCCGTGATAATAAATCAGCGGCAGCCGACGTGGCCCACACCTTCTTATCAGGTGACATCAATTGAAGGGTATGCGCCGCCGCCACTATCTCGGAGCCCTCGCCGCGGTCGCCGTCGCCGGCTGTGCCGAAGAGGAGCGACCGATCGTCGGTGAAGGATCCGATCCCGACCCCGAACCGGAACCCGAGGCCGAAGAGCCACAACCGGAAGCAGAAGCGGAACCTCCAGCGGAAGACGAACTCGAACCCGAGGACGAAACAGAGCCACCGGAGGAGGAACCCACTGAATCCGAGCGGTTTGCAGAGGAGCGGATCGATGGCGGAGACGAACGCCTCCAAGAGGCGCTCGTCGCGTATGCCGACTCCGGCGGTGCGGAGTCGTTCCTCGATGTCCGAGCCTCTGTCGTCGGGTTCCGATGGGTTCCGGTCTCCAGACAGGTCCGGGAGGCAAACGAGTTATTCGACCGTGCGGCAAACCGGGCAAACGCCGAGCAGCGAAACCGGATCAGCCGCCTCAGACGCGTCGGTGCGATGATCACCGCCAGCGCCCGGACGCAGGAACGGCTCGGAGAATCCTTCGAGGCGTTCGGCGACGTCGTCGTCGCTCATCAGGGCGACGTGGTGAGTCCGGTCGCGTGGCGACGACTTCGAGAGCGAATGGACGACGTGACGACGCGGCTCGAATCCCTCGCCGCCGCCGGAGATCCCGCCGATGCAGAAGCAAGCACACGGGTCTCGGAGTCGGAACTTGGAGCGAAAATCGATCAACTGAACCGGGACGCCGACGCCTTCCGGCGGCTACTCGACGCCCGAGAGCCGTTCAGCGAGGGCCACGACCGGTGGATTCGCGCCGAAGGACTGTACCGTCGCCGGTCGTGGATTAGCGCCGAACAGCGCTTCGATCAGTCTGTCACGGCCTTCCGAACCGCCGTGGATCGACTCGACGCCGATCCGGTCGGTGACAGACGCCTCGATTCGAGATACCAGACGTTCCGTCGGATGGCCGAAGCCCTCGCCGATGCCGGAAGCGAGTACGGTCCGAGCGCGGCAGCATACGCCGATCGGAATCCCGAAGCGGGCGACGAGCGACGACGGGCGGGTCGCCGTATCCTACGGAACGAGGATGCAGTCGATGGCATGCCGAGCGTTCGCCGGCTGGAATCCTTCGAACCGTAGGATCCACGCTGTCCGCTGTCGTTACTCACTCACCGATTCGTCGTCGCCGGGCCGCGAGCCACCCGACGAGAAGCACCACGAGTACGACGAGGGCAGCGACCGCCATCGGACCGGCCGCGAGGTCGGGCACCGGTCCACCGGAGGTCGATTCCGCACTTCCGGTGCCGATCTCGCCGCCCGCCTCTTCGATCTCGTCGTCGTCGCCGATCGTCGTCTCTCCGATTCCTGTTCCAGCTTCCGATCCCTCCGAGCCCCCACTACCGGCGATCGAACTCCCCGTGTCTCCAGAACCCTCCGAACGAGTACGGTCGGTTTCGTCGCCCTCGGGATCGGATTCGAAGACGTGTGCTCCGACGATCACCGCTTCGATCGATCCGATCACCGCTCCGTTCGCACGAACGAACACCTCGAACTCGTCACCGACACCGCCGACGGTTCCGTTCACGCTCACGGTCCAGTTGCCGTCGGCGTCGACGGTCGTTTCGTGTCGCTGTAGTGTCGTTTCTGTCTCCGCATCGGCGTCCTGCAGCCACACCGAAAGCTCCGTCCCCGGGGCAAGCGTCGTGTTTCCGGAAACCGTCGAGTCGGTTTCGTTTCCGATCAATAGCCGAGGGTCGTCGCCTCGATCTGACTCTCCCGATTCTCGGAGCGACTCCGGAAGCGATCGATCCGTTCCGCCAGTGACCCGGTCGAAGGCCACGGACGGTTCGACGAACTCGACTGTGGTCGATGCCGACAGCGATTCACCGGATTCGAGATACGGGAAGGCCGGTCGCTCCCCGTCACCGGCGACCCCACCGCCGAACGCATCGGCGTCCGCGGGGGAAGCAAACCGATACCGTTCGTCCCCTTCCGCAGGCCCGTCGTATTCGATCCGAACGACGAACTCGGTGTCGGGGGCAACGTCGCGCTCGAAAGCGTCCGTCGCACCCGTGTCGACGGCGAGGACGAACTGCCCCTGTGCCGGCGATAGTGCCGCCGACACCGCCTCGGAATCAGCGTCGAGACGAACCCTGTTCGCCCCCTGATTATCGAACGGGCGATCTGCCAGAATTTCGACCGTCACGCCCTCCAGATCGGCGTCATCGAGTGCTGACAGCCCGGCGGTGAGTCCTCCTGAACCGATGTCGAACAGCGTCTCTGGATCGTATCGATCGGTCGATCGACGTAGGTCGGTCGAAACACCGGCCGCGGCACCGTATATTCCGGTCGCA
>JARWGK010000100.1:0-6164 GCA_040409725.1 Natronomonas sp.
TCCTCGCACAGACGTTCGTCGCCGCCCCGTTCGTGGTCATCACCGCCCGCGCCGGATTCGGCGCGGTCGACGAGCGACTGGAACAGGCCTCACGCTCCCTCGGCTACGGGCCGATCGCAACGTTCTGGAACGTCTCCCTGCCGCTCGCTCGGGGGGCAGTCGCCGCCGGGATCATCCTCACCTTCGCGCGAGCGATCGGCGAGTTCGGGGCGACGATGATGGTCGCGTACAATCCACGAACCATGCCGACCCAGATCTGGGTGGAGTTCATCTCCGGTGGGATCGACTCCATCGTCCCGCTTGCGTTTGCGCTGCTTTCGATCACGCTTTTCGTCGTCGCCGCCGTCGAGTGGCTCAGAAGCGTTCCGACGGTGATCGATCGATGACACTCGAGGTGAACGAACTCTCCCGTCGCTACGGAACAAAACAGGCCGTAACGGACGTGTCGTTCGCCCTCGAAGACGGCGAGATCGTCGGGTTGCTCGGCCCGAGTGGCTGTGGCAAAACGACGATCGTCCAGATGGTCGCCGGCCACACCGCGCCGGATGCCGGATCGGTCGTCCTGCGTGGCACCGACGTCACCGAGGAACCACCGGAGAGACGCGACGTCGGCGTCGTCTTCCAGCAATCGACGCTGTATCCACACATGACCGTCCGGGAGAACGTGCGATACGGACTGGACGCGGTGGACATCGAACCCGAAAAAAGAACCCGGCGGGTCGAAGAGTTCCTCGAGTTGGTCGAACTCGAAGGAGAGGGTGATTCGTATCCGGGGGCGTTGAGCGGCGGACAGAAACGCCGGGTGGAACTCGCCCGCGTGTTGGCCCCGGAGCCGGATATGCTGCTCTTAGACGAGCCGCTTTCGGCACTCGATCGCAGCCTCCGGACACAACTCCGCGAGGAGATCGTCCGAATACAGCGCGAAACGGGTGTGACGACGCTTTTCGTCACCCACGATCAGGAGGATGCGATGTCGGTCGCCGATCGGCTCGTGATACTGAACGACGGCCGGGTCGCTGCCGTCGGCGAGCCACGCGAACTGTACGAGTCACCGCCGAATCGGTTCGTCGCGTCGTTTCTGGGTCGGTCGAACACGCTTCCGGCGTCTGATCTCGATGCGATGCCCCCGGACGACGGCTCCGATCGGCGGGTCGAGCGACAGCGATCAGAAGCGTCGATCGCCCACGTCCGACCGGCGGATCTCGTGTTCTGTCGTGGAGCCGACATCGAGGCAGATCTCTCGCTTTCGGGAACCGTTCGTGCGATCTCGGATATCGGCAGCCGGTACGACGTCGAGGTCGAACTGGATGTCGGCGAAACGGTGGTCGTCGAGGAGCGCGGAGATCCGCCGACCGTCGGAGAGGCGGTCACCGTCGGGGTGGACGGATCGGACGTCGTCGTCTGGGAGTGACTTCAGGCCAAAAAGACGTGGCGTGGGCGGTCTTCGAGCACCTCACGCCCCCATTCGACCGTGTCACGGAACGAATCCGAGCGGAAAAACGCCATCGCATCCTCGCGCTCTCGCCACTGACTCGCGATGAACATGTCGTTTTCGGCCTCGTGGTTGATCATCAGCCGGGTGTCGATGTGGCCGTCCATCTCCGACAGCATCCCGCCGACCTCGTCGAACGTCTCGACGAACTCCTCGCGGTACTCCGGTTTGACCGTATAAAACATCCCCATCGTTCCGAACGTGCTCTGATCTTCGCCCGCCCGGCCGACGATGTCCGGGAGGTCCTCGAGGAAGCCGCCGGCGGTCTGTGCGGCACTTTCAGTTTCCCAGATCGAGACGACCGCCGATCGATCGCCACCGCCGGCCTCGTAGACCGCCGATTTCACGTGTGTGTCGTAGCGATCGAACTGTTTGCGGAGCGCGTCGAGATCGGAAAACAGCGTCTCCGCGTCGGCCTCCGAGTACAACACGAGCGCGTAGACGTCCTCGCCGTGTGGCTGTCCGGCGTAGATATTCATCTCCTCGAAGGCCGCCCGGACGTCGTCGTCGATCCCGGCCGGCTTGGCGGCGTCGGTCGAGTCCTCGGAGTCGACGTCCGTCTCGGATGGCTCGTCGCCGACGGCGTCGAGCGTCGTCCCGATTCCCGATCCGACGCCGGAGAGGTCGGCGAGGAAGCCGGAGGCCGTCGAGGCCGCCCGCTCGTTTTTCCACAGCGAGACGACGGCCGTCGTGCCACCGTCGGCCCGAACCGTCGTCAGGACGTGGGTGTCGTAGTGATCGAAGTTGCTCCGCAGTCCGTCGACCTCCTCGATCAACTCCTCGGCGTCGGTCTCGGAGGTGAAAAGCAGTCCGTAGCCGGCCGCCGGAAACTCCGAAAGGTCGATGCCGAAGCGCTCGACACGAGGGCGGAACGTGTCGGCGTCGACGGTTTCGTGGGACGCGTCGACGTCCGGCCGGCCGCCGGCTGCAGCGTCGTCCGCCGTGTCGTCTGTTTCGGATGCATCGGCTGGTTCGGGTGTATCGTCTGGTTCGGATGCATCGGGTGCATCCGAGAGGTCGTCCGAGTCGATCGACGAACCGATACCGGTGGAGACGCCGGGAAGGTCGGCGAGGAAGCCGGAAGCCGTCGAGGCGGCCCGCTCGTTTTTCCACAGCGAGACGACGACAGGACCGTCGTCAGTCGATTCGACGCTCGTCAGGACGTGGGTGTCGTAGTGATCGAAGTTGCTCCGCAGTCCGTCGACTTCCTCCCGGAGAGTGTCGACCGGGGCGTCGCTTGCGAAACAGAGGCCGTATCCGGCCGCCGAATGCGCCGAGAGGTCGACGCCGACGGCCGCGAGTCGTTCGTGTAGCTCCCCGACGTCGACCTCCTCGTGGGTCGCCTCAACGTCCGGACGGCCGCCACCGCCGCTTCCGGCGTCCGCTTCGGCTTCGTCGGCGTCATCGGTGTCGTCGGGATCTGTCGTCGTGGTGCCGTTGCCACTCCGTGCGGCGTCGATGCCGTCGTCGGGGTCGGTGTCGCCGGCGAGGGGTTCGTCGGTCGGAACGGCGTCGCCGGCGAGGACGGCACCGAGATCCGACGGCGGAAACCGTCTGCCGACGTAGAACTGGCCGAACTCGGCGTACCGCGAGGAGGAGGGATCAAAGCGCATCTCGTACAGCAGCGATTTGATCTCCGTCGGGTCGTCGGCAAACAGCGTCACACCCCACTCGTGGTCGTCGAGGCCGACGCTTCCGGTGATGATCTGTGTCACCTTGCCGGCGTACTCCCGCCCGATGTCGCCGTGGGCGGACATGAGTTCGGCCCGTTGCTCGAAGGAGAGATCGTACCAGTTGTGCTCCGGCCCCCGGCGTTTGTCCATCGGATAAAAACAGACGTGGTCGGCGTCGGGAATCTCCGGGTAGATCCGCTGTTGCATGTACCGACGCGTGCCCTCGTCTTCGATGTCGTCGAGTCCGTCGGTGAGATCCTCGTGTATGTATCCCGATACCTCGGTGACCGAGACGTAGGAACTCGTCTGTTCGGTGAACTCCGCGAACGCGGTCGATTCGAAGCGCCGCTCGATCCGGTCGAGGTGTTCGAGCGTCGGTCGGAGATGAATGAAAAGCAGATCCGCCTTGTGGCCGACGATCGTGAAGACAGCAGACGCGCCTTCGTCGGCGTCGGCGAGGGCGGCGTGTCGATCGAGAAACTCGATCCCCTCCTCGAGTGCTACCGTCCGCCGGCGTTCGGTCGCATCGCGCCACGCGTCCCAGTCGATCGTTCGAAGGTCGTGAAACGCATACCAGCCTTCCTCAGTGCCGGGGGGATTGCGCCGTTGCATACCCGTCGTTCGGCGGCAGCCACAAAGGAAGTTGCGTGTTCGGTGTGGAAACGGACCGCGGGAGGAAAGCTACAGCTGTGGAACGAACAGCAGACCGAGGAAGCTCACGATCATCGCGATGCTGATCCCGACGGTGATGACGCCCGCCGCGTAGGAACCAACCTCGACCGGCAGCCGTGACAGCGCCGCCTCGACGGACGATCGAAGCAGGTGGCCGCCGTCGAGTGGGTACGACGGAATGCAGTTGAAGATACCGAGGTTGAGGTTGATCCAGCCCGTCCAAAACAGGGCGTTGAGAAGCCCGAAGGCGACGGTTCCGCCGAGCGGAGCGAGAGGGCCTTCGAGGGTGTAGAAGTTGACGACGTCGCCGTTGAACCCGGCGAAGTTGTACGCGAAGTTCGGATCGACGACGCTCGCAAACGGCAGGATCAACACGGCACCCGATCGGATGATGAACGTCGTGATCGGATCGTCACCCAGATCGCCGCCGCCGAGAAGCGCGTGATACTGCTGTGCGGGGTAGGGATCGACCCCGAAGTCGTCGAGAACGATTCCGCTCGTTCCGTCCTGAATCCCGGAGACGCCGAGGAAACCGTGGTCGTTTTCGGGATGTTCGGCGAGCGTCACCTCGAATTCCTGTCGGTCACCGTCCCACGGGTTCTCTGGGTCGTCGCCGAGGAATGCGACGACCTCGACCGTCTCACCGGGTTCGGTTTCTGAGAGCACGTCGGTGAGTGCCTCCGATGTCGGCGTCGGTTCGCCGCCGATGCTGTGGATCAACGCCGGCTGATCCGGAACGCCCGCCGCGGCGAGCGGTCCATCGGACGGAACCGTACTGACGAAGGTTCCGACCGGCATCTCGATCGATTCGCCGTCGACCTCGAGTGTGATCCGTTCTGCGTCACCGACGGCCCGGTCGAACTCCGAGCGGGTAAACACCGGTTCGCCGTCGACGGCGGCGATTTCGTCGCCGGTCGAAAGCGGCGCATCGACGACGGCACCGGTGACGATGAGGTTCCGCTCGACCGTGACCGGATCGGCGTCGGCGCGGTCGACCGTCACCGTCCGATCGGCATCGGCGAGGACGGCCTCGAAGTCGTCGTCGCTTTCGATCGGCTCGCCGTCGACAGCCGTCAACACGTCGCCGCGATCGATTCCGGCCGAATCCGCCGCCGAACCGGGTATCGCTCCGCCGACGGCGAGGCCGGGAACGACGGCAACGGCGGTCGCAACGAGGCCGAAAAACAGCACGAACGTCAGGACGGTGACGAGAAAGTTGTTCGTCACACCGGCGGCAAACATTCGGGATTTGCCGCCTCGATCGGCAGCCTGCTGGCTCTCCTCGTCGGGCTGGACGAATGCCCCGAGGGGGATCAAGGCGAACAGCGCGACGCCCATCGATTCGATGTCGATGTCCTCGACGCGACACAGCAGCCCGTGACCCCCCTCGTGGACGACGAGGCCGACGACCAGCCCGATGACGATGTGGACGGCCGCCGCAAGCGGCAGGAACTGATTGACCCCGGGGATCACGAGCGTGTCCTGCGGGCGGATTCCCGTCCGGAGCGAGGGCTGTGTGATCGCACCGTAGGCCGACACGACGACGAAGACGAACATCGCGACCATCACGACGATGGCGATTCCGAGGCCGAAGTTGCCCCACGCACGCCACAGCCTGCGTGGGGTGGCCAGTCGATCGAGGAACTCACGACCGCGTTTCGTGTGGACCGTAAGCAGCGGCCCGGAGACGCGAACGGACTTCGGGAGCAGCCCCCGGGAGTTGAGCGTCACGGCTGCAGCCGTATACAGAAGGATACCACCGAGGACCCACAGCAGGAGACTCATCTATCCGCCCTACGTGCGTGAACGATGAAAGCGTTGTTCCCTCGGAACGGCAACGGGCCCTCTCTCGGCGAACGGATCATCTCTCCATCCGCAGTCGATCGACGACGAAATTGGTGTCGAGGGCGGCGAGGAACGGGCCGAGGCGAGGCCCTTCGGACTCGTCAAGAAAGAGCCGATAGCCGGCCTCGAAGAGGTCACCGGCCCCGACGCCTGCCGTCTTCGCCGTCTCGTGGATGGCCTCCTGGAGCGTGTCGCCGTCCGGGTCGTCGCGTTCGACGAGGTCGGCGAGATCCGACAGCGCCGCCTCGATGTCGGCGTCGAATTCGGCGTCGGGGAGTTCGGCGGCGAGTCGGTAGTTGAACGCGTTGTCGGTTCGCTCTGCCCACCGCCGGGCCTTCTCGACCCGTCGAAGGGCGGTCTCGACGGCAGCGTCGTCTGCCTCCGGCGGCAGGTGTCCGGACCGACGCGCCATCTCGACCCGAAGGTCGGGGTCGTCGGTCATGCCGAGGACGGCCGCGAAGGTGTAGGGAATCCGAATCGGC